>DASRBA010000396.1:0-27123 GCA_035637895.1 Myxococcaceae bacterium
CAGATGAACACGCGACTGGGCCAGCGCTGGGAGTACGGCGACCGCGATCTGGTGTCCCTCGCTTCCAACTCCATCTCGCGACTGGATCCGCAGGAGCGCGCCGCCGCTGAGGCAGCGGCGAGCGCCATGGACGAAGAGCAGATACGACGGGAGGTCTTCGAGTGACGGGTTGACCAGCAAGCCTTGGACGCCTGCCCGAGACAGTGGTCGAGGCAGGCCGACGTCGGATAAGGCCCGGTTACGTCAACTTCCGCCGGCGGCCCGCTCGACCAAACCTGGGACCTATGAGCGCGGCCCTCGGGCCGGATCAGGGCCAAGGCGCAGTTCCAGCAAGTGAACGTGGCCGGCCGAGTCGCCGGCAATGACACGCATTGTCTGGCTGAGTGCGACTGTGGTGAATGCGGCGTCGCCAGTGAACGTGGCCAGCCAACTCCCAGCCTCCGCGTCCCACACTTTCAGCGTCGTGTCGTAGGAGCCGGAGATGGCCATCTTCCCGCCTGCGCTCAGCGCCACCGCAGTCACCATGCCGGCGTGGCCCTCCAACGTCAGGCGACTTGGCCCGTCATCACGTCCCACACATTCACCGAGCGCGCCATAGTAGCCGCGGCACTCATCTCAGCGCCCGTCCTCCTCGTCCTCGTCGTCTTCTTCGTACTCATCATCCTCTTCCTCATACTCGTCATCATCGTCCTGGCTGCCCTTCGCGGCAGCACCGATGATTCCTCCGAGTACGAGACCCCCGAGTGCAGACCAAGCGCCTACTCCGAGCTGGCCCCCAGACAGCTTCCTTACCTGTTCGGTCAGCGTCGCTTGCTGATTCTGAAGAACGGAAACTCGTAGTTCGCTCTGCTTGAGCTTCCGATGCTCGTTCAGCCGTAAGTTCTGCTCATCCTTTAGCGCGCGGCGTAGCGACTCGATTTCTTCCTGAGCTTTATTCAGAGACTCTTGAACCTTTATCCTTTGCGCTCGCTCCTCATCCCTGGCCGTCGTTAGTTGCTGGACGTTCACCGAGAGGTTGATCACCTCCTTTGAAAGAGCCTTTGCCTCGTCCACTGCGGCTTTGTGCTTGGCTTCCAGTTCAAACAGCCGCGCAGCGACAGCCTGGGCCTTCTCCGCTTGTGAAAGCACGTCCGGAGGGATCTCAACATTTTTGAGCAGAGCGTCTACATCTGTCCCGAGCGCCGTAGAGAGCCAGGCGAGTTCCTCAGCTCGAAACTGCCGATGATCATTGAGCGCTCGGTTCAGTTCGCTTCTTGGCACGCCAGACTTATCCGAGAGACTGGCTTGGTTAAGGCCCTTCTCCTCCATGAGCCGACGAATCCGGTCGGCGAGCGTTTCTCTTCGTGGCATCAGAGGCCCCGTCTCCACCGCAGTGTTAGGTGCGTCCATCTCTTGCTCCGTCCAACGAGTTCCTCGATTAGATAGTGCAGATGTGCACTACCGCAACTGGTAAAGCTGTGGTGAGGGTAGCACCACAGCAGTGTGCATACGCACAGCGACGCTCGAAGGGCACCAGAACCCGCGATGCAAGGAGCAGCTGGGCTTACCGCGAGGAACGGAGCACGCGGCCAACGCCAGCGTGGGGAGGCCTGGGCTTGATCCAGTTTGGTGGACGCCTTTGGAGGCAAGTAGAGGGTGTCCATGGAATCGGAGCCGAAGAAGCAGAAGCGGGCGAGGCGGAACTTCACCGATGAGTTCCGAGCGGGAGCGCTCAGCAACGTGACCTTGGCGGGCCGCGAAATGGCGTGAGCAGCCTGCTCGCCTGGCTCGACCATGGGGACCGAGCGGAGGCGAGCGAGGCCCAACTCTGCCACCAGGTGCCCACGGGCCTCCGAGGGTACTCCCCCATGTTCGACGCTCATTCCGTCGCGCCGGTCCAGGTGGGCAGCGCTCCCGCTCGGCACAGGGTGAGCCTCCAGACGGCCGATGGACAGGCGCGCGTCCTCTCGCTGAACGTGCTGGTGGTGGCGGTGCTCTGCCTTTCCGGGTGCCTGGCGCGCCAGGGGCCGTCGAGGGAGTGGCTGGTGTACGCGCGGGACCCGCGAGGTGCAGGAGAGGGGGTGCCCGTCGCGCGGGTGACGCTGGCGGGGGCGTCGCACGGGAACGTGGTGGACGTGGCGGTGCGCGGTGGCACCGCTGAGGTGACGCTCCGGCACCATGGACAGGCGGCCCTCACCCCGGTACCGGTGCCACCGGGGATGAAGGTGGCGCTGCGGGAGGTGGACGTCCGGGCGCTGGCCAAAGGCGAGTGCGACGAGGTGGAGCGGGCGCTGGAGGAGGCGGCGCCCGGCCACGCCGACGACACCGCGCGGGACGTGCTCCAGGCGACGGCGGACGAGGAGCTGGCCCGGGCCCTCCAGTCCGAGCGCGGGCGGAGGGCGGTGGCCCGGGTGTACAGCGCGCTGACGGATGGATTCCTCGGGGACGACGAAAGAGAGCAGGCCCGACGCGTGCTGATGGCGTACGCGGAGCGGATTGGCCCGGAGAAAGTCGCCCGGGCCATCGAGGACGAGCGGACGAAGGTAGTTCCCTCCGCGGGTTTGGGGCCACCGTCGCGAGCCCCGTTGGCCCGAGGGTGGAGCTGGCCGGGGACGGGCTGGACGTCTTCGTCAACACCAAGGTGTACGACTACCCGGAGTCGAAGACGCTGCCTCTGGAGTGGCTGCGCTTCCACGTTGGGTACGACGAGGTGGTGGGGGTGAGGCTCTACGACGAGGGTGGAGCGATGCGCTTCGCCCCGGCGCTGTACCTGCTGGAGGTGGCGCACCAGGACGCCCGGCACACGCTGCTCAAGTGCGGCGAGGCGTTCGCCTTCGGCGTCTCCGTGGGCGCGGTAGGCGCCGCTGGTGCTGCCGGCGCCGCCGCCGGAGGGCGGCTGGCCACGGCCGTGGTGTGGTGTGACAGGGCGGCCGTCGCGCTGGGGGCCGTCACCTCGGTGGTGGATGAGCACCGGGGTTGGATTCTGGAGAGGTACGGCGAGAAGGGCGCGCGCTTCCTCCGGTATTCGGACGGGTTGTCCGCGCTGGTGGCCTTCTACGCCGTGGGGAGGCTGGCCACCGCCGCCCCGAAGGTGCTGGCCAACCTGCGCAGGGCCTACCTCGACATGAAGGCGCTGAAGGCCGCGCTCAGCCCCGATGAGCAGGCCGCGCTGGAGGCGCTCGGCCGGAGGACGGAAGAGGCGCTCCAGGCGGTGGAGCGCGGCGCAGACGTCATCCCCATCGAGCGGGCGAAGGCGCGGCCACCGGCGCTCCAGATGGAGGAGATACAGATCCGCGCCACCGGGACGGACGGGAAGCTTGTTCCGGTGGGCGAGGGGCCGTCTCGGCCCGGGCCGATGGCCAGCGCCGGTGAGGGCGGCGGAATCAGGCCGCTGCGCGCCGCCCCACCGTCGTCAGCAGAGGGGCAGGGGCCGACAGGCGGGCGAGGTGGCGGCGGGCGGGGTGGTGGCACCGTCGCGGCGTCCGCCGCCTCCGCGGAGTCGGAGATCGCCGCCGCACTGGGGGGCAAGGGCCTGTCGGAACAGCAGGCGCGGCAAACGGCGCAGTTCGCGGTTCAGCGCGGGGTGGCGGAGAGGGTCAAGGCGCTCGTCAAGAGCCCCGACTACACGAACCCGGAGAAGCTGCCGAAGTTCCTCGACGACTGGAACCCCAAGACAGAAGGGAAGGTGCAGGCGCTGGAGGACGCCGTTGCTCGCTTGCAGAAGCAGCACAAGGTGGCGCTGGAAGGAGGCGGCGCCGACGTGGTGGACTACACGACGCGCGAGGCCATCCAGCACAAGCGCATCTTCGGGGAGGGCGAGGACGCTCTGGACCGAGCTCTGCAGGGCGCGGCAAAGCAACTGCGCGGTGCGGGAGGCGAGGTGCCACCAGAGGGCTTCAAGCGGGTCGTCGACGTGCGCTTCGACCCGAAGTCGAGCAATCCGCTCAAGGGTGGTGACCGGAACGCGGTGCGCGCCGCGTTCACAGACCGTGGCGAGCTCAAAGGAGTTGACCGCGTCCTCATCACCACCGACAAGGGCACTTTCGTGTTCGACCCTCCGTTCCCCCTTCACTGAGCCATGCCACCCATGGTGACCGACAGGAATTACTGGGCGACCTACAGGGATGACATCGCCGCCTGGAGTGGAAAGCTTCCACCCCCAGCCAAGCTGGGAATGGAGCGTGTGTTCGAATTTGCGCGCCATATCCTCGACACCGCCGAGCGGGAGCAGGTCATGCGGGTCCTCGGTGTTCCTGCTCTGCTCCCGGGGCAGAACAAGGATGAGCTGTCGTGGTTCGAGCTCACCCGCGCCTGGTTCGAGCGGGAGGGCCGGCTCAGACTCTTTCCAGGTCACGGGTCCATACCAGACAGGTTCGGTGGGGGAGAGCTCCGGATGCCGACCCGTCTCGCGTACTACCAGGGAGATCGAATCATCGAAGCGGACGTCGAGGAGATGGGAACTCTCGAAAAAGCCATCGTCGTAGCAAGGGGCGGCGGCCCGCACGGCATCAGGTCCACGCTGCCTCTCGTGCTGAGCGGCACTGCCTACGAAGAGGAGGGCGAAGCACCTGGCCGCCCCCCCACCCGAGAGCTCACCATCTACCTCGCTCTCTATACCGACATCTGGTTCCCGCGCGTCATCGGCTTTCGCGTGGGTGATGACGCGGGCCGCAACCCCGAGGTCCGGCACCCCGCCCGAGGCGGCGACGGCCTGATGGACAACTCTGCGCTGGCGGCGCGCCACACGCCTCGCCTCAACCGCTTCATCGGGACCCTCCGCGACGCCATCCTCGAGCTCGGCGGCACGTGGGGAGACCCCGACGTCAGCCCGAGCGACAAGCCGATGGTCCACCGTGGCGGCATCCTCCTCGACTACCCCGCCGCTGACGCGTAGCCGCCCGGCCAGGGGGGCCGCTCGAAGCGTTCGCGCCCCCGCGCGCAGCCTCACTGTCCCTGTGTGCGTCCGCCGGACCGCACCCGGATCCGGGGGCCAGTTCACAACACGCGAGCCCGCAGCATCCCCAGCGCCCGCCTTACCGACGCTTCTGCGACCCCGGAAGTGCGCTGCAGTTCTGTCGCGGCGAGCGCGAGCGGTTGGTACAAGCTGCCCAACTCACGGGGATTGAGCCGCTCCCGTAGTTCGGATACCACCGCCGACTCGCGGTGGTCCTTGCTGTCGCCGAGCCACGCGAGTGCTTCCAGCCATGCGCTCACGGAATTGAGCGGTTCGGTGAGACGGCCCTTGGCGTAGGACGTCTTCTTCAGCTTCTGCCAGAGCCGATGCCGCAAGGTTGCCCTCAGGAAGTCCGGATGGACCTCCGCAGCACGACTGAGCAACTCGAGCAGGCGATCGAGAATACCGGTCTCCGCTGGGGTGGTGGCGGGCCTGCCTGCCGCGTCTACGACGTCGGCGATTGCGCGATGGACCGCCAACTCGAACGCCTGCTGCTCCTGCTGCTGGCCTGCGTACTCGAGGAACGCGAGCGTCAAGGCGAGACTGCCAGAGAAGTCGCACGACGCAGGGTCGAAGTCCCGCCGGCTACTGACGGCGTACAGCGCGCGAGCGCGAACCCCGACCGGCGTCTTCGGCGACCGCGCCCAGCGGAGGAGCAACTCCGGGGCGATCTGTGGCAGGTACTCTTCGATAACACCAAGGTGCGCCTCCATGCGGGAAAGGAAACTGGCGTTCCTCTCCGGGCTATCGACGACCCGAGGGTCCAACAGCACCTCTTCGAAGAGGCCGAGTGGCAGCGGGTTCAGCGCGAAGGCCAATGACAGCGCCTTCTCACGGGACTCTTGCCCCAGTTTCCGGGCGGTGCGAACAACGAGCTCGATTGCGAGCTCGTGCCACTCCCCGACGAAGTCGCCAGGGGTCGCCTCTGCGATGATGCGCTCCACGTCGCTGCGCACATCGCCGAGATCGAGGTCATCGGCTTGCCCATATCCAAGCTTCTCGACGAGATCTCGGATGGTCGGTGGCCTGGTATCGACGTGCAGGCTCTTGAGGACAGCGAGGGCGTGGCCACGGACCGCAGCGGAGCCGCCTTCCTCCGCGCAGAGTTGGAGCGCTTGCGCCGCCTCAGGGTGTGTCCGGAGTCCATCGACGATGGCCGGTTCCTGCGCGTCCCGGATGAACGGCAGCAGCGCGGAGGCCGACGCCTGCGAAGGCTCGAGCATGCCTGAGGCGACGAGGACAGCCTGATCAGAGGCACCAGCGAGATGGCGCGCCCAGTGAGAGAACATCATGTCAGCCCATTGCCTGTTGTGTGCCGCGATGGGGGTGAGAGCCTGCAAAACCAGGCCGCTGTCGCTCGTGGCCAGCGCGGCGCACATCGCGTCCACCGAAGAGCCACGCGCCAGGGTGTGCCAACCGAGCTTCATGGCAAGGGAGGGACGGAGAGAGGGGAGCCAGTAGATCTCCCGGCGATCCGCGAGCTCAGGTGGGGAGTTGGCGGCCCGGTGCTGGTTCAGCAGGTGCAAGATGTTGTCGAGGCGCCCCTGCCCCTGACCGCCGTTGGCGACCAGGTCCAGCAGCCAGGCCACGGAGGAATTCCTCCCAGCGCGAGCCTCCTCGACAATCCAGGTGCGGAACGCGTTGGGCTGGTGCCTGGCAACCAGGAGGAGCACGCGATCATGCAGTTTTTCGAATTGGAGTATGTCGTCCGGGCGGCGAGGGCCGTGGTGGGCCGAGGCGACGAGGCGTTCCTTGATCTCGCGCGCATCGAGTCCGCCGGCGTTGTGCTGTGCCATGAAATCGCCGGGAGGGCCGATCCGGACCGCCAGGGTGGCGACGAGTTGCTCGTCAACCTCCGGCGCCGGCATCAGGACCAGCACTGCCATGTACGCCGCCCGCTTCGGATCGGGCATCGCGTCGACTGCGGCCAGCAACTTGTCCGACCCCTGAGCGTGCAGCTCGCGAATAGCGGCGCCAGCGACCTCCGCCTGTGCTGGAGAGGCTGATCTGCTGGCGAATGCCTTTCGTCGGGCGGCGACAGCCAGGGCCTTGCTGGTACCGCCATGCCACGCCAGCAGCAGTCGGTCGGGGAGGTGAATGCGCTCGATGATCGCGATGAGCAGGTTGTCCGGCAGCGCCTGTGCCGCGTCGAGGTTCTCCACCATCCGCGCGATGGCCGCATCCGCCCGCGCGGGAATCGGCGCACGCGTACTCAGTTCATTGAGCACGGCGGCCTGTTCGAGCAGCGATACCTGGCTGGCAGGAAGCGCGCTCAGCAATTCAAGCCACTGCTCCTCCGACAGGGGAAGGCGCAGCAACTCTGCGAGGATCGCTGGGCTACTCGAGTGCTTCTCGCGAAGCAAGTCGATGCCAAGGCTCGGCTGGGCATGGATATAGCGGAGCACGGGGTCCTCAAGGACCGCCTTTGGTTCAATACTCATGTCTTTCCTTCGAGCAGGCCGATAGGTCTGCCAACAAGGACCAGCGATTGTTGAGGGAAAGCGGTTTGGAAACCTGAGGCCCTCCCCAAACAGGGAGGAGACCCGCGAGCCGAAAGACTCAATGCCAGTTTTATCCATTGAGATCGGGATGTCAATCGCAAGGCGCCGCCGCCGTGTCCCACATGGGAGCTCGTGCCGAATTTGGCAGGCCCAAGCGGGGCGCCGGAGCGCTGGCCCGGTCGCCGGACGGTGCGGTCGCTGCGGCAAGCGGACCGCCCGCGGGTTGAGTCGATAAGCGCCCGTCGTACGCGGATCTGGCAGAAGTGGCTGGCCCGACGGTCGCAGCGGGGAGTGACCTGGGAGGGATTCAAAGCGCTCCTCGGTCGCTACCCGCTGCCACCGCCAGTGGCTATCCACTCCAAGCTACGTCTTGCAGTGAACCACTGACACGAAGAGCCGGACGCGAGAATCCGCATCATGCGGGAGGTTCTCGCTAGAAACGCAGTCGGTTCACGCCCCGGCGCATGTCCTCGACGTCGACTGCACCTGGGACGTAAGAGGCGTCAGTCGTCCCGGCGCGTCGCCGCTCGGAACGCGGCGCGCCGCGCGGCCCGGGGATCGTCGTCCTCGTCCAGGCGCCCGTAGAAGACGGCCCACAAGGGCAGCGTGCCGGCGCCGGCCACGAACAGGCAGAAGAACAGCTCGACGAAATACACGGATGGACGCAACCGGATGGCGAGCCACATCACTCCGACCGTCGCGAGCGCGGTCACCGTCGAGGGAATGACGTAGAGCAGACGGCTCTTCAAGCGGCGGCCGAAGGTCAGCCCACCCGCGATACCGCTCGCTGCGGCGAAGAGGGCGGCCAGGACCCAGAGGTTCGCCAAGTAGGCAGCAAAGCCCGCCAGGCCGGGGATGCCGCACGAGAGCACGAGGGTTCTCTTCACCCGCGGCTCTTCCCAATCGATCTCCACGCTCGCTCCTTGTCCGCTATGGCGGACTATACCAGGAACCCGGGCGCGCATGTCGCCTCCCTCGTGCCTGGCCCGAGGGGGCCGCTGCCGGTCCTCGTCCGTGTCCAAGAGTGACTCCAGGGCCACCACCAGTTCGTCCCCGCTCGGGCGTTTGGCCGTGTCCGTGGGCCGCGCCTCGTGACCGGCATGCTCGGCGAAGCGCAGGGCGATCGAGGCGGCTGAGCGAGATAATCGAGCAAGTTCAGCAAGCCAGGCCGGGGCCTTTCCACCGGGCGGCGGACCTCGTCCGCGCTCTCATCGAGGCGAGGGACCAGCGCCTCTGCGCCTTAACAACCCGGCATGATGTCCCGGCCCGACATGATGCCGGACGCCTGGAGCCAAGGGAGGCCCTCCACTTCTTTACAGGACGCCCCGCCAGCGAGGACCGGGTATCGTCTCACTCATGAGAGCCGTGGCCTTGGCGCTCAGCTCGAGCCTCGCACTGAGCTGCGCCCATTCAACGCCCCAGGATGGGTCTCGGAGGGTCGAATTTGCGCATCACAGACACGCTCCTGTCCATGCGCAGGCCGACCGCACCATCGTGCTCGCGAGCGCACCTGACGGCGGCGCGATCTCCAAGCTGCCTGGCCCCGCAGCCGGGCCGGTCCCTGATTATGACCGCTTCACCAGCCCTGATGGCCACATCACGAATATCGAGAAGGCCTGGGCGATGGCCCAGAGCCCCGAACAGGTGGAGAGACTCTACGCAGACGCAATCAAGGGCGATCCAAGAGCCACCACTGCTTGCCTCGACCTGGAGTCTTATTTTCGTGCCATCGGTACCAACGTGGCGACGAGCGCGGGGACTCTGGACTGCCTCCTCCTCCCGGCTCCATGCCAACCCGACTGGGGGTTTCTCGGCTTCTTGTCTCGCACGAGACCGGGCGGCATTCGCCTTCGCGAGATGATCCGAGATGGTTTTCAAGCTCGGGCCAAGGAGCTGGCGCTCGAAAACAGGCTTGTCGTCAACGTGATCAACTTGTTGATGGCGGGCGTCATCGTCAGTCATGTGGCCACCGTTGCGAGGAGCCCTGCGACCGCCTTGCCGGCAGCCATGTCGGCCGACGCAAGGATGGTGCCCAACATCGCAATGGAGACCACGAAGCTCTATCGAGCTGTGAGCGAGGCCGAGCTCAATCAGATCCTCGAGACGGGTAGGTTTCAGCCCGGCCCCAATTCGCTCGGAGGTAAATGGTTCGCGGAATCGGCCGAGGACGCGGCGAAGTGGGGCACCCTCCTCAGTGGGCCGGGCAAATTTCGAGTCATTGAGGTGGAATTGCCCAAGCCCGTCGCCGACAAGTTGATCCGCCGTCCTCGCCTCGACTCGATAGGTCCGGCCAGGTACGGGGAGCCCGATCAACTCGAGGGCGCCGTCATCCGGGAGGTGGAGTGATGGCCTCTTGGGTGAAGGCCATCATCAACTGGTCCCCTCCGCCGCGCGGGAGGATCCCACCCGGGCCCGTCTACTCGACTCCGGCTCGTTTCGAAAAACATCGGGATAGATGGCCTGATGAGGCATGGAGCATTGTTGCGGAGCTCGCAGAACCCATTCGAGCCGATGGATCGGTGCTGGTCCGACTGCGATTTCTCTCGGATGAGGCCCCCAAAGAGCTCCTGGCTCCAGGTGGCAAATTTGATCTCTTCGAGGGCGACACACTCATTGGTTCAGGGGTGATCCTGGCGGAATAGTACCCGTCGCCTGGGGACCAGGCAGCGGGCGTCATCGCCAGCGTCGGTGAGGTCCGACGACTCATCTCACCCGCTCGCCTCGATCACGATCTGAGGTGCAGCGCCCGCTCCGCCTCGTCGGCGGGCGGGAATGGCTGGCCGCGGTCGGCGCGGGCCCTGGAGATGATCGACAGATTCCGCGCGGTGGTCTCGAGCTCCCGCGGCTCGCGCATCGCGGCCAGCGCCGCCCCGAGCGCGTCCTTCAGCCCCGCCGGGTCACGGGCGAGCACCGCCAGCTCCAGCAGCATGGCGTGGTCCCGGTAGTCCGGCGTCCGCGAGGCCATCCGGCGCCTCACCGCGTAGCGGACGACCGGCAACAGCTCCTCGCGCCGGGGGTCGAGCGGGTCGCTCACCTCCATCCACGTCAGCGCGTGGATACCCGGGGCCGCGTCGCGGAAGTCCACCTCGAAGCCCCGGAGGTACGCCGCCGCGGCCTTCCGCGAAAGCGCGCGCGCCTCGTCCTTCCGCCCCGCGGCCTCCGCCGTCTCCCAGCGGTCCTGGAACACGCCCCCCAGCCGCGCCAGCGTCTCCGGCGAGGGTCCATGCGCCTGGAGGAGCCCATCGAGCACTCGTTCGGCCTCGTCGCCGCGGCCGTCCCGGCTCAGCGCGAACGCCCGCTGCTCCTGCACCATGGGCGTGGCCTGGAGCTCGGGGGGCAGCGCGCCGATGAATTCCACCATCACCTTCCAGGCCCTCAGCGCGCGGTACGAGAGCATGGCGTCGATCAGCACGCCGGTATCGATCTCCCCCTGCTGACCCAGCTCGCGCAGCGCGCCCTGCACCGCCACCACGCTGCCCTGCCTTCGCGCGAGCGCGAGCGCTCGCTTCGCCTCTGCCGAGGACCGCGCCTGCTTCTGGAAGAGGGACGCCTTCTCGGGCGGCGCCTCGGTCCGCCGGAGATACCCCAGGAGCTGGAACACCGGGCTGTCGTCGCCGGGCCCGGCCGGATCCTCGCGCGCCGCGCGCAGCCGCGTGGCGAGCTGCTCGCCGTCCCCGTCCGCGGCGGCGGGAGTGCCGGCCGCGTCCAGCCGGTACGTCAGCGGCCTCAGGGACTGCACGTCGAACGGGAGGCGGGAGCCCTCCGCGGCGATCGGCACCGTGCGCCAGGGGCGGATGGCGTGCCGCACCCCCAGCTCGTAGAGGATGCCGGCGTCGGCGGTCGTCAGGTCCGTCACCACGGAATCGCAGAGCGCCAGCCGCTCGAACACGTCCTCATGGATGACGCCGCCGGCGACCGCCTCTTCGGCGCGGATGGGCTCCAGGCCCGCGCGCTCGATCGCCGTCCTGACGACGCGCTGGTAGACGGCGTCGAAGTCCACGCTCCGGCCGCCCGCGTCCAGCCTGCGACCGAGCGGCATCAACACGAAGCACAGCGAGTTGCGCATGGTCGGTCCTCCGGCCGTGCGCAGCATGGCACTCAGGGCGCGGTGAGCGGGAGATCCAGGCGCTCGGGGGTGGCCACGTGGCCGGTCGCGTCCTCGAACCACACGCTGGTGGCGTTCGCCAGGCGCCCCGGTTCGGTGAGCAGGGCCGCCTGCGCCTCGGGGACCGCGAAGGTCGCGGCCCAGGTGCCGCCGGGCGTGCGCTGGAAGTCCGAGAAGCGCGCGTCCAGCAGCCGGAGCGGCTGGCCGCCGGCGAGCGCCCCCGCGCGCACCGCCCACAGGTTCTGCAGGAGCGCGGCCGGGGTGAGGTACGTCTCCAGCTCCACCGTGACCGGGACCTGGCCGCCGGCCGGGGCCCCCAGCCGGAGCGAGGCGCGCTGCACCACCGGCGGGTCGGGGACCAGCTCGCCGTCGCGGAAGGTGACGCGGACCCGCGTCTCCGGCGACCCATCCAGCGACAACGTGACCGGGCAGGGGAGGTCGCTCAGCTCGGTGAGGTCGTCGTCGCGCTTGTCCCAGTAGACGGCGATCCACCCCAGCGCGCCGCGGTCCAGGAGCTTGAAGGAGAAGGGACCGTCCTCGTAGAGCGGGCTTTCGCGCCGCGTCCAGGCGGACTTCGGGTCCGTGCCCAGGAGCCCCGCCAGCGACACCTTCCCTCCTGCCCCGGCCGCGTCCCAGTGGAACTTCGTCACGTTCAGGTGCAGCGAGCCGGGCTGCGCCAGCCACCGCGCGGTCTCCGGATGCGCGCGGGCAACGGCCGCGTCCTGCGGCGACAGCTCCACCCGGTAGAACTGCGAACGGCTGTTGACGGGCTGGTACACGCCGAAGAACGGGTGCTGGTCCGCCAGCTGGAACACCGGCTCCGGCCAGAACTGCCACGGGTGGTCATACCCGCGGAGCGGCTTTGGGCTGGCGCGGGGGATGTCCACGTTCAGGAACTCGGGGACGGGGCGGTTGTCCGCGGGCAGGTACTTCTGGGTCCACCGCCCCGGGGTCCAGGCGCCGTTCACCCGGGCGACGCCCTTGATGGCGAGGGTCATGTCCTCGCGGAGGCGGAGGGTCTGCGGGCAGATCGACCCCAGCGCCGCGGGGTCGGCCGGCGCGTGCTGCGGGCCGATCGGCTCGTCGTCCTGCGCCAGCGTTAGCACCGCGAGGCCCTGCGGGTACCGGCGCCAGCGCCAGGTGCGGTCGCAGGAGGCCCAGCTGAAGTTGATGGTGTACAGCTCGTCGCGGCCCTCGTGCTGGCCGGTCACCGCCACCACCTGCCGGGCGACCGCCATCCGGCTCTTCTCGCCGATGCAGCCCTCATCGAACGGGCTCCAGAAGGCGTCCGGATCGAAGTCGTACAGCGCCGGGTTGGCGCTGAGGTCTGCCGCGAGCGAGAAGCCCATCCCGGCCGAGTCTTTCGTGGGGTGGAGCAAGCGCCAGCGGCCGGCGAAGTAGCTCTGCTCGTCGGTCCACAGGATGCCGAACCGCGGCTCGTCGTCGAACCGGCAGAGCGCGTAGTAGTTGCAGGTCCCGTCGATGAAGCCGTCGTAGTCGCGCACCGGGCCGTTGAAGAAGCGATAGCCGGCGGCGTTGAGGTTCTCGCCATCCGCCAGCGGGTGCTTGACCTGCAACGACTGGAGCTCGCCGCCGTAGCGGCGCTCGTACTGCTCGTGGAGGTGGACGTGGCCGACGCCGATGCTGAGCACCTCCGCCACCTTCAGCTCCTGGCCGATCCTCTGGTCGCCCCCCGGGTTCTGGTAGCGGGTGACCGCGTGCAGCGCCAGGCCATCCACCGGCGCCGCCGCTGGAGCGGGCGCGAGCAGGTTGTTCAGCACCTGCCCCACCTGCTTCAGGTCCACCGTCTGGGTGGTGATCAGCCCGCCGAGGAGCGAGGACACCTGGAACAGGCCGGCCCGCGCCAGCGTCTTCACCAGCGGCTCCGAGCCGGGGAGCGCCAGCACCGGCGGCCGCGTATCCAGTCCGTACCAGACGCCCGGTTCCATGAACGACACCATGAACCCCAGCCCCCCACCCTCCAGGACCTTCGACAGCAGGGCGAAGCGTTCGGTGAACGGGTGCGGACCGGCGTGGTCGCGCAGCGGCTGGACGAGGTCTGCCGACTGCGCGCGCGGGGTGTTGAGCTCCGGGTCCAGCGTGTAGCGGGAGTGGGGGATGGAGATCAGCCCCTTCGCCGGGTCCAGGTACAGGTCCTCCGGCTCCAGCGAGGCGATGGCGAAGGCGAACTGCCCTTCCAGCTTGGCGAAGACGCGGCCGTTGCTGGCGGCGACCATCGAGAAGCGCGGGGCCGGAGACGGCGCGGGGTTGCGCTTCTCCTGGTGGGTGATCCAGGACTCGGAGAGCGGAGCGCGCTGGCCGTCGCGGAGGACGAGCACGCGCCCGTCCTCGAGGGCGACCTCGTAGCGGCGCCCATCGTCGGTATAAGAGAACCGATTCCCGGTCCGGTGCGGCTCCGCGGCGACGCTGAACGCCACCGCCGAACGCTGGCGGCCACGCTCACCTGCCTGCTGGAGCCGGGTCCCGGCGAGGAAGTAACGGTTGGAGAAGAAAGGTGTGTCGCCCATCAACGGCTCCTCTTGAATGGGAGACGCGCCAGGGCGTTTTCTTTATCCGAACGAAGCCAGCGAGGTACTCCAAGGTGGTCGCGCTCGCCGGCGGATGGAATCCATCAGCGTGCACGGGTCGTAGCCGACCCCGTCCTTGAACACACCCACTCGATCTTTCTCACTGGCTGACCATGCTACAGATGACGCTGGCCCCCCGGTCGCTGTCGCGATGGACGGTGAGGTAGTTGGTCTCCACCGGGCAGCCCGTCCGGTCGTTGGTGATCCCCGTCCCGCAGTGCCAGACCTCGTTGCCTCCCTTCTGGACGAAGAAGGACCTGGTCGAGCTCTTCGAGATGGAGACGAAGCCGGAGGTGCTCACCCACCGCATCACGGATTCGCCACACCCTTCGCTGGTCGACTCCAGCTGGGTGACCTGCCGGCATTTGCCCTCGATCGCCGTGAAGCCGCCCTGGCAGGCGGTTCCGCTCGTGCAGGTGGGCTGGTTGAGGCCTCCGCAGGCGACCGCCGCGCAGGTGCCGCCCGAGCAGCTCAGGCTCGCCGATCCGCAGGGGGGCTTGTTGTCGGCCGCGGCGCAGCAGCGCTGCCCGAGCGCGCCGCACGGCGTCGGCGCGGGCGGCTGCAGGATGTGCAGGGTGCTCAGCACCTGGGTGCCGGTCTTGATGACGATGCGCTCGCTGTTCGCGTTGAACGAGACGCCGTTGGTCACCGAGACGTTGATGGTGGTGAGGTAGTGGGTGGGCGTGGCCAGCTTGGACGCCGGGATCGGGACGAGCTGGCCCCCCGCCTGCTCCACGAACATCTTCAGCGCGTGCTCGTTGGCGGCGTCCAGGTCGTAGCCGTAGAAATCGACCTCCTTCAGACGGTCCGGGCGCAGGGCGAGATCCACGGTCGTCGGCACCACCTGGCAGAAGGCGGGGACGATCGGCGGCGCCGTCGTGCCCTTCAGCCCGGCCAGGATCCGCTGGAGCCCCTGGCGCATCCGCGTGCCCACGAAGTCGGCGTTGCAGCGCAGCTCCACGCCCCCGGTGGCGATGCCGCGCGCGGCCAGGTTCTGCACCTCGTTCGCGAGGGTCGACTGGCCCTGGGCCACCAGGTCCTTTTCGAGGTTGGTGAGCGTGCCCTGCCACGCGCCGGACTGCTTCTCCAGCGAGTTGATGGCGTCCTGGAGCGCCGACACCGCCTTGTCGCTGGTTTGCTGGATGCTCCGGGAGAGATCACAGGACAGCAGCAGCAGGAAGAAGAGGGGCCACGGGCGACGTGAGTGCAAGGGCGTGAACCTCCGCGACGCGGGAGGGGGGGAGTGTCAGGGCGAGGCCATGAGGCGTCAAGGAGACTGAAAGGAGGTGCTTCAGGCGGCGCCGTACAGGCGCGCGGCGTTTCCGCCCAGGATGGCGGCCTCGGCCTCGGCGCCCAGGTGGAGGTCGCGGACGCGCTGGAGGCCGTCCTCCAGGCGGACCTTCACCGTGGGCACGTCGGAGCCGAACATGATGCGCTCCTCCAGCCCCCGGATCAGCGCGCGGGTGAGCCGGGGCGGCTCCCAGAGGATGGGCGCGAGGTCGGCGTGGACGTTGGGGCACGCCCGCATCACCGCCTCCGTCTCCGCCACCGCCGGCGCCCCGAAGTGGGCGATCACCAGCGGCGTCCGCGGCCAGCGGCGCGCCACCGCCACCACCCGCTCCGGCTCCCCCGCCGCCGTCGAGCCGTCGACGGCGTGGCCCACGTGGACGACCACCGGGAGCTCGCGCGCGTAGACCGGGTCCAGCCGCGGATCGTCCGGCTCGTAGCGGCCGACGCTGCAGTGGAGCTTGAACACGCGCGCCCCGAGCACGTCGCACGCCTCCGCCACCACCGCGGCCACGTCGTCCTCCGGGTGGACGGTCGCGCCGGCGATCACCATCGGGTCGCCCCGCCAGCGCTCCGCCAGGTCCCGGTTCAGCGCGGCCGAGATCCCACCCTTGTGCGCGTACGGCAGGCTCACGCAGCGCTGGACGCCCGCGTGCACCAGCGCCGCGCGGGCCTCGACGGCGGTCGGCGGGTAGGGGAGCGAGGGCACGGCGCGCGAGACGAACGAGCGGATGGCGAGCGCCAGGCGGTCCGGCAGGAGGTGTGTGTGCGCGTCGAACAGCAGGCGGCCCCGGTATAGCACCCGCGCTCGCCGCCCGCGTTTGACGGCTGCGCCCCTGGAAAGTATAGCGCCGGGCCGCAGACACAAGGAGACGGCGATGAACCTGAAAGGCAACACGATCCTGATCACCGGTGGCGCCAGCGGCATCGGCTTCCACCTCGCCAAGGCGCTCACGGAGCTGGGGAACAAGGTCGTCATCACGGGCCGCGACCAGGCGAAGCTGACGAAGGCCGAACAGGCGATCCCGGGCCTGAAGACGATCCGCAGCGACGCGGGCCAGGCGAAGGACATCCAGTCGCTCCAGGCGACGGTGGCGAAGGACTTCCCCGAGCTCAACGTCCTCGTCAACAACGCGGGGATCATGCGGACGGTGAACCTCCACAAGCCGGTCGATTCGCTGGAGGACCTGACGCGCGAGATCGAGATCAACCTCATGGGCCCGATCCGGATGGTGGCGACGTTCCTGCCCATGCTGAAGCAGCGGCAGGAGGCCGCGATCGTCAACGTCTCCTCGGGCCTGGCGTTCGTGCCGCTGCCCACGTCGCCCATCTACTGCGCCACCAAGGCGGCGGTGCATTCCTACACCCGGTCGCTGCGCGTGCAGCTCAAGGGCACCAACGTGAAGGTGTTCGACCTGGCGCCGCCGGCGACGGAGACGGAGATGCTGACCGGCAGCACGGATGCAGAGGACCTGAAGGGCGTCGCGGTGATGAAGGTCCAGGACCTGGTGGCCCACGCCATCCGCGGGATGGAGCGGAACCAGATGGAGATCCGCCCCGGCCAGGCCAACCAGCTGCGGTTCATGAACCGCGTGGCGCCGGAGTTCATCCTCGGCCAGCTGAGCAAGCCGGTGGAGCGCATGCTCCGCAAGTCCTGACCCGGCAGCCGGCAGTCAGCGTGCAGGGTGGTGAAGCTCCGCCGGGGCCTCACCACCCATCCGGCGCTTCTCCGGCTCACTCGCCGGTGTCCGACTCCTTCGACTCCTTCGGGCCCTTCGACGCCTTCCCCTCCTTCGACACCACCTCCATCCCCAGCCGGCCCAGGAACCGGGCCAGGGACTTGGTGACGCTGACCTCCACCACCGTCGCCTTCCCCGACGAGTGGGAGCTCCAGCTGATGGACCCCTCGCGGGACAGCGGGGTGGCCATCGCGCGGGCGACGCTGGGGGGGAGCTGGTCGGCGAACGCGAAGAGGGCGGCGCCGGGGTCCAGCGTCCCCGTGCAGAGGGTGGAGATCGTCCCCTCGGCGGGCAGCGCGAGGACGTCGGGGAGGCGGCGCTTGGCGTCGTTGGCGATCAGGAACCGCACGGTGGTGCCGGTGTCGACGAAGTCGATCGTCCAGGGGTCGAGGGACGAGGAGACGCGGGTGATCGTCGTGGCGCCGGACCCGTAGGAGCTCATCGTCAGCTTCTCGTTGTCCAGGTTGCGGTTGGCCTCGTCGAGCAGCGTGCGCAGGCGCGCGGTGAAGCCGGCGGGCTGCTTGTACTGGTTGACCTGGTGATAGACGACCTGCGAGCCGGAGCGCTCCAGGGCCATGGAGACGGCGTCGGCGGTCCAGATGGTGTCGACCGCGTCCTCGACCACGGCGCGCAGCGCGGACGAGTGGGAGACGGCCTGCGACGCCTCGCGCTTCTTGTCCTTCTCCATCTCGTCCAGCACGGCCGGCAGCACCGAGAGCATCCAGCGCGAGGCGTCCGCGGTGGGGTACGAGAAGTCCACCCGGCCGATGCGGTTCGCGGGGAAGCCGGGCTTGGGGAACGAGGGGCTCTCGCCCAGGGGGATCGGCTCCATCTCGACGGAGAGGCGGACCGAGGTGCCCCCGTCGGCGAGCGTCAGGCGCAGGTGATCGCCCGTGGTGTCGAGGAACGGGAAGTGCGAGGACGACTTGTTCCTGATGATCTCGTGGAACGTCCCCGGGTCGGTGGTGCGCCAGCGGGCGAGGTCGACGTCCACCTCGGCCAGCGTGCCGGCGCGCCCGAGCCGCTGCGCCAGCGAGCGCAGGTCGAGCGACGCGACCACCTGGGGATCGGGGCCGACGACCAGGAAGCCCTCCGCTTCACGGAACGCGATGTTCCGCCGCACCGCCATGCCGGGCCTGTCCGGGACCGGCCTGGCGCCGGCCTGTATCAGGCGCTCGACGGGTGACGCGCCCGCGGTGAGCGGAAACACCAGGGTGACGGTGGGCTTGTCGGAGCCGCGCATGCGGGGGCTGAAGTAGATGGTCAGGGGGCCGCTCCGGCGGAGGCCGCCCTCGCCGATGATCGGGAAGTTCGTCTCGATGTATCCGCGCTGGACCAGCTCCGGCACCGGCAGCTCCATCTCCTCGGCCCAGGCCTCGAACCGATCCATCGAGGCCGCGGACATCGAGAAGAAGGCGGTGGACGGGACCGGGGCCGGCGCGTGGCCTGGACCGCTCGAGGTGGTCGAGGCGCACCCCGCCGCGAGGAGCAGCGTCAGCGGGAAGAAGAGGGCGGACTTCGTGCGGCGGGCGGAAGGGCTCGGCAAGGTGTCTGGGGTCATGTGCGTAGGTATATGCGCGGGGACCGCGGCTGCGCTCGCTCCTCAAACGCGAAGCGCCGGCGTCATTACCTGCGGTCCGGTCCGAAGTCACTGCATCAGCAGGGCGTGCCGGGTCTCCACGAAGCGGCGCACCGCGGCCACCAGGCGCGCGCAGTCCTCGTCCGTGACGGCCAGCGACAGCGCGATCAGCCCTCGCTCGGCGATGAAGAGGCCCTGATCCAGGAGGTCCAGGAAGAGGAGCCCCTTCAGCCGCTTGTCCCCCTTCTGCGCGTCCGCGGGTGACGACAGCCGGCCCTTCAGCGGGTGCACGGTCATCAGCGAGCCCATCCCCGCCGCCTGCATCGGCACCTGCCGTTCGGCGAAGGCGCCGTTGAGCGCCTGCCGCAGCCGGTCGCCGCGCTCGTTGAGCTCGACGCACGCGGCGGGCGTGAAGACCTCCGTCAGCCCGACCACGCCCGCGGTCATGGTCAGGGTGTTGTTGTTGAAGGTGCCCGCGTGCGGCAGCGCGTCCGGGCGGGAGGGGTCGAAGCGCCGCATGATCTCGCGCCGGCCGCCGAACGCGCCGAAGGACATCCCGCCGCCGACGTACTTCCCCAGCGTCTCGAGGTCCGGCGCGACGCCGAAGTGCGCGGAGAGGCCGCCCGGGTGCAGCCGCGACGTCATCACCTCGTCGTGAATCAACACGACTCCATGGCTCGAGCACTCCTCCCGCAGCATCTGGAGGAACGCCCGGTCCGCGGCGAGGCAGCCGGCGCCGCCCATCATGGGCTCGATGATGACCGCGGCGAGGTCCGCGGAGATCAGCCGGCGCGTGCCCTCCACGTCGTTGAGCTCCGCCATCACGCAGTCGTACGGCGCGTTCACCGGCCCGGGCCCGTCGCCGAACGACAGCGTCCCGCCGTGGTACGCGCCCTTCATCACCAGGATCTTCGAGCGGCCCGTGAACGCCCGCGCGGCCGCCAGCGCCAGCATGTTCGCCTCGGTGCCGGAGTTGGTGAAGCGCACCAGGTCCAGCCCGAACCGCCGGGTCACCGCCTCCGCGAACGCCACCTCGCGCGCGTGGTGCGCGCCGATGTTCACCCCGCCGCGCAGCGCCTCCTCCACCGCCTGGCGGATCCGCGGGTGGGAGTGGCCGTAGATGCCGGCCGAGTACTCGCCCACGAAGTCGACGTATTCGTGCCCGTCGACGTCGAACAGCCTGGCCCCTTCTCCCCGCTCGACGCGGATGGGGAACGGCGCGGTGTACAGGACGCTCCTGGTGTTGCCGCCGGGCAAGACCTCGCACGCCCGCTCGTGGAGCGCGGCGGCCTTCGGGTGCTTCCGGCGGAATCGGTCTGCGGCCTCGGCGAGGGCAAGTTCGAGCGGGCTGGCCATGCGAGTCTAGGATACCCGCGCTTGGCCCCCGTCCATGACACCTACGTCCCCGGCATCACGCCGGAGGCCGTCACCGAGGAGGATCCGCCTCCCGCGCGGCTCTCCCGGTACGAGGTGCGGGGGCGCATCGCGGCCGGCGGGATGGGCAAGGTGTACGAGGCCTACGACCCGCAGCTCCAGCGGCGCGTGGCCCTCAAGGTCCTCCGCTCCGAGCTGCTGGACACGGCCGGCCGCGAGCACTGGCGCGCGCGACTCCTCCGCGAGGCGCAGGTGATGGCCCGCCTCTCGCACCCCAACGTGCTCGCCGTCCACGACGCCGGCAGCGAGGGCGACCGGGTCTTCATCGCCATGGACCTGGTGGAGGGCGACACCCTCAGCGACTGGGCCGCCGCCGCGCCGCGCTCCTGGCGAGCGGTGCTGGCGGTGATGCTGCAAGCGGGCGAGGGGCTGGCCGCCGCCCACCGCGCCGGGCTCATCCACCGCGACTTCAAGCCCTCCAACGTCCTGGTCGACCGCAGCGGCCGCGCGCTGGTGCTGGACTTCGGGCTGGCCGCCGCCACCTCCTCCGCCGAGGCGCCGCCGCAGCCGGCCGACTCCATCTCCACCGCGACGCCCACCCCGGCGCGCACCTCCTCCGGCGACTCGCTCACCATCCCGGGCATCGTGATGGGGACGCCGGGGTTCATGGCCCCGGAGCAGCTGGAGGGCCGCGCCACCGACGTCCGCTGCGACCAGTTCTCCTTCTGCGCCACCTTCTACGAGGTGCTCCACCGGATCCGCGCGTACCCCGGCCACACCGTGGACGAGTACCGCCGCAGCCTGCGCGAGGTGCGCCTCGCCTCGCTGCCGCGCGCGCGCCAGGTGCCGGAGCCCGCGCACCGCGCGCTGATGCGCGGCCTCCAGCTCCAGCCCGAGGCGCGCTTTTCGTCCATGGACGCGCTGCTCGGCGAGCTGCGCAAGGACCCCTCCGCCGCGCGCCGCCGGTGGCTGGGTCGAGGGGCCGTCGCCGCCGCCCTCCTCGCCGTGCCCGCCACGCTCTGGGTGGAGCGCCGCGGCCGCGCTTGCCGCTCGGAGCAGGAGCTCTCCGGCGCCTGGGACGCCGAGCGCGCGGAGGCGGTGTCGCGCGCCTTCCTCGCCACCGGGAAGAACCACGCCGGCGAGACGGCCCGCCGCGTGCGGGAGCGGCTGGACGACTGGACCGGGAAGTGGGTGGCCGCGCGCCGGGAGGCGTGCCTGGCGACGCGCGTGCGCGGCGAGCAGTCCGAGGAGGATCTGCAACTGCGCCTCCGTTGCCTCGACGCGCGCCGGGAGGACCTGGCGGCGCTGGTCCAGGTCTTCGCCGGCGCGGACGCGCAGGTGGTGGACCAGGCCGCCGCCGCTTCCGCCGACCTCCCCGCGCTCCGCGCCTGCGCGGACCTGGTGACGCTCCGCGCGCCGGATCCGATCCCCGCCGACGAGGGCCGCCGCCGCGCGCTGGACGTGATGCGCGGCGAGGTCTCCATGCTCCAGGCGCTCCACGCGGCCGGCCGCTACCAGACCGGCGTCGACCTGGGGGCGCCGTTGCTGGTGCGGGCGCGGGCCGCCGGCTACCCGCCGCTGCTGGCCAGCGCGCTGCTGGCGGTGGGTTCGCTCCAGGCGGAGGCGGGCGCGCTGGAGGCGGCGGCCTCCAACTTCGAGGAGGCGGTCCGCGTCGCCGACGCCGCGCGCGACGACCGCACCCGCGCCCTGGCCGCCCTCGCGCTGGCGGACCTCGTGGGGCGGCGGCAGGCGCGGTACCAGGACGGCCTGCGCGCGCTGGAGAACGCGGCGGCGGTGGTGGCCCGGGCGGGCGGCGACCACGAGCTGCGCGGCTCGCTGGAGTACACGCGCAGCACGCTGCTGTGGAAGCTGGACAAGCTCCCGGAGGCGCTGAGCGCGGGCGAGCGCGCGCTGGCGGAGCGGCAGAAGGCGCTGGGGCCCAACCACCCGGCCACCGCGTCCGTGCGGAACAACCTGGGCAACATCCAGCAGGCGATGGGGCACCTGGAGCAGGCGCTGGCGCAGTACCAGCTGGCGCTGAACAGCATGGAGGCCACGCTCGGGCCGGAGCACCCGACGGTGGCGCTGGCGCTCAACAACGTGGGCGCGGTGCTCTGGGACATGGGCCGCCTGGAGGACGCGCGCGCCCGCTTCGAGCGTTCGGTGCAGATCCGCGAGCGCGCGCTGGGGCCGGGGCATCCCGCAGTGGCGAGGTCGCTCACCAACCTCGGCGCGGTGGAGCAGAGCCTGGGAAAGCTCCCGGAGGCGGCGCGCGACCTGGCGCGGGCGGCGCAGATCCAGGAGGCGACGCTGGGCCCTGACCACCTCGACCTCGTGCCCGGGCTGGTCAACCTGGCGGGCGTGCTGCTGGAGCAGGGGAGGCACGCCGAGGCGCTGGAGAAGTGCAAGCGCGCGGACGCGATCAACCGCAAGGAGCTGGGCCCCGAGCACCACGACCTCACCTACGCGCTGACGTGCCAGGCGGAGGCGCTGGTCGGGCTGGGCCGCGCCGCCGAGGCCGTCCCGCTGGCGGAGCGCGCGGTGAAGCTCCTGGGCCCCAAGCCGGTGGCCTCGGAGATCGCGGAGGCGGAGCTGGCGCTCGCGTCGGCGCTCTGGGACGGCGGCGGGGACCGGCGGCGCGCGGTGGAGCTGGGGCGCGCCGCGGTGGCCGACTACGAGCGCGGCGGCGAGGCGCGAAGGGGCAAGCAGGCCACGGGATGGCTGGCTGCACACGAGCGGCGGTGAGGCGCTTTCAGGAGGGGCCCCGGCCTACGCTCCACGCTCCGTGACGGAGCCTCGCCCCACCGTCGCCGCGGGCATGCTCCGCGGCTACCTCGCGGTGCTGGAGAGCCGGGGGTTGCTGCCCCCGGTGCGCGACGCGGTCTCGGAAAGGGCGCGGAAGGTGATCGACGACCCTCCACTCCCCATCTCCTGGATCGACACCGCCCTGGTGGAGGAGATCATGGACGCCGTCGGGCGGGTCCACGGGCGGGAGACGGTGAGGGAGGTCGGGAGGGAGACCGCCCGGACCAAGCTCGGCTCCATCCTCGTCCCCTTCATGCGGACGCTGCTCGCGCTCTGGGGCGCCACGCCGCACTCCATCTTCAAGCAGGTCCAGCGGCTCGCCGGGGTCATCTCCAAGGGATTGCAGCTGTCCTACGTGCCGGAGACGCCCACCTCGGGGACGGTGGAGCTGTTCTACCCGGCCGGCACCAACGACTCCGTCTTCGCGTCGTGGGAGGGCTCGTTCCACCTCGCGTTCGACGTGTGCAACGTAGAAGGGACCATCGGTCGCGCCGAAGTCAGCGACGATGGGCGGAGGGCGCGGATCGCCGTCCGCTGGAGTCAGCGGTGATTCTCGAGCTGGCCGCGCGGGAGGAAGTAATCGCCGATCCGGAGCCCCTCCGGTGACCATTGGATCGTCCCGAACTTCGCCACCGCCTCCGGCCAGTCCTTCGCCCGGCCGATCTCCCCGCAGTCGTGCACGTAATACATGAAACGCCCGGGCCGATGGATGTAGACGACGGCGCGGACCGGGAGCGCCGGCCCCTCGCCTTCGTCCACGTAGACGTGCGCGCCGTAGAACGCCGGGCCGTATCGGCCGTCGCCCCACGACATGGCGACGGTGCGGCCGGCCGGCGCCGCCTCCGCCCGGTACGTCAGGCCCAGGCCCGCGAGGAACGCGGCGGGCACGGCGGCCAGCGCGATGAGCAGCGTCGCGGGCTTCATCAGTCCCCGTAGGAGCCGTAGGGCTGACCGTACTTGTTGGTGTGCGTCGCCCGCTCCGCCACCTCGATGGAGAGGGCCGCCTCGCCACCGCCGGTCCCCACCTCCACCGACTGCGCCACCGGCGTCCCGTTCGGCGTCCACGCCACCAGCCGGTGATTGCCCACCGGGACGTTGTCGATCCGGAACTTCCCGTCCGCGCCGACCTTCGCGTACAGCGAATTCGGCACCACCAGCACGCTGGCGGTCATCCGCGAGTGCAGGTTGCAGAAGATGTCGACGACGCCCGGCGTCGTCATCACCGCGCTCTTCGCCGGGTCGCCGGCCTGGTACGTCCCCAGGTCGAAGCTGTTCCCGGGCGACACCGAGAACACGTTGTGGAACACGGCGTCGTAGTTGGGGAACACCACCGTCATCCCGCGCTGCACCACCGCCACCCGCGGCTGGAACTGCTTGTCCTTCTGCTGGATCTCGAAGGTGCCCCTGGCCAGTGGGGCGCGGACGTCGTCCACGTAGACGAAGACCTCCGACGGCTTGCCGCCCTTCACGTTCACCTGGCCCGTGACCGTCGCGCTGGGGCCCGTGGGGACCACCTTCCGCGGCTTCGGCGTCGCCGTGCGCGCGACCACCTCGGGTTCGGACGGGGGCTCCGGCTCGCGGATCGGCGGCAGCGGGCTGAACACGACCGGCTTCCCCTCCGCCCGCGCCCGCTCCGCCTGGAGGAGCTGGAGGAGGATGGTCCGCTGCTGCACCAGCTCGTTCATCAGCTCCTGCTGCTGCGCGATCAGCTGGTCGATCGTCGGCTTGGCGGACTTCGGCCTGGGGGGCGCCGTCTGCGCGGCGGCCGGCAACGAGACAACGAGCGCGAGGATCAGGAATCGTCGCATGCGAGTGGCCCTCAGTACGACAGCAGCAAGGAGCTGGTGAACACATCGTTGGGGATCTGCGGCCCGGCGTAATACTCGCCGTTGAGCAGGTATTCGGCCTTCAGCGTCACGTGGGAGTTGAACGTCACCCGCGCGCCCAGGGTGCCGCGCCACGACTTGGTGACGTAGGCGCGCTCGTCGGAGAGCCAGACGAAGGCGTCGCGCCACTCGCCGCGCCCGAGGACGCCGATCATGGGCGTCACCTTCACGTCCGCCTCCAGGTAGCCGCCGGAGCCCAGGTGCAGGCCGTACACCTGGTCCACCGCGCGGCCCTCGCCCATCCCCCGCAGCACCTGCGCCTTCACCTGCACGCGGCCCGAGGAGGAGGTGAACAGCAGGTCGCCGCCGATGAACCAGAGGATGCCGGACGAGTCGAGCGCCCGGTCCTGCGCGCCGTATTCGCCGGAGGCTCCGAGCTCCAACTCGCCCAGCGCCCGGCCGCCCGGCGCCGGCAGCTGGAGCTTGAGCGAGACGCGCCCGGACACCGTCTTGCCGGCGTTGGTGTCCACCTCGTCGTAGAAGTGGAACTGCTCCTGCCCCGAGCTGCCGTTGGTGACCGCCGCCGCGATGGTGAGCAGGTCCCCGGGGAACAGCTTGGTGCGCGCCTTGATCCCCAGCGGGGTGCCCATGGTGTAGCGCGCGATCAGCGACGGGGTGACGCCGAACCGCGAGGCCGGCTTGCGGTCGCGGTACTCGATGCCGATCACCGGGTCGAACTTCCCCACGAAGAAGGAGGTCTTCCCGTTGACGAAGGGGATCCATTCGAGCTGCGCGATGTCCACGTCGAACGCGTCGCCCAGCGAGAAGTCGTTCCCGGAGCGCGGCACGAAGTTGACGCTGGTGGTGGCCAGCAGTTGCTCCGACAGGCCCGCGCTGAGGGTGACGTTGATCTCGTTGGCGATGAACCCGGGCGCGCCGCGCGAGTGCACCGAGTCGTAGCGCTGCACGCCCGGCAGCTCGCCCAGGTCCGCCGCCTCCCCGCGCGAGTTCACCACCGGCGCCAGCAGGTCGCCCAGGAAGACCCAGCCGTACCGGCCCTGGTACTGCGGGAAGGTGGCGTTGGCGAAGTCCTCCACCACGCCCGCCCCTCCGTTCCCGCGCGGCATGAAGAAGCCGAGGTCCGCGTACCCGCTGACGTGCACCGGCTGCGCCGCGCGGAGCGACTCCTCCGCTCGCCGGAGCGCCGCCTCCAGCTCCTTGACCTTGTCCTCGAGCGAGTCGAGCCGCTCCGAGTCCGACTTCTCCTCCTCCTTCTTGTCCTGGTCCTTCTCCTTCTCCGCCCCGAACGCGGTCAGCCCCACCGCGAGGGCGATCAGCGCGAGCTTCATGGCAGCACCGGCGAGGTGACCAGCGAGGTCGGCAGCGGCGCCCCGTTCAGCGTGCCCAGGAACGCCACCAGGTCCGACACGTCCTGGTCCGTCAGCCCGAGCGGCTTCAACTGCACCGCCTTCGTCCCCGTGTACCCGGAGGGCGCGCCCCCCCCGTCGTAGTGCCAGATGACGTCCTCCAGCGTGCGGTACAGCCCGTCGTGCATGTACGGCCCGGTGAGCGACACGTCCCGCAGCCCGGGCGTGCGCCACTGCCCCTTCATGCCCTCGGCGCTCGGGTCGTTGGCGGCCACCAGCGCCGCCCGGTCGTACCAGCGCTGGAACGAGGTGTCGGTGGGCGCGTCGCTGAAGGCGCTGGTGCGCTTGAACCCGTTCGCGCTCAGCTTCTTGAAGCCGTCCCAGGCGCCCCACGGGAGGCAATTCGAGCCCGCCACGCAGTCGCACACCGCGCCGGCCACGCAATCCGCCTCGGTGGGCACGGCGGCGCCCACCTGCGGCACGCCGACGTTGTGGAAGTCGTCGTCGGAGAAGAGCGGCGTGTTGTGACACTCGTAACAGGCGGCCTTCCCGACGAAGAGGCGTGCCCCGCGCTTCGCGGCGTCGGAGAGCAGGTTCGAACCAGGGCCGGCCGCGACCCACTTGTCGAAGTTGGAGTCGCGGCTGATCAGCGTGGACTCGTAGGCGGCGATCGCCTTGGCGAAGTTCACGTACACGCGGGTGACGGTCGTCTTGTCCGCCGCGTCCATGCAGTCGTAGGCGTCGGAGAACGGTTCGGTGGCGTCGGTGCTCTGGCAGCCAGACTTGCTGCCGGGTTTGCCGTTGCGCGGGAAGCGCGGCCAGCAGGAGCCGTCCGAGGCGACCCGGCAGGCAGGGTTGGTGCACCCACCGCTGCCGTCCAGGGTGCACTTGTTGTTGGCGAAGTTGTTCGTCGCCGCCTGCACCTCCGCCAGCGTCGTACCGGTCCCGGTGGGCAGCGGCCAATCCGCGCCGAACACCGCGCCGTACTCGGCGGAGTACTTGTCCATGATCCACCAGAA
>DASRBA010000397.1:0-31197 GCA_035637895.1 Myxococcaceae bacterium
GTACTCGATGGGCACGCCGTTGCGGTTGGCGAAGATGGTGGGGATGAACTTCTGGCCGGCCTTGAGCGTCAGGCCCGCGCCGGCGGAGACCTGGAACGGCGCCTTCGGGTCGAGGCAGGCATCCGGGTGGGCCGGGTCGACCACCACGCAGTAGTAGCCGTCGCACTTGTCGCCCAGGCCGTCGCCGTCGTCGTCCAGCTGATCGAAGTTGGAGACCAGCGGGCAGTTGTCCTTGGGGTTGGGCACGCCGTCGTTGTCCCAGTCACCGTCGCAGGCGTTGCCGATCCCGTCGCCGTCGGTGTCGGACTGGTCGGTGTTGGCGACCTCCACGCAGTTGTCGAACGCGTCGGAGACGTTGTCGCCGTCCGAGTCGAGGTTGCACCGCGGGTCGTTGATCAGCTCCTGCGCCGGGTTGGCGATCAGCGGGCAGTTGTCCTGGCCGTCCGGCACGCCGTCGCCGTCCTTGTCCGGGTCGCAGCCGTCGCCCAGGCCGTCGCCGTCCAGGTCCTTCTGGGACGCGTTGGGCACCGACACGCAGTTGTCCTGCGCGTTGGGGATGCCGTCGCCGTCGCTGTCCTGGTCGCAGCCGTCGCCCTGGCCGTCGCCGTCCGAGTCCTGCTGCTGGAAGTTGGAGGCGTTCGGGCAGTTGTCGCAGCCGTCGCCCACGCCGTCGCCGTCGGCGTCCTCCTGCCCGCGGTTGGAGACCCAGGGGCAGTTGTCCTTGTCGTCCGCGCGGCCGTCGCCGTCCGCGTCGTCGGTGAACGACAGGGTGACGCCGTCATCGGTGAAGTTCACCCACACGGAGCAGCCACAGCCGCACCCGCAGCCGCCGCCCTCCTCCTTCGGAGCGCCGCAGGCGTTCCCCAGACACTCGGGGTTGTCCACGTTCTGCGCCTTCGCCGGTACCGCCCATCCCAGAACCGCAGCAGCTGCCAACAGAAGACCCGTGCGCGTGATGTTCATAAGTCGAGTGCTCCCTTTCGGACGGGGCCCATAGCAAGGTCCGATCCGGACCTGGAGGCCATTGAATCCAGCGTGATTTCCCGGTGTTCGGTGAGTCGTATCCCAGGGGCAAGCTGGGGAGTGTGGTCTTCACCCCCCAACGCAAATGGGGGGCGCGCCCCCCAGCCCGTCCGGATCAGTTCCCGGTGACGAAGTCGTTGGGGCCCAGGCGGATCGTCCCGGACGGGGTCCGGGTGGCGGGCGGGAGGAAGCGGACCTGGACCACGTCGAGCGAACCGATGCCGGCGCCGTGGACCTGGTTCTGCCGGCCGACCTGGAAGTAGAGGTAGATGTCGTTGGTCCCGGCCGGGGTGGTGGGGAACGGCGGGTTCGGGCGGTCCAGCGTGTTCACCAGGGTGATGTTGTCGACGGTGAAGTCGTAGCAGGGCCGGCCGTCGTCGGTGGGGGGGCCGTCGGTGACGGTGTAGCCGTACGCGCGCGCGCTGCGGAAGTCGTTGTCGTCCGAGAGCGGGTCGGTGTGGCTCAAGAGCTCGTCGATGTTGCTGGTGCCGTCCGCGTCGCTGTCCTTGAGGTCCTCGGGGTCCAGCGGGTTGGTGCGCTCGAGCACCTCCACCAGGTCCGGGATGGAGTCGCCGTCCGTGTCCGCCACGCAGCTGTCCGTCCCCAGGACCCGCTCCTCGCAGTCGTTGAGCCGGTCCAGGTCTTCGTCCAGGACGGTGGAGCAGCCGGTGATGACGTCGGGCGTCATCGGGTCCATTCCCATGCGGACCTCGATGCCGTCCATGATGCCGTCGCCGTCGGAGTCCACCTTGACCGGGTCCGTGCCTATCGCCAGCTCGTACTCGTCGGAGAGGCCGTCCCCGTCGCTGTCGACGAGCACCACGCCTCCCAAGGAGATGGCGTTGCGGTTGAAGCCGATCAGGTGCTTGAGGACCATGGCCTGCTGGAGCGAGGAGTAGTTGATCGCGTTCACGGCCCCGGTCAGGGTCTGCGGCGGCAGCACGGTCAAAGGCTGCGTCCCCCCCGCCTTGGCGATGGCCCCGATGTCCGCCAGCACGGCCGGGTCCAGGGAGCTCGGGTCGGGCGGGAGGTAGATGGGGAGCACCGTCACCTCGCCGGCGCTGCGCTTCTCCACCAGCGCCTTCAGCTCGCGGGTGCGGACGTCCAGCTCGCAGGCGGTGCACGCCGCCGCGTCAGGCTGCAGCGCCTGGCAGGTGGGGTCCAGGTTGGTGTTGAAGGTGGACTGCACGCAGCTGGTGTCCGCCGTGGACACCAGCAGCACGAGGACGTACCGGGTGCGCGCCACCGTCCCCCGGCAACCGGTGAGCATGTCGCCGTCCATCAGCGCCTTGGCCAGCAGGATGGCGTTGCGCATGGACGGCGGGCCGTCCCCCAGCGTGGACTGGCTGTAGCGGGTGACGGCGTTGCCGAAGTCGGTGGCCAGCCCGAACGAGCCCGGCGAACCGCCCGGGCCCACCGCGTACCCGGTCGCCACCGCGTGGTAGCTGGCCAGCCCGAACTTGATGTACGGCAGGTTGAAGCGGGTGACGATGGACTGGAGCGCGTCCACCACGGACTGGGTGGGCAGGCCCTGCGCCCCCACCTGGACGGCGTAGAGCACGCGCACCGGGAAGGCGTCGCCGGCGGCCAGCGGCACGCACGCCCGGCCGGAGAAGTCCGCCTTGTCGGGGCCGCCGGCGCCGCGGCCGTTGATGGCGTACAGGCCGGCGTCGCTGCAGCTCAGCAGGGCGGCGGCGAGGACCGCCAGGGACGCCGCCGCCGGCCGCCTAGAGCGAGAGGAGATACGCGAGAAGGTCATTGCGTTCCTGGGCCGTCAGCGCGGCCGAGCCTCCGTGTCGTGGGCCCCCGTGGGTCTCGACCACGTCGCGCAAAGCAAACCGCGCGCCGACCTCCAGCCGCTCCCCGTCCACGACCTTGAGCCCGGCCGACCCCGAGCTGAGCATGGGGAAGATATCCCAGGCCCCGAGCAAAGAGGGCGGCGCCATCCCCCGGCCCACCAGCTCCTGCATCTCCACCCGCAAGGGGAGGGCCTCCGGCGTCCCCACGTCCAGGTATTGCCCTCGCGTCTTCGGGTCCTGGTCGGTGGTGAAGTGGGGCGGCGGGTGGCAGGTGAGGCAGTGGGCCTCGAAGATCTTGAGGCCCTCGCGCGGGCGGCCGCGCTGGTGGTCGAACAGCTCCAGCTCGCCGGGGACGGGCGCGCCGTCCCTCTCCACGAAGGGGTTGCGCAAGGTGGTGATGCTCGCGGTGTACAGCGCCAGCGCCTCCACCTCCGCCGGCGACGGGTCCGGGTTGTGGTAGCGGTTGCGCCCGCCCACCACGCTCGCCGTCTCCGCCAGGCTGGCGGTGGACGCGGGGGTGAAGTACGGCGGCGTCTCGAGCGAGCCCCGCACCGTCGTCGCCCGGTAGATCCGCAGCGGGTGCGTCTTCTCGAAGAACACGCCTTCGGTGTGGCCCTCCAGGTGGCAGCCGTCGCAGCTCATCGACGTCCGGCCCACGTCCGCGAAGTACAGCACCTGCCCCAGCCGCCGCGTCCGCTGCTTCAGCGTGTCGACCAGCGGCCACTGCTTCACCACCGTTCCCCGGGAGAGGTCGATCGCCGCCGCGGTGCCGGTGCACCGGTCGAGCACCCACAGCCGGTTCCGCGCCGCGTCCAGCGCCAGCGCCGTGGGCCCCGAGTGGAGCGCCGCGCCCGCTCGCCCTTTCACGCCCAGGTCGGCGGCGGGGCGGATCAGCGGGAATTCCTGCGGCGGGGGGATGGGGATCTCCTGCTTCAGCTCCAGCGCCTTCAGGTCCACCACCCGGACCAGCCCCAGGGCCGGGTCCGCCGCATAGAGCAGCCCGGACGCCTCGTCCGCGGCCAGCGCCGAGGTGACGCCCGCGCCGAAGCCCCGGTGGCGGAGGACGGTGCCCGCCCGAGGGTCCAGCTCGGAGACGCCGCCGTTGGCGCTCACCTCCATCCGCTCCGGGTTGGGACCGATGTTGGGCCCGCTGTTGGCGGAGAAGAGGTGCCCGGAGGCGAAGACCAGCGCGCGCTGCGCCTTGCCGCCCATCACGTACTTCGAGAAGCCCGCCGTGCCGCCCCCCAGGATGGGCGTGCCCGGCCGCGGGGCGATCACCGCCTGGCGCTCGCCGGTGTCGGTGGCGAGCAGCTCCACCTCGCCGGTCTGGAGGCTACCCACCGCCAAGAGGCCCTGGGAGAGCGCCATGGCCTTGGGGTTGGGATCGACCTCGCGCCGCCAGAACACCGTCCCCATCTGCAGGTCGATGGCGAGGACCGTGTCCCGGGCATCCTCCGCCACGTAGGCCACCCCTGGCGGGCCCACCACCAGGCCCTCCGCGTTGGCCACCGCCGGCACCGGCTGCGCCTCGCCGGTCGCCTTGAGCAGCATCAGCCGCCGGTCGAACCGGTGGGTCACCACCAGCGTCGCTCCCCAGCAGGCCAGCGCGGTGGGGCCGTCGTAGGTGGGGTGGCGGGAGACGGCGCCGGTCTCCGGATCCAGCTCGAACAGCTCGTCGGTGGTGGTGGAGGCGGCGAAGACGTGGCCGTCCGGGCGCACCGCCAGCGCGGTCAGATCCGGGAAGGCGGCGTCGTTCACCACCGTGAGGGGGGCGGTCCCCTCGCCGTCCTCCAGCGACGCCTGGAACGTCCGCTGCGGCTCGGCGGGCGGCAACGGCAGCGGATCGAGGCTGCCGTAGGCGTGGCGGTCGTCGATCACGGTCAGCGGGATGCGCTGCCCGCCCACCCGGAGCCGGGCGCCCGGCTTCAGCCCGGTCCCCACCACGCTGAGCGGCTGCCAGGTCTGGTTGCTCACCAGCCGGGGACCCACGGACTGGAGCGAGGCCCTTGATCGGTGCCCGCGAAATGCGGCCACTCCCACGCCGATCGCCACCAGGGCCGTGGCCACCGCGATCGCCACTCGAGTGTTGACAGAACCCCTCACGTGGTGTGGACAGTACACCCCAACTTTTTCCGAAGCGCCCGAATTCATTCCAGAACCAGTGGTTGGCCGCGTTGACAGCGCGGCATGCCGTTCGCTTAAGTTGGCGCGCTCCAATGGGACGCCTCCTGAAGACCGCCGCCCTCCTGCTGTCGCTCGCGCTGGCCGCGGGCTCGGTTTCCGCCTTCGCCGGCCCCAAGAAGGGCGGCGCGAGCAAGAAAGGGCCCTCCAAGGGTTCCGGGGCTTCGGCGCCGGCCAGGAAGGAGTCGCTCGACCCCCTGGGTGACATCGGCAGCGGCGGCGCCAAGGGCGCCCAGGGCGCGCCGGCGGCCTCCAGCGGAGGTGGCGGCACCCCGCCGCAGCGCGGGCCCACCCGCATCGACTTCGACGACCGGTTGATCCAGGGCCAGACCAACAAGTCCGGCGCGGTGTACCTGTACGACCGCAAGGAACTTCAGACCAAGTCCATGGTCAAGAGGCGCGAGAGCTTCCGTCAGGAGATCCTCTCCACGGTGTACGACACGCAGTAGGCCTCTCCCCCACGCCTTCACAAGAGGATTGCAACGTTGAGCGGGCAGCCGGTGGTTCTCCAGGTGGTCATCCTGCGCGATGGGCTCCTGGTGGGCACCGAAGTCTTCGTGCCCGGGTCCTACAGCGTGGGGTCCGCCCCGCTGTCGGACCTGAAGCTGGATGACCCGACCATCCAGCAGCAGCAGGCCGTCCTCTACTTCCAGAACGGCAAGGCCGCCATCCAGGACATGGGCGGCGGCGTGTACGTCAACGGGATCAAGGTCACCGCCTGCGAGATCCGCTCGATGGACGAGGTGGTGGTCGGCCCGTTCGTCCTCAAGTGCCGGATCGTCGCGCAGCGCCCGGCCTCGCCGGCCATGTCGCCGGAGGTGGCCGCGCTCCTGGGCGGCGCCCCGCCCCGGCCCTCCGCCCCGTCGCTCTCCGCCGCCCCGCCGGGCGCGTCCTGGCCGGCGATGCCGGCGGTGGCGCACGCGGCCAACCTGGTGGCCCTCCCCGCGCCGGAGCTGCACCCCACCCCCGCGCCCGTCGCCAAGCCGCAGGGGACGGTGGCGTCCGCGCGGCGCATCGCCCAGCAGGCGCAGAAGGTCCCGCTGCCCGCGCCGAAGCGCCCGAAGGAGCCCACCACCGACGAGCACCTGCTCGAGCTGGAGCGGGAGCCGGGCACCATGCAGGAGATGGTGCACCAGGACGACCGGCCGACCTTCGTGCCCGGTTCGGTCGGCTCCGAGCCGGCGCCGCGCGCCCAGAAGCCGCGCGGGAACGGCGTGCACGTCCGCGAGGGCCAGATGCCCACCGCGACGCCGGGCGAGGGGCGTCCCGCCGCGGGGCCCTCGCTGGCCAAGGCCGCGCGCCCACCCACCGCGCAGCAGAAGGCGCAGGCCCCCGAGAAGGAGAAGGCCAAGGCGAAGGAGAAAGCCAAGCCCGCGGCACCCGCCAAGGCGCCGAAGGTCTCCACCGCCGGGATGACCGCCGGCGGGAGCGGCCGCACCAGGCTCCGCCTGTACTACGAGCTGCACTGGCGCGGGATGCGCCACGGGGCGGTGAGCTTCGGCGCGGAGAGCGCGCGCAAGGGCAAGCCGATCCTCGGCACCTCCGCCATGGGCCCGGAGTTCCCCTACTGGGGCTTCGAGGGCGTCCCCCAGGGCAAGTTCCCCATCGCCCAGGTGCGCGGGGACTCGTACCGCCTCTTCGTCCCCTCCACCGCCAAGATCGAGCGCCGCCAGGGCACCGACTTCCAGCAGGTGAACGCCGGGGAGCTGGACCGCGACGGCGACCGCCTCTACATGACCCTGAGCGCGGGCGGGCAGGCGCGCTTCAGCGCCGGCGGGATGACGCTCTACGCGACCGTCGCCCCGCCCGCGGAGAAGGTGAAGGTCAACCCGCTCAAGGGCCTGCCCTGGGTGCTGATCGCCCTCCTGGTGCTGATCAGCTCCGGCGGCATCGCCGTGCTGGTGATGATGCCCAAGGCCTCCGAGGCGCCGGACTTCACCGCCAAGGGCCTGGACCCGGTGGCGGTCCGCCTGGCCATCCAGCCGAAGGAGAAGAAGGAGAAGGCCAAGGAGAAGCTGGAGAAGATCAGGAAGAAGAAGGACGACGCGGTCGTCGAGAACAAGCCCGAGAAGAAGACCAAGCCGACCAAGGAGCCGGTGCAGGTCGCGCCGCCGCCGGCGGAGACCAAGGCGCTCAAGCAGCTGGCCAAGCTGGCCGCCGCCGGGCCCGCCATGGGCGACATGCTGGCCGCGGTGGACAAGCTGGGGAACGGCCCGGGCGCCAAGAACGCCAAGACCGGGTTCCACCTCTCCGGCCTGGTGGGCAAGTCGCCCATCGCCAACGCGGGCCTGGGGACGTTCGGACTGGGCGGCGGCGGCAAGGGCGGCGTGGGCACGCTGGGCGCGGAGATCCTGCGCGGTCGCGGCGGCGGCGGCATCGGCGCCATGGGCGCCGGGGGCATCGGCAAGGGCACCGTGGGCGGGATGGTGACGCACGCCACCTCCCGCTCGGTGGGGGTGCCGCAGGGCAACATCGACCGCGAGGCGGTGGCCAAGACGATCAACGCCCACCTGCAGGAGGTCCGCGGCTGCTACGAGCGCGCCCTCCTCAAGGACCCCGGGCTGGCGGGCAAGGTGGTGCTGGAGTGGACCATCGGCACCACCGGGTCGGTGACCGCGGCCAAGACCAAGAGCTCGACTTTGAAGAACGCGAGCGTGGAGGGCTGCATCCTCTCGGCGCTCAAGACGTGGCAGTTCCCGCAGCCTCGCGGAGGCGTGGTGATCATCAGTTACCCGTTCCTCTTCAACTCGGTCGGCTTCTAGGCGGCCGCTCAGGGAGCTTCTCAATGAAGGCACTTCTCGTCGCGGCGGCCCTGCTGCCGTCGGTGGCGCTGGCGCAAGCCGAAGAGTTGGAGAACCCGGGCAAGGTGGCGGCGGTGCAGGAGCGGCTCTTCCGGATGAACCAGGAGCTCTCGCTGGGCGTCGGCACGCTGCCCCTGGACGCGTTCTACAAGGGCTTCGGCCCCCAGGTGACGTACACCTTCCACTTCACCGACACGTTCGCCTGGCAGGTCGGCCGGGCGATGTACAGCTATGCGGCCCCCACCTCGCTCCGCGAGCAGTTGCAGCGCGACTTCGGCGTGCTCCCCACCCAGTTCGAGACGGTGCAGTGGATGGCCGGGTCCGACCTGGTGTGGAGCCCCGTCTACGGCAAGACCAGCTTCCTCAACCAGAGCGTGCTGCACTTCGAGGCCTACGCGATGGTGGGCGGGACGCTGATCAAGACCACCCAGAACTTCCGCCCGGCGCTGGACCTGGGCGTGGGCGTGCGCGTCTTCACCTCCAGGTTCGTCAGCTACCGGCTGGACGTCACCGACAACGTCTGCATCCCGCTCAAGTTCCCGGTGGTCAACATCCTCAACGTCCCCACCATCATCCTCGCCGTGGCGCTCAACTTCGGCTCCCCCGAATGAAACCAGCCCTCCTCGCCGCGCTGGCCGCCTCGCTGCTGGCCGCCGCGGCCGCTCCCCCCGCGGCCCCCGCAGCTCCGGCCGCCGCCCCCGCCGCCGCTCCCGACGCCGGCGCGCCTCCCCCCGGCGCGGACGGGGGCACGCCCTCGTCCGCCGCCCCGGCCACGCTGCCGGAGAAGGTGAGCCCCAAGATCTTCGACGAGGGCCTCTCCCTCTACTTCACCGCCAACTACAAGGAGGCGGCGCGCCGCTTCTACGCGTACCTGGAGGCGATGCCCCAGACGGACGACAACTACGCCTGGGCGCAGTACTTCCTGGGCGAGAGCCTGGTGAAGCTCAAGCTCACCCACGCCGGCGCGTACTACCTGGCCCGCATCGCCCGCGAGCACAACAACCCGGAGGTCGTCCCCCGCGCGCTGGAGGGCCTGCGCGAGCTGATCGACGGGCCGCACGACGAGGTGATGATCGACGAGCAGGTGTTCGCCGCGCTCGACCTGGGCTTCGTGGGCGGCGAGACCGGCGACTACGCCAACTACCAGCAGGGCCTGTTGGACCTGCGCGCCGGCAACGAGCGCTGGGCCAACACCCACTTCTCCAAGATCACCGAGGGCACCGCCGCCGCCTCGCGCGCCCGCTTCGCGGTGCTGGTGACCCGGCTCAAGGACGCCAAGGAGGTCAACCAGGAGCTGATCCAGGACTTCTGGGAGCTGGGACACGACCTCAAGCTGTCGCTGGAGACGCGCAACGAGGCGCTCCTGGCGGCGGCGCGGCTGCGCTACGAGCGCAAGGACTTCCAGGGCGCGCTGGACGCGTACCGGCAGGTGAAGCTGCCGGCCCTGGACCCGGGCCAGGCGTCGCTCTACCTGGAGGAGGCGTGGACCCGCTACAACCTGGGCCAGATCCACGCGTCCATGGGCATCCTCAACACCCTGGACGCGCCCGCCTTCCGCGACGAGTTCCTCCCCGACAAGTACCTCCTGCGGGCGATGATCTTCCGCGACCTCTGCCACTACCTGCCGGCCAAGCGCGCCGCCAAGGAGCTCACCCGCAAGTACGCCGAGTCGCTGGAGGCCATCCGCGAGCGGGACGACCTCACCCGCGACCTGAGGATGGTGCGCGCGGCCGCGTCCATCGGCCCCACCCGGCGCGCCTACCGCTTCTACGAGTCGCTCCAGCTGGAGGGCGAGAACCTGGGCCGCTTCGCCGGCAGCTTCGGCGACCGGCTCTACGGCCACCTCAGCCGGCTCTACGTGCTGGCGGTGGCGGAGGCGCAGCGCGTGTACGAGGCGCGGCTGCGCGAGTCGGTGCGGCAGGAGGCGGACAAGCTGGTCCGCGCCGCCGAGCAGGTCCGGATCATGGACTACGAGATCGGCCTCAAGCTCTACGAGCGCATCAAGAAGGGGTCCAAGCTGGTCAAGGACGTCGAGGAGCCGCCGCTGACGCCCAAGCAGGTGGGCTTCCCGTTCGACGGCGAGTACTGGAACGACGAGTTGCGCGACTACCGGGTCAGCCTCAAGTCCCGCTGCATCGAGGGGATCGACCAATGAGAGCGCTCGCCCTGGCCCTGGCCGTGAGCGCCCTCCCCGCCGCCGCGCAGGTGGTGGTGAACCCGCGCGACATCAACCCGCTCGTCTCCAAGTCGAAGGAGAAGGAGGCCCTCCTCACCAAGCTGAAGCGGGACATCTTCAAGTGCGACAAGTCCATCCTGGAGACGGAGAAGCTGATCGCCAAGTCCCACTCCGCGCCCTACCTGCCGGACCTCCAGTTCCGGCTGGCCGAGCTGTACGTGGAGAAGAGCCGCTACATCTACACCCTGCAGGCGGAGAGCCGGCCGGAGGGGATGAAGGGCGCGCTCATCTCGCCGGAGACGAAGCTGATGAAGCAGAAGGCGGTGCAGCTCTACGTCCGCCTGCAGAAGGAGTTCCCGGACTTCCACGACGGCGACAAGGTGACCTTCTACCTGGCGCACGAGGAGCGGGAGCTGGGCGAGTTCGACGAGATGCTCAAGACGCTGGGTGAGCTGATCGCCAAGTACCCCAAGAGCCCGCTGCGGCTGGAGTCCGAGCAGATCCTGGGCGACTACTACTTCGACAAGGCGGACCTGGGCGAGGCGGAGAAGCACTACCAGGCCGTGCTGGAGGCGCCCCTGTCTCCGGTGCACGACCTGGCCCGCTACAAGATGGGCTGGATCCGCATCAACCAGAGCAAGCACGGCGAGGCGGTGCCGTTCTTCGAGGCCGCCGCCGCCTCCCCGCCGGCGCCGGGCGTGGACCCGCAGAAGTCGCTCAACATCAAGCGCGAGGCGCTCTTGGACCTGGTCTACAGCTACACCGAGTCCCGCCCGCCCAAGGGCGCCATCAACTACTTCGAGAAGCTGTCCGACTCCCGCGCCACCTTCGCGCTGGCGCTGGAGAAGCTGGGCACCCGCTACTTCATCAAGCAGCAGTACGAGTGGGCCATCCCCGCGCTGCGCCGGCTGCTGGACATCCAGCCGGACCCGGAGCTGGACCTGGAGCGGGCGGAGAAGATCTACGACTCCATCAAGGCGTCCAAGGGCGCGGTGCTCCCGCGGGCGGAGGACATCCGCTACCTGGTGCGCGCCGCGGTGGAGGTGAAGACGGACCCCGCCAAGGACGAGGCCAGCCGCCTGAAGACGCTCAAGGAGCTGGAGGAGCTGTCCCGCGACCTGGCCACCACGCTGCACACCTACGCCCAGAAGAAGGACGAGCGGCAGATCTACCTGGACGCGGCGGCGGCGTACAAAGAGTACCTGCAGCTGTTCCGGCCGCAGCAGTACGTGATCGCGATCATGAAGAACCGCGCCGACGCGCTCTACGCCGCCAAGGCGTACCCGGAGGCGGCGCGGCAGTTCGAGGAGCTGGCGCAGTACTCGGAGGCCAAGGACCCGGCCGGGCTGGAGGCCGCGGTGTACGGCGCGCTGCTCGCCCAGTACACCGGGCTGCGCCAGGAGAACGTGGACAAGCTCACCGCCTTCGAGGTGGCGGACGCCCGCCAGGCGCTGAAGATCATGGGCGGCAAGTACCTGGAGCGCTTCCCCAAGAGCGAGCACTCGGTGGAGGTGAAGTTCAACATCGCCCGCGCGCACTACGACGACGGCGAGTACGACCAGGCGGCGGCGCTGTTCTCCGCCTTCGCGCTCAACAACCCCGGCTTCAAGGACGCCCCGGTGGCCGGCCACCTGGCGCTGGACGCGCTCCGCCAGCTCAACGACTTCAAGGGCATCGACGAGACCGGCAACAAGTTCCTGGCCTCCGCGCTGCCCGCCAACTTCAAGGACGAGGTCCGGAAGATCCTCACCGCCGCCAAGTCCGAGGCCCTGGGCGAGCTGGCCATCCAGAGCGCCCAGCAGACCGGCGACGTGGTGGAGGGCCTGATCCAGGTCGCGGAGCAGAACAAGGGCACCGACATCGGCGAGAAGGCGCTCTACGCGGCCTTCACCGCCGCGCGCGACAAGCGCGACCTGCAGCACGAGCGCGACCTGGGGGCCAAGTTCATCGCCTCCTACGCCAAGTCCCAGTACCTGGCGGACGTGCTGCTCACCCTCGGCCGGCAGGCGGCGGAGGCGGCGCGCTTCGAGGAGGCGGCCCAGTGGTACGAGCAGGTCGGCGAGCGGCTGGGCACGGACTCGGCGGCGCTGGACGGCTGGCTGGCGGCGGCCCGCCTCCGCCAGGCGCTGAACCAGCAGCGGGAGGCGATCAAGGACCTGGAGGCGGCGGCGCCGGTGGGCGGCTCGCGCAAGTCGGAGGTGCTGACCCAGCTGGCGGAGACGGCGCTCAAGGGGCACGACACCGCCCGCGCGCGGTCCGCGGCGGAGCAGGCGCTCAAGGTGGACAAGCAGAACGCGGGCGCGGCGGCGGTGGTCGCGGAGCTGATGGCCAACGCGGGCGAGCGCCCGGAGCCGCTGGTGGCCATCCTGGGCCCGGTGACCAAGGGCCCCAACGCCCAGAGCGAGGACACCGCCAAGGCGCTCTGGTACCTGGGCGAGATCGTCTTCCGCTCCTTCAAGGCCATCCCGTCCGACCAGCTGGACCAGAAGGTGGCCACGCTGCAGCAGATGGAGGGGGTCTACACCCAGGCCATCTCCATGGGCTCGCCGGAGTGGGGCGTGGCCAGCCTGTGGAAGGCCGCGCTGGCGTACCAGCACGTCGCCGACACGCTGGGCACCGTCGCCTCGGGCCTGTCGGGCAAGGACGCCGAGCAGGTCCGCGCCGTGGAGAAGACGTACCAGGACAGGGCGGCCTCGGCCTTCAAGACCTGCATCGAGCGCGCGACCCGGCCGGAGGTGGAGGTGTTCTCCCCGGCGGTGCTGGGCTGCCGCGGCAAGACGGACTCGCCCAGAAACCCGCTGCCCACCGCGACGCTGGCGTCGGCCGGGGCGGCGGCGTCGGTGGACGACCTGCTCAAGAAGGTGGAGTCCAACACGGACGCCGCGTCGCTGGAGGCGCTGGGGATGGCGTACCTGGACCAGGGCAAGCTCTACCAGGCGCAGCTGGCCCTGGGCCGCGCCACCGAATTGCAGGACACCCGGGCCTCGGCGCACAACGCGCTCGGCCTGGCGCTGCTGCTCTCCGGGGACGCCATGGGCGCCCGCGCCTCCTACGGCAAGGCGCTGGACGCGGACCCCACCTACGCCAAGGCCCGCGCCAACCTGGCCGCGCTGCGCTGCCGGTACGGCGACGCGGACGGCGCCAAGCGGGAGCTGTCCGTGCTCAAGGACGTGAGCGGGCTGGCGGGCAGCGACGTGGACCCGGAGTGGAGGTCCTGCAAGTGAAGCGCGCCGCCGCCGGGGCATGCCTGTCGCTGCTGGTGCTGCTGGCGTGCGGCCCGCCCAGCATCAAGGGCAGCCTGTCGGTGCTGATGGACATGCGGTACCAGTCGATGGAGGTGGTGATGGGGTCGTCCGACGTGACGGTCCGCTACACCAAGCCCTCCACGGACACCGGCCAGGGCGAGGACCTGGTGCTGGCGGTCTCCGCCCGCGGCCTCAAGCTCCCCTTCGCTTCGGACGCGGGGACGCCCATCGTGATCGACCTGGCGGAGGACATCGGCGGGGTGCAGCGGGGGGCGCTGGCGCGCAACGTGCTCAACGACCCGCGGCAGACGTTCCCCGCCATGGAGCGCGGGCAGCTCACGTTCGACGGCATCCCGGTGGTGGACCGGCAGTCGGGGGGGAGCTTCTCGGTGACGTTCGTGCTCGGCGAGGAGTTCGGCGACGGGCGGACGCTGTTCGACAATTTCCAGGGGAAGGTGCGATGAGGCCAAGGTCCCTGTGGCTGGCCGCGGCGTGCGGGCTTCTGTCCGCCTGCGGCCCGCGGTACTCCAAGAAGGTGCCCTCGGAGCTGGTGACCAAGCTGCCGTACGAGGTGCGGATCGAGCTGCTCGAGGCGGAGAACGACCTGGGAGTGGCGGTGGACCAGCGCGACGAGGCGGAGAGCGAGGTGCTGCGCACCCGCAACGCCATCCGCCGCGCGCGCGACCGCAAGACGGCCGCCGAGCGCGAGGTGGGCGAGGCCAACGACGCCGTCTCCAAGGAGGTGGCGAAGCTGGCGGTGGACGAGGCGGGCGCGCGCATCGACTACCTGCGCGCGCGGCAGGAGGTGAACGTCGCCACCCAGGACCGCGACGAGCTGTCGCTGCAGTGCGCCTGGGCCAAGTACGAGCTGGCCAAGCTGAACGCCGCCCGCAAGGCGAAGGTGGAGGGGGCGGAGAAGCTGCCCTTGAAGGAGTTCGAGGAGCAGCCCAAGCAGTGCCAGGCGGACGTGGTGAACAAGCAGCTGCGCGTCACCCAGGAGAACAAGCGCGCGGAGACCGCCCGCGCCCAGTGGGACGCCAAGAAGACCGCGCTGGCGCGCAAGACGTTCGACGCCCGCGCCAGCCCCTACGTGGAGTGACATGCACGCCCTCCTCATCGCGCTGTCGACGCTGCTGTCCGCCGGCCCCGCCGCCCCCACCGCCTCGGAGAAGGAGGCGCTCAAGCGCACCGCGGCGGTGGAGGAGGCGCACGTCCAGGAGGCGCCGGACGACGCCGACGCGCTCTACCGCCTGGGCCTGACCTACCTGGCGCTGAACGAGCCGAAGAAGGCGGTGCCCCCCCTGCGGGCGTTGGTGAAGCTGGACGAGAGCTCGCCGGACGCGATGGTGCTGCTGGCGCGGGCGCTGCGGCTGGGCGGCGAGGCGCAGGAGGCCAAGGCGCTGCTGGACGGCGGCATCTCCGCCCTGCCCGAGGACGTCTCCCTGCGGGCGGAGCGCGCGCTGCTGGCGCGGACGCTGAACGACTACGACGCCGCCATCGAGCACTACGGCAAGGCGGTGGAGCTGTCGCCCAGGGACGCCGAGGTGCGCTTCAACCTGGGCGAGGCGCTCCACGCCGCCGGGAAGACGGACGAGGCGATCGCCCGGTACCGCGAGGCCCTGGCCATCGACCCCAACCTGATCTCCGCCAAGGTGAACCTGGGCAAGGCGCTGGCGGAGAAGCTCCAGTACGCGGAGGCCAAGGAGCTGCTGTCGCAGGCCGGGAAGAGCAGCGCCGGCCTGGGCGACGCCGAGGCCCACTACAACCTGGGCGTCATCCTGATGCGCGAGGGCAACGTGCCCGGGGCGATGACCGAGTACGACCGGGCGATCGCGGCCGACCCCTCGCACGCGCGCGCCCACAACAACCTGGGCGTGGCGCTGGACAGCCAGGGGAACCACAAGAAGGCCGCGGACGAGTTCCGCAAGGCGCTCAAGAGCGACCCCGCCTTCGCCGAGGCGACGTTCAACCTGGGGCTGGCGCTGTTCAACCTGGGCGACAACCGCGGCGCCACCAAGGCGTTCGAGAAGGCGCTGGAGCTCAAGCCGCGCGCCTCCGCCCCCTACACCCAGCTGGGCAACCTGTACCTGCAGGCCGGCAAGCGCGACAAGGCGGTGGAGGCGTTCAAGAAGGCCATCGAGCTGTCGCAGGACGACGGCCGCGGCAAGAGCGCGGACGCGTACAAGGGGCTGGCGCTGGCCTACCTGGGCCAGAACAAGGCCAACGGCGCGGTGGACGTGCTCAAGTCGGCGGTGAAGGCGCTCCCGGACGACCCCGGCGCCCACGCCTCCCTGGCCGCCGCGCTGTGGGCCAACGGCGACCTGGACGGGGCGGTGGGCGAGTACGAGCGGCGGGCGGAGCTGGACCCCACCCCGGAGGCCCGGCTGGAGCTGGCGCGGGCGTACGCCAAGAAGCGGGTGGCGGAGAAGGCGGAGCCGGCGTTCCAGCAGCTGCTCAAGGACGACCCGCAGAACCGCGCCGCCTGGACGGGCCTGGCGGACCTCTACCTGTCGATGGGCGACTACCCGAAGGCGGAGAGCCTGCTCAAGGAGGCCCAGAAGTCGACGCCCGGGGACTCGGCGGTGCTGGCGAGGCTGGGCATCCTCCTCTCCCGGACCGAGAAGGCCGACCAGGCGGTGGAGCCCCTGGAGGAGGCGACCCGGAAGGACCCCACGCTGCTGGAGGCGCGGGCCGAGCTGGGGTTCCTGTACGCGCGCGGCTTCACTACCAGGAAGGAGGCCGGGCAGTTCAGCGAGGCGGAGCTGCTGGACCGGTCGCTCAAGCTGCTCGGCAACGTCCTCACCACCGAGGGGCGCAACCCGGTGGCGCTCTACTACCTGGGGTTCGCGCTGGGGAAGAAGGGCCAGATGGCCAAGGCGGAGGAGGCGCTCAAGCAGTCCGTCCGCTTCGACCCCTCCCTCCCCGGGCCGCACAGCGTCCTGGGCGACATCTACAAGGGCCAGAAGAAGACCGCGGAGGCGATCCAGGAGTACCAGCGCTGCGCCGAGCTGCAGCCCAAGGAGAAGCAGTGCTCGCAGGCGGCCCAGGAGCTGGCGGGCGCCGCGCCCAAGTAGCCGCGGAAATCTCCGGATTTCAGGGTGCGGGTTTCCGCCCCCGGACCAGCCCCAGCCGCCCCGCGATCAGCCGGTCCACCATCCGCTTCGGCAGCGTGGTGGGCAGGATCCAGTTGGCGAACGCGCCGGGCACCACCGCGTAGCGCACCTTCGGCGAGCGGCCGGTGAGCGCGGTCCAGATCACCTCGCCGATCCGTTCGGGCGGCAGGCCGGTGGGCCCGTTCTTGACCATGAAGTCCTTGAACTTGTGCAGCGCCTCCCGGTAATCGCTCCGGTCGTAGCGGGCGAGGTCCTCCTTGTCCGCCTTGTCCCAGATGGGCGTGGCCACCGTGCCCGGCCCCACGACGATCACGTCGATCCCGTAGAGCATCAGCTCCCGGCGCAGGCTCTCCGACCACCCCTCCAGCGCGTGCTTGGAGGCCACGTACGCGCCCAGGAAGGGCGCCCCCATCTTCCCGCCCACCGAGCTGACGTTGACGATCCGGCCCGGCGGCCCCTGGAGCGCGCGGTCCTTGCCCAGCAGCGGCGCGAACGCCTGGGTGACCATGAACGGGCCCACGACGTTGACCTCCAGCTGCTTGCGGAAGTCGTCCGGGGACAGCTCCAGGGCCGGCCCGCTCACCGCCACCCCGGCGTTGTTCACCAGGCCGGAGAGGGTGCTCCCCTGGAGGTGTTCGCGGACCTCGGCGGCCGCGCGCTGGACCGCCGCCTGGTCGGTGACGTCGAACAGCAACGGCGTGAAGGACGCGCCCAGCTCCTGCCGCAGCCGCTCCGCGTCCGCGCTCTTGCGCACGCTGCCGAAGACGCGGGCGCCGTTCCTGAGCGCCACCTTCGCGGTCCCCAGGCCGATCCCGGTGGACGCCCCGGTGACGACGACGCTCCTGCCTGCGCTCATGCCCCAACCTCCCGGAAACGGAAGGGCGGGAGACTACCCGAGCGCGACCAGCGGGCGGCGGGCGGCGCGCTCGAACACGTCGTCCTGGAAGAGGCGCCGCATCTGGGCCTGCTTCGCCGGGCTGTTGGCGCCCTCCGGGCTCGACGGATCCGTCCCGCGCGCCGCGGACTTCCGGGCGGTCTCCTTGCCGGAGATCTCCGCCCTGGCGACCTCGCCGGAGTCCTGGCCGGAGGACAGCGGGGACAGCTCGGCCTTCATCTCCATCCCACCAGCGCCGCCGGCGCCGGAGGTGTCGCTTCAACCGGGGTTCCTGGGCGCCGGGCGGAAGGAGATGTTCATGCCACCAGGTACGAAACCCCCGCCCCGTTGGTTACACGCAGCCAACCCCCTGATTTCAGGACAGAGTCTCGAACATCCGGTCCCAGGCCTCCTGGTAGGAGTCCACGGGGAGGAGGGTGATGTTCACCAGGTCGGCGGCGGTGGCCAGGGCCTCGGCCTCCTTGCGGATGAGGATGGCGAAGGTGGGGATCTCCCAGGACAGGTTCCGCCGGGCGTGGTTCCGGGCGCGCTGGTTGAGGAACCACCACAGCGGCCACTCCTCGCGGCCCAGGCTCAGGCCGGCGAAGACGAGCGGCGCGTTCATGGCCGAGGCGACCCAGCTGGCGGCGCGCGCGCGCTGCTTGCCCCAGACGCGCCACTGGTCGGCCATGGGGCGCGGCGGGAGCGACTTCCTGGGGGTGGAGGCGCGCTCCCCGAAGAGCTCCTTCTCGCTCGCCTTGTACTCCTGCCGCGCCAGCTCCAGGTCGTTGATCAGCGTCGAGTAGGCCCGCAGCCCGAGCTGGATGCTGGGCGGATCGCACACCGTGCCGTGGGGATACCAGACGCGGGTCGCGCCGGTGACGCGGCAGTGGTTGGTCACCGGGTGCAGGGGCTTGGGCTGGTGCCAGGCCGACTCCTCCGCGTGGAGCCCCTGGTCGAAGTTGAAGCTGAGGACGTCCTCGAACCCCAGCGCGAGGAACCTCCGGGCGAAGGCGTCCGTCACCCCGCCCACCGGGTAGAACTTCCGCAGCGTCCTGGCCACCACGGTCTGCAGCTTCGACTCCACCTGGTGCGGGGGTTGCCCGGTCTGCCAGGCCAGGTCGAACAGCATCCGCTCCCAGATCAGCGTGGTGTTGCCGGTGGTCAGCTCCGGCGGCGGCAGGTGGAAGGTGAGCCTGGTGGCCTTGCGGATCTCCTCCAGCAGGTCCCGCCAGCCGAACACCGTGCCCACCGCCTGCGCGTTCCAGCCGGAGCCGATCGCCGGGATGATCCCGCCGGCGCCGCGCTCCTGGCGGATCTGCCGCAGCCACTTCCACGGCTTGCGGTGGGGGACCGCGTCCCGGTCGCGAGGCTTGTCCGCCATCACTTGCCGTCCGCGAGGAACGAGCCCATGGGGAACCCCCGGCACGCGCCGCCCGCGAAGCGCGCGTAGTCCTCGTCGCCGGGCTTGCCGCTGATCAGCTCCAGCGCCTTCACCATCCGGGCGTAGGCGCGGCAGCGCTCGCGCGGGGCGCCGTCGAAGGCGGGCTCGCGCTCCAGCTTCGCGGTGAGCCCCTCCACGGTGACCGCCTCGGACGACATCCGGAGCCCGCCGCCGCCGGGCGAGTCGAGCACCATGAAGCGGTCCGCCTGCGGCCCGTCGTCGCTCCACGGCTTCCACTCCGGCAGCGTCCCGTCCGCCCCGCGCCCGGGCGCGCCCGTCTTCGCGAACTGCACCCAGTACCCGGACATGGCGCTCGCCAGGGTCCGGTAGCCCTCCCAGGCGGGGCCCCCGTCCGGCACGCCGAAGGCCTCCTGGCTGGTGTTGTCGAACACGAAGGAGATCTCCATCGCGTGGCAGGCGCCCAGCAGCGCCGACACGTCCACGCCCAGCTTCGACGGCTCCTCGTCCCAGTCGAACCGGTAGGCGTAGACGGTGGGGCCCTGCGCGCGGCGCATCACCGAGGCCGGCCAGTCCGCGCCCACCGCCTTCCACAGCCCGGAGACGTACCCGGCGGTCCGGTCGTACCGGGTGCGGTCCTTGATGTGCGGCCACAGGCCCAGCCACCTGCTGACGAACGCCGGGTCGGCCGCCATGAACAGCTTCATCTCGTCCCGGTTGGTGCCCAACAGGAGCGGCACCGCGTTGTAGCGGCCGGCGTCGGCGACCAGCTCCAGGAACGGTTGCTCCGGGAGGACCGCGCCGTCGCGGAACAGGTTCGGCGAGTCGTACATGCCGAACACCCCCGGGTCGAGCGGCTCGATCAGCTCGTCCGCGGTCTTTCCCCGGAGGTACGCCGCCACCTCCCCGGCGCTCATCCCCTGCGCCACCGCCTTCGCCTGGTCGCGGTCCCTGGCCCGGCCGTCGCGGGCGAGCAGGGTGGGCAACAGGCCGGAGGTGAAGTCCTCGGCGGCCTTCACGGTGGTGGAGGCCGGCAGCCCGCTCTCGGAGATGGCGCGGTGGAACAGGCCCTTCGCCGCCGGCGAGGTGACCAGCGAGAGCACGTCGATGCCGCCGGCGGACTCGCCGAAGATGGTGACGTTCCCCGGGTCGCCGCCGAACGCCGCGGCGTTGTCGCGGACCCACTTCAACGCCAGCACCTGGTCCAGCGTGCCGTAGTTGCCGGAGCGATCCTCCGCCGCGTCGCCCGGCGCGACCAGCGACGGGTGCCGGAACCAGCCCATCACCCCCAGCCGGTAGTTGGTGGACACCACCACCACGCCGTGCCGCGCCGCCAGGTTCCCCGCCATCGAGTAGGAGGACGAGGCGCCGATCTTGTTGCCGCCCCCGTGGATCCACACCATCACCGGCAGCTTGTCCTTGCCGGGGACCGCGGCGCGCGGGGCGAAGACGTTGAGGGTGAGGCAGTCCTCGCTCCCCAGGAACCGGCCGCGCTTGTCGTCGTCGCGCCCGCCGATGGGCGTGACCAGCTGCGCGCAGGAGCGCCCGAAGCGCACCGCCTGGAACGTCCCCTCCCACGGCTTCTTCGGCACCGGCGCGCGCCAGCGCAGCGGCCCCACCGGCGGCTCGGCGAAGGGGAGGCCCAACCACGCCAGCGCGCCGTCCTGCTCGGCGAAGCCCACCACCTTGCCCTGGGTGATGGTGCGCTCGGACGACGGGTCCGGCTGGTGCGCGAGGAATTCCGGCCGCGCGCGGTGGCACCCGGCCGACAGGGACAGCGACAGCGAGAGGACGGCGGCTCTGGAGATTCGGGACATCATGGCGAGCCGCGAAGATAACGCGGCGCCGCACCCACATTCACCTTACCGAGCGAGCGCGGCCGGGGTCCGGCGCCCCTTGAACGGCGCTCGCTCCTCCGTCGAATAGACTCACGGGCTCCCGCGTCTGGAAGGCCTCTCCACGCATCAGGTCGGAGGTGCACCCGCAATGAGGTACCGCCTCGCCGCTGCCGCGGCGTCATTGTCGTTGTTCGTCGGCTGTATTGCCCATGAGAAGGAAGGCGACAGCGCCGCCGCCACCGGCGACTGGAAGTCCGCCTACGTCCACTACCGGGACGCGTTGCAGGAGAAGGCGGAGACGCCGGGGCTCAAGCCCAAGTTCGACAACGCGCGAACCCAGGCGCTGGCGCAGTCCCGGCAGCAGGCCAACACCTGCCTCCAGCAGCGGGACTGGGCGTGCGTCGGCTCCGAGGCGCAGTTCATCCTCTCGGTGGAGCCGGGCGCGCCGGACGCCGCGCAGATGAAGGCGCAGGCGTCGCTCTACCAGGCCATGGACGTCCTCCAGCAGGCGCGGGGCTTCGCCGCCCAGCGCAACTTCGGCCAGGCGGCCGACGCCGTGAAGCGGGCGCGCGAGATGTCCAACGCGCCCGAGGTGCAGGCGGAGGCCGGCCGGGTGCAGATGGAGATCGTCGCCGCCGCGGTGGCCGAGTCGGACCGGCTGCGGCAGGAGCGCCAGTACGACCAGGCGGTGCAGGCGATGCAGGTCGCCGTGCAGTACGACCCGTCCCAGGCGCAGCGGCTGCGCGACGTGCAGGACGAGCGCGAGAAGTGGATCGCCTACCAGTACGAGAAGACCGCCTACGACGGCGACGTCGCCCTCTCCCAGCGCGACTGGCGCACCGCCTCCGAGCGCTACCGCGCCGCGACGGCCATGCGGCCCGGTGGGCGCGCGGACGGGCTGGCCCGCTACTGCGACGCGATGGCGAACGCGGACGCCGCCCTCCAGAACCGGAGCTACGACGCCGCCGCCCAGGCCTACCAGGAGGCGGTGAACAGCGGCGCGGACAAGGGCGAGGCGCGCGCGGCGCTCGAGAAGCTGCGCATCCGCCCGTACGACGTGGCCATCCGCTCCGTGCTGCTGGTGCCGACCAAGCCGGACGGCAACCCGTGGACCGGCCCCATCACCCCGCTCTTCTTCAAGGTCGCCCAGTTCGTGCAGCAGCACCTCCAGTCCCGCCACGCCGAGCGGGCCGTCGAGATGGCGATGACCATCCCCAACGAGAACCGGCCGGAGCTGCACGTGGAGGTGATGATGCCCAACGGCTCGGTGCTGGCGACCAGGCCGGTGAAGGGCATCTACGCGACCTTCGACGGCGACCTGGTCATCAACAGCAACGGCTACGACGACCGGCACCTCCTCTTCCGGGTGGTGCAGCACGGGAACGGCCCGGAGGTCATCGAGCTGGGCCGGCTGGACGTGGCGATGCGCGACCTGTGCGACGCGGGCGACATCGCGATGACCAGCGACAACGTCAGCCAGCTGCGCGTCACCGCCAAGCCCGCGGACGGGCGCCAGGAGGGCGCGTTCGGGCTCACCCAGGTGACGGCCGCCACCACCGCGGTGGCCGCCGCGCCGCCGCCGCCGAACCCGGGTGGACCGCCGGGAGGCCCGCCCGCGGGTGCGGCGCCACCGCCACCGCCTCCCCCTCCAGGCCCCGGCACCTCCGGCTCCGTGGTGGTGACCGGCGGCGCGCCCGGCGCCGGCCACCCGGTGAATGCCGGCGGGGCGGTGACCTACGTGCCGCCGCCGAAGCCGCCGCCTCCCACCACGCCGGCGCCGGTGGCCGCGCCCCCGCCGCCGAAGCCGCCGCCGGTGGCCCCGCCCATGGCGCCCGCCGTCCCGGCTCCGCCGCCTGGCCAGGGCACGCACGGCCCCACGCCGGTGGGCGCGCCGCCTCCAGCCCCGCCGGCCACGCACGGTCCGGGCGCGCCCGGCACCCCGCCACCTCCGCCCGCCTCCGGCGGCACCGCGGTGAGCGCGCCTCCGGCCGGCGGTGGCCAGGCCGCGCCCGCTCCGGGCAACGAGGACGACGACGACCAGGGCAAGGGTCACGGCAAGGGCAAGGGGAAGGGCAAGAAGGTCCACCGCGGCCGGGCGATCGGCCACGAGAAGGACGACTAGCGCATCGCTGAGCTGGGCCGTTCCACGAGGGCGCGGGCGCGGATTGAATCCGGCTCGCGCCCTCGGTACGTTGCGCCCCCGTCCAATGCCATCGCTCGAGGAGCTGCTGTCCTGGTCCGTGGGTGAGCTGCGCGAGCGGTTCGTCGACAAGGGCCGGGCGGTGCCGGACGGATTGCTGGAGGCGCTGGAGCGCGACGAGCGGCACGGCGCGCGCGCGCTGGCCAAGAAGATCCGCGAGCGCCGGCACGGCAACCGCGCCGAGGGCCAAAGGCTGCGGACCATGCTCCGCTTCGAGACGGAGCTGTACGGGCAGGGCCTGGAGCTGATCTGCGGCGTGGACGAGGCGGGGATGGCGCCGCTGGCCGGGCCGGTGGTGGCGGGCGCGGTGATCCTGAAGAAGGGCTACCGCCTGCGCGGGCTGGACGACTCCAAGAAGATCCTCGATGAGCGCAAGCGCGAGGAGCTGGCGAAGGCGATCAAGGAGGAGGCGGTCGCCTGGGCCTCCGGCCGCGCCGAGGTCGAGGAGATCGACACCATCAACATCTACCACGCGGGCCTGCTGGCCATGCGGCGCGCGGTGGAGGGGCTGGGGAAGAAGCCGCAGTACCTCCTGGTGGACGCGCGCAAGGTGCCGCAGTGCACCATCCCGCAGCGGGGGATCATCAAGGGCGACGCGCTCTCGCTCTCCATCGCCGCGGCGTCGATCATCGCCAAGACCACGCGCGACCGGCTGATGGACGAGATGGACGCGGTCTACCCCGGCTACGGGTTCGCGTCGCACAAGGGGTACCCCACCCCGCTCCACTGCGAGACGCTGCAGAAGCTGGGCGCCACGCCCATCCACCGGCGCAGCTTCGCGCGGGTGCGGATCGCGCTCGGGCTGGAGCCGATGCAGGGCGACCTGTTCGCGGCTCCCGAGATGGCCGCGGGAGAAGACGGCCTGGAGGCGTGAGCCAGGACCGCGAGATCGGCGCCTGGCTGAACGAGCTGGGGTTCGGGTTGCCGCAGGCGCTGAGCGCCGCGCGGGGGGCGCTGGAGGAGGCCGGCCTCACCCGACCCGGCAAGCAGCGGATGAGCGACGAGAAGCTCCCGCGGGCGGCCGCGCTGCTCAAGGGGCGCTTCTTCCTCCACTGCGGGTCGAAGGAGTGCGCCGCCTTCGCCGCCGCCAGCGGCCGTGAGCCCATGCTGGCCTCTTTGAAGGGCGCTTGCGAGCGGTGCGGCGGCTCCGACAACTCCCGCGCGGAGACGGAGTTCCTGGAGGCGTGCCGGCGGAGGGGCGTCCGCCGGGTGGTGGTGGTGGGCGGGTCGCCCGCGGTGCGGGAGGAGCTGGAGGCGGCGCTGGGCGGGGCGCTGGAGCTGAGGCTGATCGACGGCACCGAGCGCCGGACCGGCGACAAGGCGAAGGCGGACCTCGACTGGGCGGACCTGGTGCTGGTGTGGGGCGGGAGCGAGCTGCACCACAAGGTGAGCATGCTCTACACGACCGCGCCGCCGCCGCTGCGGAAGAAGGTGGTGCACTCCGCCAAGCGCGGGGTCGCCGCGCTCCTGGGTGCGGGCGTGGAGCACCTCGCGCGCTGAGCCGTCAGGGTCGCTGCTCGTCCCGCCGGGCGCGGGCGCGGAGCGCCGGTCGAGGCGGACCTCTCTATTCCTCGTCCTGCCGGAGCGCGGCGAGGACGCCGAGGTCCTCCAGGGTGGTGGTGTCCCCGGTGGTCTTGCGGCCCGCGGCCACGTCGCGCAGCAGCCGGCGCATGATCTTCCCCGACCGCGTCTTGGGCAGCGCCTCGGCGAAGCGGATGTCGTCCGGCCGGGCGATGGCGCCGATCTCCTTGCCCACGTGGGCGGTGAGCTGGCCCTTGAGCGCGTCGTCCACCGGCACGCCCTTCTTCACGGTGACGAACGCCACCAGCGCGGTGCCCTTCAGGTCGTCCGGGCGGCCCACCACCGCCGCCTCGGAGACGCGCGGGTCGGACACCAGCGCGCTCTCCACCTCCGCGGTGCCCAGCCGGTGCCCGGCCACGTTCACCACGTCGTCCACCCGGCCCATCAGCCAGAAGTAGCCGTCCTCGTCCTGCCGCGCGCCGTCGCCGGTGAAGTACTTGTCCGGGATCTCCCCGAAGTAGGTGTTCCGGAAGCGCTCCGGGTCACCGTAGACGGTGCGCAGCATGGAGGGCCACGGCCGGCCGATGAAGAGGAGGCCGCCCTTGCCGCGCGGCACCGGCTTGCCGTCCTTGTCCAGGATCTCCGCCTCGATGCCGGGGAGCGGAAGGGTGGCGCTGCCGGGCTTGGTGGGCGTGGCGCCGGGGAGCGGGCTGATCATGATCCCCCCCGTCTCCGTCTGCCACCAGGTGTCCACCACCGGGCAGCGCTCGCCGCCGATGACCCGGTGGTACCAGATCCACGCCTCCGGGTTGATCGGCTCGCCGACGGAGCCGAGGACGCGCAGCGACGAGAGGTCGTGCTTCCTGGGGAGGTCGTCGCCCAGGCGCATGAAGGCGCGGATGGCGGTGGGCGCGGTGTAGAAGACGGTGACCTTGTAGCGCTCGATGATCTCCCAGAAGCGTTCGGCGGTGGGGGTGGTGGGCGCGCCCTCGTAGATGAGCGAGGTGGCGCCGTTCATCAAGGGCCCGTAGACCACGTACGAGTGGCCGGTCACCCAGCCCACGTCGGCGGTGCACCAGTAGATGTCCTCGTCCTTGAGGTCGAACACCCAGCGGGTGGTGAGCGACGCGTTCACCGAGTAGCCGGCGGTGGTGTGGAGCACGCCCTTGGGCTTCCCGGTGCTCCCGGAGGTGTAGAGGATGAACAGCGGGTGCTCGCTCTCCACCCACTCCGGCTCGCACTCCGGCTTCTGGGCGTCCACCAGCGCGCGGTAGTCCACCTCCTTCGGACCCAGCTGGAGCGGCTCCTTCGAGGTGCGGCGGAGCATCACCACCTTCTCGATGCTGGGGACGTCCTTCACCGCGTCGTCCACGTTCCTCTTCAGCGGCACCACCGCGCCCTTGCGCCAGCCGCCGTCCGCGGCGATCAGCACCTTGGCGCCGGCGTCGTTCATCCGCTCGCGCAGCGCCTCCGCGGAGAAGCCGCCGAACACCACCGAGTGCACCGCGCCGATGCGCGCGCACGCCAGCATCGCCGCCGCCGCCTCCGGCACCATGGGCAGGTAGATGCCGACGCGGTCGCCCTTCTTCACCCCCAGGGACTTGAGCCCGTTCGCCAGCCGGCACACCTCCGCGTGCAGCTCCCCGTAGGTGACGGCGCGGCGGTCGCCCGGCTCGCCCTCCCACAGCAGCGCCGGCCGGTCCGAGCGCTGCGCGAGGTGCCGGTCGAGGCAGTTGAAGGAGAGGTTGGTCTTGCCCTCGATGAACCAGCGCGCCAAGGGCGGCTTCCACTCCAGGACCGTCCGGAACGGCTCCTTCCAGTACAGCTCGTCGCGGGCGCGCGCGGCCCAGTACGCCTCCGGGTCGCGGCGGGCGTCGTCGGCGAGCTTGCGGTACTCGTCCAGGCTCCGGATGTACGCGCGGGCGGAGAGCGCCGGGGGCGGCGGGAAGACCCGGCGCTCGGAGAGCATGGAGTCGATCTCGGTCTCGGTGGGCTTGCCGGCGGTCTGGGCGTTGGACACGGGCACCTCCTGCGGGGCGGGGCGTCAGATCTAGGAGGCGGGCGTCACTGGTGCAATGCCTGGAAGGAGACCCATGTCTCGCAGAGACACCCGGGCGGTTGGCGCGCCTCGTAGCGGAAGCGGAGCGTCCCGTGGAACTGGGTGGCGGTGTCGGTGGTGGCGTCGAGGTGGACGGTGGCCTGGTCCAGGTCGCAGTGGAGGCCCCCCACGTCCGCGGTGACGTGCTGCGCGCTGCCGTCGGCGAAGAACCGATCGGCGCTGGAGTCGAAGAGGCCCGCGTCGAGGTAGCGGCCGGTGAGCGTCATCCCGTACCAGTCGGTCGCCATGTTCATCCAGTTGCCGGTGGTGGCCAGGTCGCCGGAGAGGACGGGCCCGGCGGCCGGGACGCGGAGGCACTCGTCCTTCTCCACGGAGGTGGGGGTGAAGTCGTACGGGCCTTCCGCCTGGTCGCGCACGCGGCAGCCCGGGCCCGCCAGCGCGAGCGCCAGCAGCAGCGGAACGGTATAGGGTGCGGCGCCTCTCACGAGCGCGAATGTAGCCCTGCGATGCGATACCTGCTGGCGATCTTCCTCCTCGGGCTGCTGGTGGCGCTCCACGAGCTGGGGCATCTGTTCGCCGCCCGGCTGTGCCGGATGAAGGTGGAGCGCTTCGCGGTGGGGTTCGGCCCGCCGCTGCTGGCGACGCGGCGGAGGGGCACCCAGTACGCGCTGAGGGCGATCCCGTTCGGCGGCTACGTGCGGGTGGCGGGGATGGAGGCCGCGGCGGAGGGGCCGCCCGGGCCGGGGAGCTTCAGCTCGCGGCCGCGGTGGCAGCGCGCGCTGGTGCTGGTGGCCGGGTCGGCGCTCAACTACCTGTGCGCGGTGGCGCTGCTGTTCACGCTCTACGCGGGCGGGCGGCGGGTGCCGGTGCCGGGCACGGTGGGCGAGGTGACGCCGGGGTCGGAGGCGGCGCGGGTGCAGCTGCGGCCGGGCGACGTGGTGGAGCAGGTGGACGGGAGGCCGGTGCGGGAGTGGTCCGACCTCACCGGCGCGGTGGCGGAGCACGCGGGACCGCAGCCGATGGTGCTGGTGGTTCGGCGGGGCGGCCAGGCGCTGGAGGTGCGCGCGACGCCGCGCCCGGACGAGGACGGGGCGTTGAGGCTGGGCGTGTCGCAGCTGTACGCGTACCGGCAGCTCACCCGGTGGGAGGCGGCGAGGTACGCGGTCCGTCACGCGAGCGCGCTGGTGGTGGAGGAGCTGAGGGTGACCTGGGACCTGGCGCGGGGGCGGCGGAGCGCCACGCTGGAGGGGCCGGTGGGGATCGCGCAGCGGACCGCCGCGTCGGCGACGGCGGGGGTGGACGCGCTGGTGGCGTTGCTGGCGGCGATCTCGGTGGCGCTGGCGGTGTTCAACCTGCTGCCGGTGCCGGGGCTGGATGGGGGGCGGCTGTTGCTGCTCGCCATCGGCGGGGTGCGGGGGAAGGCGGTGGACCCGCGGGTGGAGGCGGTGGCGAGCGCGGCGGGGTTCCTGGCGCTCATCGCGCTGGCGGTCTGGGTGACGGTGCGGGACGCGCGGGGCGTCCGCGCGGTGGCGCCGGTGGTGGAGTTGGAGGACGCCGGCGCTCTGCTGGATGCGGGGGCGGCGCCGGATGCGGGCTCGCCGTTGGACGCCGGCAGCGACGCCGGGACGTAGCCGCCCGGGCCCTACGGCCCCAGGCCGACCCAGATCTCGCCGTCGGCGAAGATCTCCTTCTTCCAGATGGGCGCGTCCTGCTTCAGCCGTTCGATGGCGTGGCGGCAGGCGTCGAAGGCCTCGGCGCGGTGGGGGGCGGAGGCGGCGATGACCACGGCGAGCTCGCCGGGGCGGAGCAGGCCGATGCGGTGGATGATGGCCATGCGGGAGCGCTCCCATTTCGCGGCGGCCTCGGCGGCGATCTGGGCGAAGACGCGCTCGGCCATCGGGGCGTAGGCCTCGTATTCGAGCTGGATGACGGCGCGGCCGCGGGTCTGGTCGCGGACCTGGCCGGAGAAGGTGACCACGCCGCCCAGGCCGGGGCCCTCCACCGCGCGCACCACCTCGTCGAGCTTCAGCGGGTCTTTGGACACGCGGAAGCACCCGGCGCCGCCGGCGACCGGCGGAATCAGCGCCACCTCCGCGCCGTCCGGTACAGGGTCGTCGGGGGAGGAGAAGGTCTGGTTCACCGCCACCCGGAGGTGCGGCAGGAGGCGCTCCAGGGGTGGGTGCCTGCGGGCCAGCTCCGCCAGCAGGTCGCGCACCGTGGGCGGCGAGAGCAGCTCCAGCGTCTCCTCGGCGCAGCCGGCGCGTTCCCGAGCAGCGGCGAAGTAGAGGATCTTGGTGCGCACGCGCCGATGCTAGCCGGTGGCGGTGGATGCGCCGAGGAAGTCGTCTCTCCGTTTCTCCCTGGACACGGAACAGGAATGATTCGTCGTCCATCAACGGAACTGCCCCCCGTGTGATCGGTATCGACGCAGGAGGGCTGTGGGAGCCTTCGGACTTCCGGCTCTGGCAAGAGGTCTGCGATGCTGAAGTTGCATTACGTCCCGGAGAGCCGAGCCATGCGGCCTCGCTGGCTCCTCGAGGAGATGGGTGTCCCGTACGAACTGGCTTGGATGGTCCCCAAGCCTCGGCGTCCTGAGCCGGATCCCCGCGTGCTCGTCATCCGCTCGCTGAGCCCCGTCGAGGCGCACCGCGGCCCGCAGGGCTACGTCCTCTCGGACCAGCTCCGCTTGCGCCACCGGCAAATGTTCCTCGAAGCCGAAGGCAAGACCGAGCTGCCCGAGGGGTGCAGTGAGCTGCTGGAGCAGAAGGCGAGGGAGCGGTTCTGCCAAGCCATCGCGGTGCTGGAAGAGCACCTCGCCGGCCGGAAGTTCCTGGTAGGCGACCGGTTCAGCGCCGCAGACGTGGTGATGGGCGCGGTGCTGGGGTGGGGAAGGCAGCTCGTCCGGTTTCTGCCTGACTTCCCCAACTGCCACGAGTACACCCGAGCGATGCTCGGCCGACCGGCGGCCAAGAAGGCGCTCGAAGATTGAGGAATGAGGCGGAGGACGTCAGAGGGTGTCAGAAGCACCGCATAGGGGTTCCGGCGATGACCGCACGCAGGCGCGCCCTCCCACAGTCGCAACGAGAGTGCGATCCGCAAGCACCTGACGTCTTCCCCGTTCGCCAGCGTCCCTGTCCAAGCCGTCACCTCCGGCAAGCTGGAGGCCCTCCTGCAAGCCAAGGCGGGCGAGGTGGCACGCTAGGGATGCTGTGGAGGACCCTCCAGCCGGACGCAGGCTCGGCGCTCGTGCTGTGCGCAAGCTTGCCGGTAGAGCTCGATCGCGCGCGCCGGGTCCTGACTGACGCCGCGCCCTGCTTCATGGATCCGGCCAAGGCTGTAACATGCGTACGGCGAACCCAGGCCACACGCTTTCTGGAATAGCTGGGCCGCCATCGCCTCATCTCTTCTGACACCAGGCCCGTCCGAATACAGGAGAGCGAGTCTCAAGCACCCCCGGCGCACTCCCTCGCGGCACGCCTTCTCATAGAAGGAAGCCGCCTGGCGCCCATCCGGAGAAACCCCGTAACCCCGTTCGTGGCAGAAGCCGATCGCGACACAGCGGTTCGCCTCGGCGCCCCTGCAGTCGTGCTCGATATTCATGAATACACCGCAACCTTCGCCCTTCGGGCCTCGGCCGACCTGCCACCGCTCCCAGTCCACCTCCGGGAATTTCTCTTCGAGCCGGGCGCTGTCTTCCTCTCTTCGAGTCTTGGTGTAGGTGATGTTGACTGGCCCCATGGCGCTGGTCATGTCCAGTTGGCCCAGGTATGAAATGCCTCCGGCGGTGACCCGGAACTCGGAGGTTTCCTTCATGAAGGCGTGACCGGTCTCGTCCTGATAGTCGAACGTCCCGGCAAACGTCGCGCCAGACTGACTCGCCCGACCACTTACCGCGCCGAGGATGTAGTCCCCCTCCGGAAGCTCGCGGGCGAAGAATTGCCCTTCCTGTCCACGCTCGACGAAGTCGTATTGCCCATGGCCCGACCCGAATTCAAGCTCCACGGTCATGGCGGGAACGGACTTCATCGAGGTGGAAGCCGGCCGCCGCAGGATCTGGACTCGAATCAGCACTGGCTCCCCCGTGGGCACCAGGAGCGACCCGACCACCAGGCCCGTGCCGCTTGAAGCCGGGGGCACATGGAGTTCCTCGGGCAACGGCTCGCGGTTGGTCCGGCTGTCTCCCGGTGGGGCCGGCCCAGGGCTCACGGTATGGTCATTCTCAGGCAACGGCTCGCGGCTGGTCCGGCTGTCTCCCGGTGGGGCCCGCCCGGGGCTCACGGTATTGTCATCCTCGGGCACCGGCCGGACGCCGCGAGCGCACCCGGTCACCAGCAAGATCCACGTCGCCACAATTCGCCATTGCACCGGTTTCCTCCCGAGTCAGGGGCAGAAGATCGCATCAGCCCGGTGCCGGGTCGAGCGGGGCGACGATCTCGTCGAAGATCTCCCCTCGAATTCGGGAGGGGTGTGGCGGCGATGAGGGCATGGGCGCGGTGTCCACGGCGGTCTGTCCGGCCGGCGAGCAGCCCAGGAACCCTGACCGATGGAGAGATCGCAGAGCGGCTTCCGACCGGCCCTCCTCTCGGCCACGCCGGGCACCACGGCGGGTATCCGTGCCAGACGCGCTCGCGCACGACCCCGCCGGGTCCCGCGGGGGCCAGCCTCCAGATCGACGCCTCCTGGGCGCGGAGCGTGTTCTGAGCGCCAGTCGACAAACGCCTCCGGAGGTTGGGGCTACAGCACGTCGAAGACCTTGAGCTCGTAGGGGGGGGATGAACAACGCATAATCCCCGCGCCAATACGCAGAGTTGACGTAGAGCGTGCCCGACGTGCGCATGAACAGAACAACCTCGCCATTGAAGAGCAGCACCGCGTCGCCCGTGACTACCTGGCAGACCGCCAGCGTGCCGCGGACAATTTCCTCCTTCGCCGCCACATCGACGTCGGCCCATGTCCTGAAGACGA
>DASRBA010000398.1:0-5186 GCA_035637895.1 Myxococcaceae bacterium
CCCCCCGAGCCCCCCTCATCCACAGCGACCAACAGAGGAGGTCCCACACCGACGAGCTAGCGCGCGACAACGACTACCACGACGACTTAAATGAACTGTCCACCGAACCGGATCAGACCCACTGGGAGACACCGTCGACCTATACGAAGCGCTCCGATCTCTACCAGTGCGGCCTCGTCCTACACGAACTCGTGTCGGGGGCCATTCCGGTCGATGACGAGTCGTACCTCGATCAGCAGGCGCACAGAGAGCTGAAGGCGCATGGGGTGGCCTCGCTCGCGGGATTGAACGACTTCGAACGCAGCAAGCTCGTCGATCGCTCGCTGGCGAGGCTCGCGGAGCGGCAGAAGATCACCGCGGGTCGCCCATTGTCTCCGTACGTCGGGCGGCAACTCAAGAGGATCATCACCCGGGCGACGGCGCCGGATCCTAACGAGCGGTTCGAGTCCGCAGCGGCTTTCATCGGTGCGTTGACGGAACTCGCGTTGCCGAACTGGCTCCTGGTCGATGGGCTCTATCGAGCCAAGGGATGGAAGGGACGCGACTGGACTGTCGATCCGAACCCGGTGCCTCATGCCAAGCGCGGCACAGAGTATGAAATCCGAAAGGGGAAGCCAGGTAATAAGGACCGACATCACGCCTATGCGGTCTCTCTCAAGAGCGCCTTCGACGAGATCGAGCAGTGGAGCAGAACCTAGCGAACGTGGCGGTGATCACCACCGGCTTCCCGGCGATGGCGAAGGACTTCCGGGGACGAGCACCGGCTGCCCTTCCCGGTGCTCGTGGCCACCTACGCGGCGCTCAGGCTCAGCGCCAGCGGCGGCCGGAGCAATGCGTGGTCTTCCTTCCGGGACGCGGTGCTCATCCGCGGGCTGGTGAAAGGGTGGCGGCTCGATCAATTGGCGGCTTTGGACGGTACCGCGGTCCGCTCAACCGCTGGCCGGGACTGCTCCGGCGATAGTGCTCTGGCAGTCGCTGCCCAGCGCTGCCCGACGCAACTGCAAAGGAAAGCCATGCCCGGGCGACCGGTTTGATCCGGCTTGCGCCACACATCCCGCTGCGCCAATCTTGGTACGCCGGGTAACGTAGTTCTAACGCAACTCACTGGACGGCAACGGACGCGAGCGGACGGTAGGCGGTCACTCAACCTCCCGTCACTTCAACAAAACCGAGCGCGCCCGGAGGGAATCGACCCCCGACCTTCGGATTCGAAGGGCGTAGAGTGGGCGTTATCAGGCGTTACCACCGCGTGCGCCCGGGTCGTTCCGAATGGGATTTCTTCGGCGGATCAGGAGCTTGCGGATTCCAAAGATTCCATCAGGTGCGACGGTGTAGGCGGAGACACCAAACCTTTTGCTGCATCCTTGCTGCATGGATCCGCGGGGCCGAGCGTGGCGGAGGTCGCGCTGCTGGACGCTGGCGAGGTCGCGACCCGCCTCGGCGTGTGCCGGGACACGGTCTATGAGTTGTGCAAGCGCGGGGAGCTGAGGCAAGTCCGAGTGCTGAACGCGATCCGCGTCCACCCCGCGGACCTGACCGCGTTTATGGTGCGGCAGCGCTCTGGGGTGCGTTGACCTCGAGCCATCGCCAGCACGACCGGCAATCCGGAGGCCGCCGTGCGCGAGATGAACGCAGCCACCGCGGCCCTGGCTTCTCCGAGGCGTGACGGCGCGCCTGCCTCCGCTCCCGGTCCACGCCTGCCCAGGAGCGGCGCCCGCGCCAAGCGTCGCGCGTGTAACATCCGGCGCCTATGCGCGCCTCCACCCTCGCCTTGCTCGTGTGCAGTTGCGCAGCGACCCGGACGGCCACCCCGCCCGCAGCACCAACGCCGCCGCCGGCCCCAATCACGCCGCCCAAGCTCCGCCTCGGCGACGCGGTCCGCCCCCTCCGCTACGCCGCCACGCTCACCGTGGACCCGGACTCGGAGCGATTCTCGGGGACCATCACCATCGACGTCCGCCTCGCCTCCCCGACCCGGGCGATCTGGCTCAACGCGCGCAACCTCACCATCGAGCAGGCCACCGCCGCCTCCTCCGGCGAGACGCTGGCGGCCACCACCCGCTTGGAGAAGCCCGACCTGCTCGGCGTGGTCCTGCCCCGCGAGCTCGGCCCGGGCGACGCGCAGCTCACCCTCCGCTACACCGGCGCGGTCACCGACTGGGACGGCATCTTCCGCCAGCAGGCCGGCGGCGCCTGGTACGCCTACACCCAGTCCGAGCCCATCGGCGCGCGCAACATCTACCCCTGCTTCGACGAGCCCTCGTTCAAGGTCCCCTGGCAGCTCACGCTCAAGTTCCCGCAGGGCCTCACCGCCGCGTCCAATACCCCGGCGCAGTCCGAGGAGACCGAAGGCCCCCTTCGCGTGGTCCACTTCGCGCCCACGCGCCCGCTCCCCAGCTACCTGGTGGCGTTCGCGGTGGGCCCGTTCGACCGCGTGGACCTGGGCACCTGGGGCCAGCGCCACACGCCCGTGCACGTGCTGGTGGAGAAGGGCCGAGGCGGCGACCTGGGGATGGCGAAGGAGATTATCGGCCCGGGGTTGGAGCGCCTCGAGTCCTGGTTCGGCTCCCCGTACGCCTACGGCAAGCTGGACTTCGTCTCGGTCCCTGTGTTCGGCGCGATGGAGAACCCGGGGCTGATCACCTTCTCCGCCGTGCAGCTCCTCTCCAAGCCGGAGGCGGTGACGCCGGCCCGCGTCCGCGACTGCGCCTCCGTCGCCCTCCACGAGATGGCGCACCTGTGGTTCGGCGACCTGGTGACGATGGCGTGGTGGGATGACCTCTGGCTCAACGAGTCCTTCGCGAGCTGGCTCGCCGACCAGATGCTGGTCACCTGGCACCCGGACTGGGAGCGGGAGGTCTTCCGCATCGGCAAGTCCCGCACGGGCGCGATGGCCGCCGACAGCCTCGCCACCGCTCCCGCCGTCCGCCACCAGGTGACCTCCCCGGATGACATGGGCGGCGGCGACAGCGTCATCACCTACCTCAAGGGGAACGAGCTGCTCTGGATGACCCAGGGCTGGCTGGGCGCGGCTCCCTTCCAGGCCGGCATCCGCCGCTACATCGCCGCGCACGCGGACGCCAACGCCACCACCGCCGACCTCGCCTCCGCGCTGGGCGCCGCCTCCGGGAAGGACGTGGGGCCGGTGCTTTCCACGTTCCTCGACCAGAGCGGCATCCCGCTCGTCGCCGCCGACCTCCGCTGCGGCTCCGGCGCCCCGCCCGCGCTCCACCTCGCGCAGCGCCGGTACCTCTGGCTCGGCCAGCGCCTCCCGGACGAGCGCCGGTGGAAGGTCCCCCTCTGCGTCCGCTACCCCACCCGCTCCGGCGCGATCGCCCGCGCCTGCACGGTGCTCGACGCCCCGGAGCAGGACCTCCCGCTGGCGGAGGCCGGCGCCTGCCCCGCGTGGGTCGCCCCCAACGAGGGCGAGCTCGGCTACTACCGCGTGGCCCTCCCCACCGCGATGTGGACGCCGCTACTCGCCGAGGCCACGCCCCTCACCCGCGCCGAGCGCGCCGGGCTGCTCAGCGATCTCTTCGCGCTGGTCGCCTCCGGCGACGTGCCGGCGGCGGAGGCGCTGGCGCAGGTCCCGGCGGCGATGAAGTCCGGCGACCCGCACCAGATGGCGCAGGCGGCGGCGTTCGTGGACCAGCTCTCGCGCACCGCCGTCACCGAGGACCTCCGCCCGAGGTTCGTCCGGATGGTGCGCCAGGCGTTCGGCCCGCCGGCGCGCGCGCTGGGGCTGGTGCCAAAGCCCGGCGAAGGGGAAGGAGCCAGGCTCCTGCGCGGCGTGGTGCTGGACGCGGCGGTGCGGCTGGGCGGGGACGCCGCGCTGAAGCAGGAGGCGCGGCGACTCGCGGTGGCGTGGCTGAAGGACAACGCCGCGGTGCCGCAGGAGGTGGCCGACCAGGCGCTGTACATCGCCTCCCGCGACGGCGACGCCGCGCTCTACGACCTGCTCTTCGACGCCGCGCTCCGCGCAAAGGACGCCGGCGAGCTCCGCACCTTCCTCACTGCCCTGGGCGGGTTCCATGGCGACGCGCTGGTGCAGCGCAACCTGGACCTGCTCCTCAACACCAAGGTCGACGCGTACGTGGCGAACGGGCCCATCATCCGTGGCGCCGGGGACGAGCTCCGGAGCCACGAGCGGGCCTACGCCTTCGTGAAGGCGCACTGGGACGAGCTGGCGGCGCGCCTGCCGAAGGAGCGGGTTGCCGTGCTTCTCTTCGGCGCTTCCGCCGGGTTCTGCGACGCCGCGCTTCGCCAGGCGGTGGAGGCGGACCTCGGCCCGCACGCCGCGCAGATCTACGCCGGGCGGCCGCGCCTTCAGTGGGCGCTGGCGAAGATCGACTCCTGCATCGCGGTGCGCGAGCGGCAGCGCGACAGCGTCGCCGCCTTCCTTCAGCGGTACTGAGCCCGCGAGTGGGAACGGCCCCGGCGGCCCGCTGGGCAGTCCCGGCGACTGAGGCAGGGCTCGGGTAGCCTGCGGGGTTGGGTGACCCCAGCTTGGCTCAGGTGGGCTGCGCCCGCTCAACGTGCGCCATCCCAGGAAGGGCCGCTGCGGCCCATGGGCGCGTGTTTGGGCTTGACCCAGCGATGGCGCCCGCCGGTCGAGGCCCGGACGTTCGGGGGCTCTGCGTCGCCGTCACGGGATCGAGCGCCCGCCGATCTCCGGGAAGCGCTCGTAGGTCCGCTTCAGCGCGTCGAGGTGATCGGGCCTATCGAGGTCGAGCGGCTCGTCGGTGAGGCGCACGACCCAGCCGCCCGAGGCGGTGCGCCGCGACCGCGAGAGTAGCTCCGCATCGCGGGCCTGGTCCGGAAATCCGATGATGCGCGCGGAAGCGGCCGACCAGTAGCACAGCCATCCGAGGCGGTCTGGAATCTCGGGTGAGCGCAGAGCGCTAGGCGCTTTGAGCTGAGGCAATCCACGGCGTGGCGGGTGCTGGCTCACGATGTCCACACCCGCGTCGAAGGGCGTCGCATGTCCCCAGAACGCGCGCGCAGCCTCCGCCACCGCCTCCAGCACGGCCGGTGCCGCCGCAGCCACGGCCGCGGTGTGGGGCAGATCGGCATGGCAGTGGAATTGTGCCTGCCCCCCCGGACCGATGAGCGCCGGGGTCCTCGCTCCCCACAACGTCACCGGGTCGTTCTCGTCGCCATTGCAGACGAACCGAAGTGACTCCCCC
>DASRBA010000399.1:0-21596 GCA_035637895.1 Myxococcaceae bacterium
CGTCCACCTCGGTGAAGAGGCTGACCTCGATGCCGGAGATGCCGCGGAGCGTCTCGCGGGCGTGCTGCAGCCCGGAGGGCCTGCCGGCGGGGAGGTCCACCTGGGTCACGTCGCCGGTCACCACCGCCTTGGAATTGAACCCCAGGCGGGTGAGGAACATCTTCATCTGCTCCACGGTGGTGTTCTGCGCCTCGTCGAGGATGACGAAGGCGTCGTTGAGCGTGCGGCCGCGCATGAAGGCCAGCGGGGCCACCTCCACCGTCCCGTTCTCCAGAAGCTGGGTGGCCCGGTCCGGTTCCATCATGTCGTTGAGCGCGTCGTAGAGCGGGCGCAGGTAGGGGTTCACCTTCTCCTGCAGGTCGCCGGGGAGGAAGCCCAGCTTCTCGCCCGCCTCCACCGCCGGGCGGCACAGGACGATGCGCTTGACCCGGCGCTCCTGGAGGAACGCCACCGCCATCGCCATGGCCAGGTACGTCTTGCCGGTGCCGGCGGGGCCGATGCCGAAGACGATGTCGTGCTCGCGGATGGCGTCGATGTAGCGCTTCTGGTTGAGGCTCTTGGGGGCGATGTGCCGGCGGCTGCCGCGCAGCACCGTCCCGGTGAAGAGGTCCTTGATCGCCGTCTGCTCCTCGTCCCCCGAGGAGCGCCCCAGCACCTTGATCGCCTGCTCCACGTCCTCCCCGTGGACGGGGCGGCCGGAGCGGATCAGCTCCTCCAGCTGCTCCAGGAGCCGGGCCGCGAAGGCCACCGCGTCCGGCGCGCCGGAGAGGCGCAGCTCCGTCCCGCGCTGGGCGATGCGGATGCCCAGGCGGCGCTCGATCAGCTTGAGGTGCTCGTTCTGGCCCCCGAAGAGGGCCTGGGCCACGTCGTTGTCGCCCAGGTCGAGCTTGGCGGCGGTGGCTGCGGGAGGGGTCTCGGCGGCGATGGGCAGCAACGTTCGGTCAGCCTTCTCCTGGATGACGCTCCCTAATGACGGCAGCTCATAACTTCACCTGACAGCGGACGGGAGCAAGGTCCCGCCGAGCGTCCAGCCTAGCGCAAGGGCGGCAGCAAGATGAACTCACGCGGAGCGACGCGGCGGTAGTAGTAGGCGTCGCGCCACGGGTAGCGGAGGTCTTCCCGGCCCAGGAGCCCCACGTCCACCAGCGCGTCCAGCTTGGCCGGCGCCTCGCCCTTCTCCAGCTCGTACACCTGGATGGCGGCCTGGATCCGGCTCATCTGCGCGCGGGCGATGAAGCGCTGCGCCGCGGGGTCCGCGTAGGACTGGCTGGGGGAGGTGGCCACCGACAGCTGGTCCAGGTCGACGCGGGAGAGGACGAAGAGGAGGACGCCCAGCACCAGCATGGTGACCACCACCCGCCCGGCGGCGCCCATCACCTTCTCGAGCACGCCGATGGTGGGGCCGATCTCCAGCGCCCGGCCCGCCGGGGGGACCGCGCGGAGGTAGCCGTTGTTGACCAGGTTGAGCAGGGCCTTGCAGGTCTCGAACTCGCCCAGGCACGCCAGGTCCACCAGCTTGCGGAGGTCGCGGCCCGGGGTGGCCAGCGTGTACACCCTCCGCTCCGACTCGCCGATGGACTTGAACTCCCGGGCGCCGGAGGGCTCGTCGTCGTCCCCGCCGGGCGCCGCGTCGCCGAAGGCGCTGTCCAGCGCGGCGTCGAAGGCGTCCCGGCCGCCGGCGGGCAAGGGCAATTCGCGGGTCTTCTCGAAGGAGAGGTCGTAGCGGTTGATGACGCGCTTGATGACGGGCCACTCGTCGACCATCCGGAAGCCCTCCATCAGCACCGACTCGGCGCGGATGGGGGCGATGCCGGAGTCCTTGTCCACGTCCACCGGGACCTGCTCGAACTCGTACTTGCCGGACTTCCAGGTGAAGAGCTTGTAGAGCGTCTCCGTCGCCTGGAGATGGACCATCTGCTTGAAGCGGTCCGGGGTGATCATCTTCAGGGAGACCAGCACGTCCCCTAGCCGCTTCAGGCTGCGGCGCTGCGCGTCCAGCGCGGTCTCCAGCTGGGAGGGGGTGATGATCTCCGCCCGCACCAGCATCTCGCCGATCAGCTCCTTCTTGTTCCGGGTGGAGCTCTCCGCCTTGACGATGTTGCCGTCCTGGAAGCCGATGGAGACCTCCTGCTCCTTGGTCGTCAGGTGGAGGATCCCCGTCTTCTGCTGCTGCCCGATGAGCTGGAGGATGTCGGCGATGCCGAAGTCCTTCAGCGTGCCTTCGAGCGCCATCTACGCCTCCTCCTGGCGCTTGTAGAGCCCGCGCAGCGAGAGGAGGTAGACGGCCAGGAACGTCAGCCCCAGCGGCAGCAGCCGCAGCAGCAGCGGGGCGGAGGTGTACGGCGCCCGGAGCACGCCCTGGCGGTAGAAGACGCTGAAGCCGACGAAGAGGAAGAGGAAGGTGTACGCCGCGCCGCGCACCGGCAGCCCGGAGAACACGTGGCCGGCGCCGGAGCAGATCAGCCCGAACAGGTAGGACAGGCGGCCCACCCGGGTCTGGTGATGCTCCACCTCCAGCTGCTTGCGCACGCGCAAAGGCGCCGCCACCGCGTTCTTCTTCACGAACACGTTGACGCACTGGGCGCACAGCTCGCTCCGGGCGGGCAGCTCCGGGTCGCACCGCTTGCAGACCGGGCGGCCGCACTTCTGGCAGGCGCCGGAGACGGCGCCGGTGCGGGACGCGAAGCCCGCGCCGAACAGCAGGGCGGCCAGGAGCCCCGGGTAGATCCACGAGAGCAGGTCGGGCTTGCCCACCAGCGTGGCGGAGAGCTGCTCCACCACCTTGTCGCCCTGCCCGTCCGCGGCGGCGATCGGGTCCAGCTCGGAGATGCTCAGCTCCGGGGAGATCAGGAAGCGGTTCACGGCGAGGTCGTCCTCGGGCGGGTCCACGCGCTTGGCGAGCGACGGGTCCAGCGCGTTGGCGCGGTCGCGCGCGGTGATGGACCGGTCCAGCTCCTGGCCCACCAGCTCGGTCCGGAGCACCCTGGAGCGCCGGGCGTAGAGCTTGGAGACGTTGAACAGCGGCGCGGCGAGCGCGGCGTCCGCCTGGGACGCGGACTTGTAGCTGTCCGCCGCGCCGTCCGCGTCGCCCCTGGCCAGCATGGCGTTGCCCATGTTGGTGAGCAGGCGCGCGTCGCTCGGGCGCTTGGAGGCGGCCGCCTTGAACCGCTCGAGCGCGGAGTCCAGCTGCCCGCGGCGGAGCTGGTAGCGGCCCAGCGCGAACAGCTCGGCGTAGGACGCCTTCCCGTCGGAGGCGCGGCGGGCCACGCGGTCGGCGGCGGGGGACGCCTCCAGGCCGCCGCGCTCCAGCGCGTAGACGTCCTCGGCCGGCGTGCCGGAGAAGGCGGTGGCGGAGGTGAGCGACCCTCCCAGCAGCGGCACCACGCCCAGGCAGGCCACCAGCGCCGCGCCCACCGCGCGCTCGGCGGTGGAGAGGTAGAGGCAGGAGGCGGCGAACAGGACCAGGAGCAGCGGGGCCAGCCCGGCGCGGAACACCACCGGGAGGCTGAGCAGCAGCGCGACCATGGCGGCGGACTGCCAGGGCGCGGCGGCGCGGGGGAAGAGGTGGTGGAAGTCATGGTGGAAGTAGCGGGCCTTGCGCGCGAAGAGCATCAGCACCGCGGCCACGGCGGTGGCGGTGAGCGCGAAGAGGGCGCCGGCGCCCAGGTCGCCCAGCGCGGGGCGGGCGTAGCGCGGGTCCGTCCACAGCTGGCGCACGCCGTCCCAGGCGGCCCCGCCCCACTCCACCACGCCCGCCATGTCGGTGCGGAAGCGCGCCTCGGCCAGCGCGAAGTGCGCCGACGGGAGGTGCGGGGACAGCTGCACCGCGGCGTTGGCGAGGGCCACCGCGCCCGGCGCGTCGCCGCCCTTGGCCCGGACGTCCGCCTCGCGGATGAAGCCGACGGAGATGGGCTCCAGGTCGGCGATGCCCAGCTCGTCGCGCAGCTGGGTGAGCTGGAGCAGCGCCGCCTCCTGCCCCTTGCCGTCCAGGTCCTTGGAGGCCTTCTTCCAGCGCTCCCACGCCTCCAGCACCTGCGCGTCGGTGGAGTGCGGGAGCTTGATCGCCTTGGCCGGCGCCCTGGAGGCGTCCACCGACGGCGCGGCGGTGGTCTCGCCCGCGGCCGGGCCCACCGGGAGGGGCTTGGAGCCCATCGGCTTCGGCTTCACCGGGACGAGGAGCGGGTCGACGTCGGGCTGGCCGGGCTTGCGCTTCGGCGGGGCTTCGGGCTGGTCGTTGGACGCGCCGGCGCCGGTGGATCCCGTGGTCCCGGCCTTCGGTCCGCGCTTGGGCGGCGCGGTGTCGGTCTGCCCCTCCGGGCCGGACGGGTCCACCTCCTCGATCGGGTTCTTCTTCTTCGCCTTCAGGTCGGGGTCGACCTCCTCCAGCGGATTGCTCCCCTCCTGGGCGAGGGCGGACGCGGCGGCCAGGGCCAGGACCGCGGCGAGTGCGGCGGCGAGCATTCTGCGCGGCGGAGCCATGGAAAACGGGATGATAGCGGGATAGAGCGCAGGGCCGAAATGAGCGAGCACTCGGCTGCTGGGGCAGCGATGGAGCGGCTGCTGGAGGTGATGCGCCGGCTCCGGGCAGGTTGCCCGTGGGACCGCGAGCAGGACCTGCGGTCGCTGCGCCCGTACCTGCTGGAGGAGGCGCACGAGGTCCTGGACGAGATGGACGCGGTGGCCTACGGCCGCGCCGGCTGGAAGGAGCTGTGCGCCGAGCTGGGGGACCTGCTGTTCCAGATCGTCTTCCACTCCCAGCTGGCGGCGGAGATCGACGAGTTCACCTTCGCGGACGTGGCGGACGGCATCGCGGAGAAGCTGGTGCGGCGGCACCCGCACGTCTTCGGCGACCGGCAGGTGTCCGGCACCGCGCAGGTGCTGGAGAACTGGGCCAAGCTGAAGGCGGCGGAGAAGCGGGAGCGGCAGGGGCACGAGGGGTCGGTGCTGGACGGCGTCCCCTCCTCCGCGCCCGCCCTGATGCGCGCCGAGCGGTTGACCGAGAAGGCGTCCCGGATCGGCTTCGACTGGCCGTCGACGGCGGAGGTGCGCCAGAAGCTGGACGAGGAGCTGAGGGAGCTGGACGAGGCCATCGCCCGCGGCGACCGCGACGAGCTGGAGCACGAGCTGGGCGACGTGTTGTTCTCGCTGGCCAACCTGGGGAGGTTCATCAAGACGCCGCCCGAGGACGCGCTCCGGCAGGCGAACTTCCGCTTCACCCGGCGGTTCCAGCAGATCGAGGCCGCGCTGCGGGCGGAGGGGGTCCCCTTCGGGCAGGCGACGCTGGAGCAGATGGACCGCCACTGGGACGCGGCGAAGGCGCGGGAGAAGGTGGTCCCGCCGCCGCGCCACCCGCCGCGGGCGGCCCTGGTCGGGCTGGAGGTGCCGGTGTCTCCGGAGGACGAGGGGGTGGTGCGGGGGATGCTGGAGGCGTTCGGGCGTTCGCTGGGGTGGGAATCCGGGCGGGACGGGGCATGGAGTGACGGCGGCGGGGTGCGGCTGCGGGTGGTGAAGGCCGAGGGGCGCCCGGCGCCGCTGAGGCTGGAGTTCGAGGCGCCGTCCCCGCGGGCGGTGGCGGCGGCGGGGGAGGCGCTGGCGGCGGCGGGGCCCTTCTCCGGGCGGAGCGGGGACGGGTGGGTGGAGGTCAGCGCCGGAGGCTTGACCCTCCGCTACGGGTTCAGTAGGTAGCCGCCCCTCACATGGCCAATCTGAAGTCCGCAGAGAAGAGGAACCGCCAGGCGCAGAAGCGGCGCGCCCGGAACGCCGCCGTCCGCACGCAGGTGCGCAACGTGCTCAAGAAGGCGCGCGAGGCGATCGCCACCAAGGACCCGGCGAAGACCAAGGAGGCGCTGCAGGACGCGATGCGAGCGCTGAACCGGGCCGCCTCCAAGGGCGTGCTCCACTCGCGCAACGCCGCCCGGAGGATCGCGCGGCTGGCGTCCACCGCGGCGCAGGGCGCGAAGAAGTAGCCGCCGCCCCGCGCGCCTACCAGCCGCCGGCGAGCCGCTCGTAGCCGTCTCGCGCGAGCGCGTCCGCGAGCCGGCGGATGGCGGCCTGGCGGTTGGCCTCGGTGATCAGCACGTCGCCCGCCGGCTGCCGGGCCGGCAGGTAATCCTCGGCGCCCGCCACCTCCGCCTGCGCCACCACCCTTCCCCCCTTCACCAGCTTGAGCTGCACCACCGCCGAGACGCGGTAGCTGGCCAGCGTCTCCGCGGGCGTGAGCAGGGTCTGCGCGCCGGCGAGCGAGGTGATCTCCCCCTCCAGCGTGGCGTCGCATCCGCCGCCGGAGGCCGCGCCCGAACGGGAGAGCCACTCGCGCATCGACTCGGTGAAGAGCGCCTCCAGCCCGGGCTCTGCGGTGCGGTTGCGGTAGACCGGCGCGCAGACGGAGCGGATGCCCTCCGGCAGCGGCGCGCCCCCGGCGGTGAAGCGATAGCCGCACCCGGCCGCGAGGATCGCCGCCAGCGCGGCGCAGGCCCACCTCACAGCGGGTCCACCACCTTCACGCCCAGGGACTTCAGCTCCGCCGCCAGCGACTCCCAGACGCTCACCGCGCGCTTCACCGCGGGAGCGCCGGAGGTGCCCACCGCCACCATCAACCCCAGGGACTCCTTCCGGTCCCGCGTCCGCACGAACAGCGCGTACCTCCGCTGGGTGAGGCTGGCGAGCGCGGCGAAACCGGCCAGCCCCAGCAGCACCACCCGCCCCACCGGGTTGGAGACGAAGGCCGCGACCAGGGCCGGGATGGCGGCGAAGATCAGCGCCTCGAAGGCGGGCCGGCGCTGGAGCTCCACCTGGTCGATGTCCACCAGGGTGAAGGTCTTCTTCTCCTCGCGCGAGCCGGCCGGCGGCTGCCACTCCAGGCGGCGCTGCGACAGGAGCACCGTCCCGGCGGCGCCGAAGTCGCCCTCCAGGAACGGCTCGAAGGCGTCGAACAGCTTGTCCTTCGGCGTGGCGGGCCGCTTCAGGCCGGTGGGGTGGTCCGGCAGGGGCGCGCCGCACTGGACGCAGCCCCCCTTCCGCGGGAACTGCGGCCGCCCGCACGCCTCGCACATCACCAGGATCTCGGCCGGCATCCGCCCCTTTCTACGCCTCCGCGCCGGACTTCACGAGACCACGAAGTTGATCAACCGCTTGGGCACGAACACCACCTTGCGCACCGTCTTCCCCGACAGCGCGGACTTCACCTTGTCGTCCGACTCCGCGGCGGCGCGCACCTCGTCCTCCGCCGCGTGCGCCGGCACCCGGATCTCCCCGCGCAGCTTGCCGTTCACCTGCACCGCGTAGGGCAGCACATCGTCCACCACCAGCGCCGGGTCGTAGTCCGGCCAGCCCTCGCGCACGGTGGACTGCGTCGCGCCGTACGCCTCGGCGATCTCGTCCGAGACGTGGGGGGCGAACGGGGTCAGCACCGCGGCCAGCAGGCGCACCGCCTCGCCCATGGCCACTTCCTCCTCGGGGGTGGCGGGCTTCTCGAAGGCGTACAGCGCGTTGACCATCTCCATGATGCCGGCGATGGCGGTGTTGAAGGACAGCCTTTCGATGGCCTCCCCCACCCGCTTGACGCACTTGTGCGAGGCCCGGCGGATCTCCAGCGCCTTCCCCTTCCAGCGGTCCGCGGGGACGGCCTCCGGCTCGCCCGCGGCGGCGCAGGCGGCGCGGTGGGTGTAGGCCAGCGTCCAGACGCGCTTGAGGAAGCGGTGCGCGCCCTCCACCTGCTCGTCGGACCAGTCGAAGTCGCGCTCGGGCGGGCCGGCGAACAGCACGTACGTCCGGGCCGTGTCCGCGCCGTACTTCTTCACGATGACCGCCGGGGTGACCACGTTCCCCCAGCGCTTGGACATCTTCCGCCCGTCCGGCCCGTTGACGATGCCCTGGGTCACCAGGCGCGTCACCGGTTCGTCCGGGGTGCCCAGGTCCAGCGCCTTCATCACCCGCGACCAGAAGCGGAAGTACAGCAGGTGCATCACCGCGTGCTCGGGGCCGCCCACGTAGATGTCCACCGGCAGCCAGCGCCGCGCCTCCGCGGGGTCGAACGGCGCCTTGTCGTACTGAGGCGACAGGTAGCGCGCGTAGTACCAGCAGGAGTCGACGAAGGTGTCCATCGTCTCCACCTCGCGCGTGGCGGGGCCGCCGCACTTCGGGCAGGTGGTGTGCAGGAAGGAGGAGACCTTCGCCAGGGGCGGTTCGCCCTTGCCGGTCAGCACCTTCTCGGTGTCGATCTCCGGCAGGCGCACGGGCAGGTCCCACTCCGGGACCGGCGTCCCCTCGCGCTTGGGGTCGCAGCGGTCGCAGTAGACGATGGGGATGGGCGTGCCCCAGTAGCGTTGGCGCGAGAAGCCCCAGTCCTTCTGGCGGTAGGTGACGGTCCGCTTCCCCTGCCCCTTCGCCTCCAGGTGCTCGCCCATCTTCGCGCGCGCCGGGGCGGACTCCAGGCCGGTCCAGTCGTGACCGGAGTCCACCAGCACGCCGTCCTCGGTGTACGCGGCGTCGGCGGGGGGCTGCTCGCCGCTCTTGGGCTTGATGACGATCTTGATCGGCAGGCCGTACTTCCTGGCGAACTCGTGGTCGCGGGTGTCGTGCCCAGGGACGGCCATCACCGCCCCGGTGCCGTATTCGGCCAGGACGAAGTTGGCGGTCCAGATGGGGATCCGCTCGCCGGTGAAGGGGTTCTTCGCGTACGAGCCGGTGAAGACCCCGCGCTTCTCGGCCAGCTCGCCCGTGCGCTCCGTCTTCGACAGCGCCGCCATCTCGACGACGAACGCCTTGACCTTGTCGGCCTCCGACGGCGCGGCCAGCTGCACGGCGCGGTCGCCCGGCGCGATGACGACGTAGGTGCAGCCGTAGACGGTGTCGATGCGGGTGGTGAAGATGCGGATCGACCCGTCGCGGCCGTCCAGCGGGAACCCGGCCTCCACGCCCTCGCTCCGGCCGATCCAGTTCCGCTGCATGGAGGTGATGCGGTCCGGCCACTCCTTCAGGTGATCCAGGCCGTCCAGCAGCGCGTCGGAGTACTTGGTGATCCGGAACGCCCACTCGGGCATCTCCTTGTCGATCACCTTGGAGTCGCAGCGTTCGCACAGGCCTTCCTTGACCTGTTCGTTGGCGATGACCGTCAGGCAGCCGGTGCACCAGTTCACCTTCGAGAAGCGGCGGTAGACCAGGCCCTTCTCCAGCATCTTCAGGAAGAACCACTGGTTCCAGCGGTAGTACTCCGGCCGGGAGGTGTTCACCTCCTTGGACCAGTCGTAGGAGAAGCCCAGGGTCAGGATCTCCGCCTTGAACGAGTCGATGTTCTCCTGGGTGCGGACGGCGGGGTGGACGCCGTCCTTGATCGCCGCGTTCTCCGCCGGCAGGCCGAAGGCGTCCCAGCCCATGGGGTGGAGGACGTCGAACTCCTTCATCGCGAAGTAGCGCGCGTAGACGTCGCCGATCAGGTAGTTGCGGACGTGGCCCATGTGCATCTTGCCGGAGGGGTACGGCAGCATCTCCAGCACGTACTTCTTGGGGGCCGCGGGGCGCTGGTTGGAGCGGAAGAGGCCGTCCTTCTCCCAGCGGGCCTGCCACTTGGACTCGATGGGGCCGGACTCGTAGCGCTCGTTCATGGGCGGCGGAGGCATAGGGTGCTCGTCTTTAGAGGACGGTCCCCGGGCGCGCAACCTGACCGTGGGCGGGGTGACCGGCTACGGGGGGTCGGAGCCTTCTGGCTCCGGGTAGCGGGCGGTGAGGCGGGCCTCCAGCTCCACCATGTGCTTGCGCCAGTTGGGGGCTCAGGAGCTCAGCGGCCCCGCCTGATAGGCGCTCGTCACCGGTTGAACGTGTACTCCGACACCCAGTGGAACCCGCGACCGAGGAGGACGGTCTCCGCAGGATCCTCGGCCACGAGGCGCACGGTGAACCGGTCGCCCTGGAGGACGAGGTGGCCGGAATCGACCCGCTCCCACCGCAGCGCGATGACCCCATCCAAGTCTCTCCGCGAAAGGACCAGCGCACCCGATGGAGCGTCCAGCCGCGCCCAGTACCGCCGGAATGTGCCGTCCGCAAAGAGAACACCGAAGCTGGAGGCACCGGCCGCGGCGCGAATCCATGGGCCGTGGTCCAACTCCGACGAGGGTGCTTCCGTCGGCACGTCCTCGTAGCGCTCCACCCGGTAGAGACCCGCCACGGGGCTGGAGCGAGCGGCCTCCGCCATGGATGCAGTGGCCGAGCGTCCGCCGATGACACCGTTGACCACGACGTACGCCGCGAACAGCGCTCCACCGATCCGCGCGGCGAGGGCTCGGCGCGGCTCCTCGAACAAGGGGACCGAGGACCGCCGCTCCACGCCCTCTCCGCTCGAGAGCGCGCGTGCCAACCACCGCGCGTCGGGCGCCAGCAGCGCGACGGCGAAGAGCAGCAGATGGGTGGAGGCAAGCTTGACTGGAACGTCGTAGCAGTAATTGAGCGCCACCACGTTGGCGAGGACGCCGGTGAGGATCAACGCACCGAGCAGCGTCGTGCGGCGGAAGAAGAGAAGCGCGCCTCCGGCGACCTCCGCCAGCCCGGTGAAGACCTGGTAGGGCCGGGAATAGCCCATGAAGGTCCAGAGCAGCGCCTGCGGGGACGATTCCCCGTACGGCTCGATGAGCCGCTCCGGGAGCCAGGCGAACTGGGTCGGGAACACCTTGGCGAAGCCGTAGCCCAGGAGCGTCCACCCCAACGCGAACCGGACGAAGGCGCGGAGCCAGCGCGAGCCTCGCTGCAGACCTTCGTCCCCCGGCCTCCCGAGCACCGCCAGCGCGACGGCGAACGAGAGCGAAAGGCCCACGGTGCATGCCCACTGGACCCACGCGAACGCGCTGTCGCCGCTATTCGTGGGCACCTGGGCGACCGGCCCGGGGAGACGCACGATCGCGCGAGCGACCCAGGGCACCAGCAACCCCCATGTCTTGGCGGACAAGACCTGCGCCGGCCGCCAGCCACCCGGCAGCGCGTTCAACGGAAACGGGAAGAAGAACAGCGCCGAATACGCCAGGGCGAAAGCGAAGAGGCCTCGGCGCACGGCGACCTGCAGGGTCACTTTCATGCGCCGCCAGGCTACTGCCGGCGACGTCGCGGGGTGGACCGAACGGCGGTTCGCGCTCAGCGCCGACTGACGGGGGCCGGCGCGGGCGGCGGCTTCGGCGAGAACAGCTTCCGCGCCTCGGCCTGGATGGCGGCGATGCTTTGCGCGGAGTCGCCGCGGATCTCCATCGTCCCCGCGCCGGTCATGGTGACGCTCGCGCCCGGCACCACCAGCGGGCAGCCGCCGTCCCAGCCGTGCGCGCGGCCGTGCGCCAGGTGGCACGTCATCCGGGCCGCCAGCGCCACCCCGTCCACCCCGGACTTGAGCGACAGCCGGACGCCGCGCGGCGTCTCCTGCGCGGCGCTCACCACCGCGGGCCACAGCGGGCAGGCCTGGCGCTCGCCTTCGCGCAGGCCCTGGCAGGCGCTCGCCTCCTCCGACGTCAGCTTCTTCGCCTCCGCGTCGTGCTGCGCGGCCGCGCGCAGGTGTCCGTCTGCCGCGCGCAGGTGGTGGACCGTGGGGTTCTCGACGAGCACCGACCCGGACCCGGCCGGCGTCTCCGCGAACGGGCCGCGGATCTCGCTCACGGGCATCGCGGCCGGGTCGTACCGCTTCTCCTCCTGGGCGGCGGCCTCCCGGTGGCGGGCGCTCTCCGCGAGGTGGGATTCGGCGGTCATCTGCGGCTGGGACGGGTGCGCGCACCCCGCGGCCGCCAACAATGCGGAGAAGGCGAGGGCCGCTCGGTAGGACGGCGTCGGCGAGATCATGGCGTTCCTCCTCGCCCGGGGAAAGCACGGGGCGTTCCAGCGGCTCCCGGCACCCGCGCGGAGTGGGCGCGCCGGTTGATCTGCCTCAAGGGCCGCGCCGTTTGCGCCACAGCTGGGGGTCGGCGAAGCAGTTGCACGAAAAGGCCCGCCGGGCGACCCCCAACGCGGGTACGGCGAGTGCATTCCGTGGCGCCATGGACCGGCCCACGAATGCAGAGGTCGCGGCGGCGCTGGAGCGGGTGTCGGAGTTGCTCCAGGCGCAAGGAGCCAACCCGTATCGCCTGGAGGCCTACCGCGCGGCGGGGGCGGCGGTGCGCCGGTCCGAGCGCCCGCTGGGCGAGGTGCTCGCGGAGCGCGGGCCGGCGGGGCTCCAGGAGACGCTGAGCCTTGGCCCGGCGCTGGCCTCCGTCATCCGCGAGCTGGTGCTGACGGGGCGGCTGACCATGTTGGACCGGCTGGAGGGGGAGGTCGCGCCGGAGGACCTGTTCATGACCGTCCCCGGCATGGGCGAGGCGCTGGCGCGAAGGGCCCACACCATGCTCCGACTGGAGACGCTGGAGGATCTCGAAACGGCGGCGCGGGAGGGGCGGCTGGAGAAGCTGCCCGGCTTCGGGCCCCGCCGCGCGCTGCTGGTGAGGGAGGCGGTGGGTCAGCGGCTGGCCGGGTCGCGGCGCTGCTGGAGCGGGGCTCCGGATCGGTCGCCGCCTCCTCCGGTGGAGTTGCTGCTGGCGATCGACGGCGAGTACCGCCGGCGGGCCGCGGCGGGTGAGCTGAAGACGATCCGCCCGCGGCGCTTCAACCCCAGCCACGAGGCCTGGCTCCCCATCTGGCACACCGAGCGCGACGGCTGGGCGTTCACCGCCCTGCTCTCCAGCACCGACCGCCCCTGCGATCCGCGGATGATCAACGACCCGGTGGTGGTCTTCTTCGAGCGGGACGGCTGCGAGGGCCAGGCCACGGTCGTCACCGCGACCCGCGGCCTGCTGGCGGGGCTGCGCGTGGTGCGCGGCCGCGAGGCGCAGTCCCAGGCGCACTACGACGCCGTCCACCGCGCCGCCGAGCCGCCCCACGGCGCTCCGTCCGGGCCGTCGGCGCCGCCGCTGGGCGGCCAGGAAGCGTTGGCCATTTGAAGGAGCACGCCATGTTCCGATGCACGACGTGTGGAGCGTTCAACCGGGTGCCGCAGCACCGCCCGGAGAAGAAAGCGTTCTGCGGCCGCTGCGGCGGCGCGCTCGACCTCTCCGGCCACCCACAGGCCGCGACGGACGCGGGTCTGGCGCGCGCGCTGGCGGCCTCACCCATCCCGGTGCTGGTGGACTTCTGGGCGCCGTGGTGCGCGCCGTGCGCCATGGCGGCGCCCGCGCTGGAGCAGGTGGGGCACGCCTTCGCCGGGGAGCTGCTGGTGCTCAAGGTGGACACGGAGCGCTGTCCGCTGTCGGCGGAGCTGCACGGCATCCGCGGCGTTCCCACCTTCGCGTTCTTCTCCGGCGGCATGGAGCGGGCGCGGCAGACCGGGATGCTCCCGCGCGCCCAGTTCGGCGAATGGGTGGCGCGGCACCTGGCGGCGATCCGGACGTACGGGGAAGGCCCGGCGACTTACGGCCACAGCTCCGCGACCAGTATCTGATCTGAGCCGCTCCTCGGGTCCGTACACGCCCAACGTCAGGCGAACTTCATCCACCGACCCTGCTTCGGCCAGGATCTCGCGCGTCATGGGATGTACGAGCAACCTGCTACAGCGGTTCCTTCCGGTAGTACACCCACGTCCGATCCTTCGGAATCAACGCCGGGGCATCCAATCGTTTCACCTCATGCCTGATCACGTGACTCGATGGAAAGTCCGCCATCACTTCGGTTTCCACCAGGGACATCGCCTCGCGGTCTTCATCGGTGACCCAAGTCGCTCACGGGTTCGCGCGCCGGGTGCTCATTCGATCTCGAGAACGCTCGAATTGAAGACCTCAGGGTGCTTGCTGGTCCAGTAGAGGAATCCACCTGCCGCCGCCTCCATGAACACGGCCGTTTCGAATTCCCTCTCGGAGCGGGCTCGTTCCAGAGCCGCATCGAGATCATCGGTTGCAAAGTCTCTCACCCATGGAGCGCCTCGCTGATGCTTCCGGGACACGTAGAACCGAAGGTGCCGCCTGCGTGCGATGTCAATGTCCTCACTTGGTCGCATGGCCTTCTCAGTGAGACAGCGTCCCGTCTGGAGCGACGTCGATGTAGCCCTTCTCACCCAAGCCGTACTGTGAAACCCCCACCCGCTCACCTCCTCAGCTGGAACTGGAGCAGCGCGCCCTTCTCCGTCCCGATGAGGAAGGTGGGCGCGTTCGCCGCGACGGCGATCGCCGTGGGGAAGTCGTCCAGCAGCGACTTGAGATCCAGCTGCTCCAGCTCCCGCGCCGTCGCGGTGTCCCAGAGGCGGACGGTGCCGTCCAGCGACCCGGTGAGCACCCGCTGGCCGTCGCCGCTGAACGCCGCCGTGACCACCGAGTCCGAGTGCCCCACCAGCGCCCGCACCTTCTTCCCGATCCGCCAGTTCCACAGGAAGACCCCGCCCCGCCGCCGCTCCTCCGGCGGGGACACCAGCTTGTCGGACGCCACCAGCACCAGGTCGCCCTGCGGCTGCATCACCAGCGCGCGCAGCGTGTCCTGGTCCGGGTCCGCGAAGGAGCGCATGGGCACGCCCTGGTCGTCGCGGACGAAGAGGCGCAGCGGCCCCGGCTTCTTCGTCCACGCGTCCACCGCGTCGAACCCCACCAGCACCTCCTCCAGCTCCGGCAGGAAGGCGGAGCACGGCGGGCGGATCAGCGACCGGTCCGCGAAGTAGATGTCGCGCAGCGGGCGGGACTCCTTCAGGTCCCACTTCCGCAGCCGGTACACCGTGGCGCACTTCTCCTGGTCCTCGCCCTCCGGCCGCGCGCACTTCCGCTCCGAGATGGGCAGCAGCGCGTACCGCTCGTCCGGGGACAACGACAACGACCGCGGATCCAGCAGCATCTCCCCCGACGGCATGGGCAACGGCGGCGGCGGCGGGGCCTGCGCGCCCTTCTTGCCTTTTCCGGGCGCCACCGGCGGCGGCGGGACCTCTCCCGGCGCCGGCGGGCGCGGCGGGACCAGCTCCGGCGCCATCACGGGGCTGCCCTCCTGCGGCTTGACGTCCCACAGCCCCTGCGGCTTGAGGTTCCACAACCGGACCGCGCCGTCCGCGCCCGCGGAGATCGCCACCCCCTTCTTCCACGCCACCGCCAGGTCGCTCACCCCACCCGCGTGCTGCCCCACCACGTTGGTCGGCGTCCCCGCGCCGGCGTCCCACCGCTTGATCGTCCCGTCCAGGCTGGCCGAGACCGCGAACTTCCCGTCCGGCGACACCGAGAGCGCGGTCACCCGCTGCAGGTGCCCCTCCTTCATCAGCACGGACAACCCGCTCTCCACCTCCAGCAGGATGATCCGCCGCGGCTCGTCCTGCGGCCCGCGGTCGTGCACCACCAGCGCCGCCAGCTTCCCGTCCGGGCTGAAGGCGATGGCCTGGGTGAGCAGGTCCTGCACCTTCCACAGCCGCCGCCCGGTCCCCAGGTTCCACAGCGACAGCTCGCTCCCCGGCCTCCCGCTGGCCACGGTGGCCGTCAGCGCCAGCCTCCCGTCGGGGGAGAACCCCACCGCGCTCAACCGCGGCTCCTCCTCGCCCCGCTTGCCGCGCTCGATCACCCGCAGCGGCTTGAGCAGCGTCCCCTTCTTCGCGTCCCACTGCTTGAGGAACCCGTCCGCCCCGGCGGTGAGCACCCGCTTCCCGTCCGAGAGGAACTGCACGGCGAACACGCGCCCGGAGTGCGCCGCGCCCTGCTTGATGGGCTTCGACCCCTTCGCGTCCCACAGGATGAGCCGCCCCAGCTCCGTCCCCATCGCCAGCACCTCCTCGCGCGGGGCGCCGCTGATGGCGCTGAGGACCTCCCCCTCCTTCATCCTCGGCGCGTCCACCTGCCCCTGCTCCACGCCGCGCCGCCAGATGAGCACGCTGTCCTTCCCCGCCACCGCGATGCCGCCCTGCCCGAAGAAGGTCCCCAACGCCAGCGTGGGGCAGCGGCCCTCGGTGCACTCCGGCGGCGGAGGCATGGGCCGCGAGCGCTTGCCGGCCACGTCCAGCGCCACCGGTTCGCGGCGCGCCGGCGCCAGCAGCAGGTGCCCCTCCGCCGAGACGGAGAGCGACGCGCCCTGGTCCGCGTCCGAGGGCGCCTGGATGGACCAGGTGGGGATGTACCGCCCCAGGTCCCAGCCGACGATCTCCCCGCTGCGCTCGGCGGCGAACAGCATCCGGTTGTCCGGCGAGAAGGCCACGGCGTTGAGCGGGGACGCCGCCCAGAAGTCCATCGGCCCCCAGGCGCCCACCAGCGTGGTGTGGTCCTTCCGCGCCAGCGAGCGGAGGAACACCGGGACGACCGGCCCCGGCCCCGGCGGCGGCGGGGAGGCGGTCGAAGGCGGCGGCCCCGGCTGGGGCTGCGCGAGGACGAGGGCGGCCAGGGCGAGGAGACTCCACAGCGGTCGGGCGCGGCGCATTCCAGCCGGCGACGCTATAGTCCGCCGCCCCATGTCGCTACCGGTTGCCCGCATCAACGAGATCTCGAAGTACGAAGGCCAGGACGTCGAGCTGCGCGGCTGGCTCTACAACAAACGCTCCTCCGGCAAGCTGCACTTCCTCCAGGTGCGCGACGGCAGCGGCGTCATCCAGGCGGTGATGTTCAAGGGGGACGTGGACCCGGAGACCTTCACCAAGGCGGACCACCTGGGCCAGGAGACCTCGCTCCGGGTCCGCGGCACCGTGCGCGCGGACAAGCGCAGCCCGCTGGGCTTCGAGCTGGGCGTGAAGGGCCTGGACGTGGTCCACGAGGCCAAGGACTACCCCATCACCCCCAAGGAGCACGGGGTGAACTACCTGATGGAGCACCGGCACCTCTGGATGCGCAGCCCGCGCCAGACGGCCATCCTCCGCGTGCGCCACACGGTGATCAAGGCGATCCGCGACTTCTTCGACCAGGACGGCTTCACCCTGGTGGACGCGCCCGTCTTCACCCCCGCCGCCTGCGAGGGCACCTCCACGCTGTTCGAGGTCCCCTACTTCGACCTGGGCAAGGCGTACCTCACCCAGTCCGGCCAGCTCTACGTCGAGGCCGCGTGCATGGCGCTGGGGAAGGTCTACTGCTTCGGCCCCACCTTCCGCGCCGAGAAGTCCAAGACCCGCCGCCACCTCACCGAGTTCTGGATGGTGGAGCCGGAGGTGGCCTACATGACGCTGGACGAGGACATGGTCCTCGCCGAGCGCATGGTCAGCTTCATCGTCCAGCGCTGCCTGGAGAAGCACGAGCAGGAGCTGATCACCGTCCTCGAGCGCGACGTCTCCAAGCTCAAGAACGTGCAGGCGCCCTTCCCGCGCATCACCTACACCGAGGCCATCGAGACGCTGCAGAAGGCCGGGCACCCGTCCAAGTGGGGAGACGACTTCGGCGGGGACGAGGAGACGGTGCTCGCCAACCAGTTCGACCGGCCGGTGATCGTCCACCGCTACCCGACCGACCTGAAGGCCTTCTACTTCAAGCGCGACCCCACCAACGAGAAGGTGGCCCTGGGGATGGACGTGCTGGCCCCCGAGGGCTACGGCGAGATCATCGGCGGCGGGCAGCGCGAGGACGACCTCGACACCCTGGAGAAGCGCATCGTGGAGCACAACCTCCCCCGCGAGGCGTTCACCTGGTACCTGGACCTGCGCAAGTACGGCAGCGTCCCGCACGCCGGCTTCGGCCTGGGCGTGGAGCGCACCGTGGCCTGGGTCTGCGGCCTCCACCACGTCCGCGAGACCATCCCCTACGCCCGCATGATGGAGCGCATCACGCCGTAACGTTGCGGCGAATTATCGGAGTCGTTACTCTATAATTCGCCATGCGCGGCCGTCCGCCGACCATCTCCGAAGAGACCATCCTCGACGCGGCGAAGGCCGTGTTCGTGGAGGAGGGCGTGGGGGCGACCACCGCGAAGATCGCCGAGCGCGCGGGCATCTCGGAGAGCGTCCTCTTCCACCGCTACAAGACCAAGGAAGCGCTCTTCATGGCGGTGATGGACCGGGCGATGCAGGTCTCGCCCATCGCCGAGTCGCTGGCCGGGCGGGTGGGCAAGGGCGACATCGCGGACCACCTCTTCGAGATCGGCACCGCGATGGTGGAGGACGCCAAGAAGACGATGCCGCTGTTCATCGCGGCCCGGATGATGGCCGCCGCCTCCTCGGGGAAGTTGGAGGACCTGCAGGAGAAGATGAAGCGCCCCCACCCGTCGCAGGTGCGGGTGATGAAGCTGTTCGCCGGCTACTTCGAGGCGGAGATGGACGCCGGACGGCTGCGGCAGGTGGATTCGGAGATCCTGGCCCGCGCCTTCATCGGCTCCGTCGTCCAGCACGTGATGTCCAAGTTCTGGGGTGGCACGGACCCGGCCGGCCTCCCGCTCTCCACCCCGATGTTCCTCCGCGGCCTGATCGACATCCTTCTTCACGGGACGCTCGCCCGACCCTAGGAGCCCGCACGTGCCCTCGCCTGTCGAATTATCGAGTCTCCGCTCCATCAAACGCCTGGCCGCGGCCCTGGCGCTGGCCGCCGCGCCCGCCTTCGCGCTGCAGCCGCTCTCGGAGTTCCTGAAGGGGGCGCGGCAGGCGAACGTGGACCAGGCGGTGGCGGCGCGGACGCTGGAGCAGCAGGAGGCCGAGTCGATGGTCTCGCTGGGCCGCACCCTGCCCTCCTTCAGCGCCCGCGGCACGTACACCCGCAACCAGTTCGAGTCGAAGATCGACGCCTCGCAGTTCCTGCCGCCGGGCGCGCCCAGCGGAGGAGACTCGGCGATCGTCATCCAGCCGTTCAACCAGCTGGACGGGTACCTGCAGCTGGACGCGCCCATCCTGGACGCGGCGTCGTGGGTCCGGCTGGGGGCGCAGCACGCCAACGAGCGCGCCGCCCGCCAGAAGGTGGCCTCCACGCTGCTGGACGTGCAGAAGCAGGTGGCCCTGCGCTACTCGCAGCTGGTGGGCGCGGAGGCGCTCCGCAAGTCCGCCCAGCGGTCGCTGGACGCGGCCCAGGCCAACCTCGACCTCACGAAGACGCGCCGGCAGGGCGGCGTAGCCACGGACCTGGACGTGAACCGGGCCTCGGCGGAGGTGGAGCGGTCGAAGCAGTCCATCTCCGACGCGGACCTCACCGCCGAGCTGTCGCGCCGCGCGCTGCTCACCCTCACCGGCGTCCAGCCCCAGGGCGAGGCGGCGGCGGCCGAGGACGACCTCCACGAGGAGGGGCCGCTGGAGTCGTTCATGCAGGCCGGGGCCGACGCGCTGCCCGCGGTGGCCGCCGCCACCGAGCAGCGCAAGGGCGCGGAGTCCGCGGCGCTGGCGGCCCAGCTGGCGCTGGTGCCCTCGGTGACCGCCTCCGCGATGGAGCACTTCACCAACGCCACCGGCTTCACCGGCCGCAACTCGCTGTACGTCATCACCGGCAACCTCCGCTGGCAGCTGGACCTCACCACCTTCGGCACCATGCGGTCGCAGGCCGCGGCGGCGGAGGTGGCGCGGCTGCGCGAGCAGGGCGCGCGCCAGGCGGCGCAGGACCAGATCCACGAGGCCTGGTTCCGGGTGCACAACGGCATCGCCAAGAGCCGGGCGGCGCGGGCGGCGGCCACCTCCGCGCAGGCGGCCGTGGCGCGCGCGCGCGAGCGGTCGCAGCAGGGCGCCGGCACCCAGCTGGAGCTGATCCAGGCCGAGCGGGACGCCTTCACCGCCGAGGTGTCGCGCCTGCAGGCCGACGCAGACCTTTCGTACGCCCGGGCCGCGCTGCGGCTCACGGCGGGCCACCCCTTGGACGAGGAGACGAATCGATGAGCGGGAATCCCCTGGAGACGCAGCCGGCGAACGTGAAGTCGATCGACCCGGCGCGACCGCTGCCGTCCGCCGCCCGGCGCCGGCGCAACCGCGCGCCGTGGGGGATCATCATCACGGTGTTGGTCCTGGTGGGCGGCGTCGCTGGCCTGCGGGCGATGGCGAAGCGGCAGCCGCTGGACGTGGACGTGGTGAAGGCCGCGCGCGGCACGGTGACGGACGAGATCTCCTCCGCCAGCGCGGGCGAGGTGATGGCGGAGCGGGACGCGCAGGTGCGCGCGGAGATCTCCGGCCGGGTGCTGGCGGTGAAGCACAAGCGGGGCGACCGGGTGAAGAAGGGCGACGCCGTCGTCGTCCTGGACGCCTCCGACCTCGACGCCCGGCTGCACCAGGCGCAGGCCACGCTGGAGGCGCAACGGGCGCAGGTGGCGCAGGCGGACGCCCACGCGGAGGCGGCGAAGAAGAGCGCGCAGCGGGACCGGTCCCTGGCGGAGAAGGGGGCGGAGACGCAGCAGATGGCGGACGACTCGGAGGCGCGCAGCAAGGAGTCGGACGCCGCGGCGCAGGCGGCCCACGCCCAGCTCGACCAGGCCTCCGCCGCGCTGCAGGTGGCCAAGGTGGCGCGGTCGCACGCCGAGCTCACCGCGCCGTTCGACGGGCTGCTGGCGGATCTCACCGTGGACCCCGGTGACGAGCTGACGGTGGGCGCCGTCGTGTTCCAGGTGGTGGACGACTCCCGCCTCCGGGTGGAGGCGCCCATCGACGAGGCGGACATCGGCAAGGTGCAGGTGGGCCAGAAGGCCACGCTCCGCCTGGATGCGCTGCCGAACCACCCGATCCCCGGGGTGGTGTCCCGGATGGATCCCACCGTGCGCAAGGACGAGAAGGGCGCGCGCACCCTCAAGCTGGAGGTGGAGGTGTCCGACCTGCCGGGCGCGATGGCCAAGGGGCTGAGGCCGGGGATGTCCGCCAACATGGACGTGCGCGTGTCGGAGAAGAACGACCTGATCTACCTGCCCACCAACGTCATCGTGGGCCGCGGCACCAAGCGCACGGTCTACGTGATCGAGAACGGCGTCGCCAAGGAGCACCAGGTGCAGGTGGGCCTGAGCTCCTGGGAGCGGAGCGAGATCGTCTCCGGCGTGAGCGACGGCCAGCAGGTCATCTCCAGCCTCAACGCCAAGGGCCTGGCGGACGGCGTGCCGGTGAAGGTGAAGCCGTGAACCCGGTCATCCAGGCGCAGGGGCTGGAGCGGGACTTCGTGATGGGCGACACGGTGGTGCGCGCCCTGCGCGGGGTGGACCTCCGGATCGACCCCGGCGAGTACGTGGCGATCATCGGGCCCTCCGGCTCCGGGAAGACCACCTTGATGAACCTCATCGGCTGCCTGGATACCCCCACCGCCGGCTGGTACGTGCTGGACGGCGAGAAGGTCTCGGCGATGGACGACGACTCGCTCTCCCACGTGCGGAACGAGAAGATCGGCTTCATCTTCCAGACCTTCAACCTGCTCCCCCGCGCGACCGCGCTGGACAACGTGGCGCTCCCGCTGGTGTACGCGGACGCGTCGCGCAAGGAGCGGCGGGCGGCGGCGCGGCGGGCGCTGGAGCGGGTGGAGATGGCGGACCGGACCGACCACCGCCCGGACCAGCTCTCCGGCGGCCAGCGCCAGCGCGTGGCGATCGCCCGGGCCCTGGTCACGCGGCCCGCCATCGTGCTCGCCGACGAGCCGACCGCGAACCTGGATCACAAGACGGGCGAAGGGATCCTGCAACTCATGCGCATGTTCAACGAGCAGCTCCTCACCACCTTCATCTTCCCCACCCACGACCAGAAGGTGCTCGATTTCGCCGACCACTACATCGGCATCGAGGACGGGCGCGTGCGC
>DASRBA010000400.1:0-3031 GCA_035637895.1 Myxococcaceae bacterium
GGCGGCCCGCGCCTGCGCTTCGTCCATCACCTTTTGCGCGCGCGCCGGCTCGACCTTGGCGATGGCGGCGGCGATGCCGCCGTCATGGGGGGGAATGATCTGCGCGCCGTTGCCCCAGTAGACCTTGTAGCCGTTGTACTCGGGCGGGTTGTGGCTGGCGGTCACCATCACCGCCGCCGCGGCCTGGAGCTTCAGGGTGGCGAAGGCGGTGACCGGCGTGGGCGCCAGGGGCGGCAGCACCAGCGCGGGGATGCCCTCGGCGGCGAGCACGCGCGCGGTGTCCTCGGCGAGCTCGGCGCTCATCCTCCGCCCGTCGCGGCCGATGACCACCCCGCGGGCGGCGGCGTCCGGGGCCTGCGCCTTGAGGTAGCGGGCCAGGCCGGCGGTGGTGCGCCGGACCACCGCGCGGTTCATCCGGTTGGGCCCGGCGCCGATGACGCCGCGCAGCCCGGCGGTGCCGAACTCCAGCTCGGCGGCGAAGCGATCGGAGAGCTCGCGGCGGTCGCGGTCGTCGGCGGAGGCGATCAGCCGCTCCAGCTCCTGCGCCGTCACCGGGTCCGGGTCCGCCCTCCGCCACGCCTCCGCGCGCCGCGCCAGCTCCGCTGCGTCCACGAGCCTCCTCCTCCTGGCGGGACCCCCGCCGGGAGCAATGAAGCGTCGCTACACGTAATCGGTCAACCTCTTCCTGGTGGGAAGCGTTCGCGACGGGTCCTTCTTCGACTGGCAATTCACGCACAGCTCGGCGTAGGGCATCGCCTTCAGGCGGCCGAGCGCGATCTCTTCATCGCACTCCTCGCACTCGCCGAAGGCGTCCGGGTCCGAGGCCAGCTTCTCCAGGGCGTGCTGCACCCTGACCAGCACCTCCGCGTCGGAACGATTGCGGCTGGAGGCGATGGCCTGGAGCATCTCGTTGAGCGGCTGTTCGTCCTCGTCGCTGCCCACCGCGCTCTCGTCGGGGCGGTTGGGATCCACCTTGCGGGCGCCCTTCCCCAGCAGCTGCGCTTCAAGCTCCTGCAGGGCCTTCTTCATCTGGGCGCGCTGGGCGGAGGTCATTGCGGCGAACAGCCTACTTCGTTCCGCCAGGCGGCGATCTGCCGTACCGTTCGCGACCCGACATGCTCGCCCACCTCCTCGTCACCTCGCTGCTCTCCGCCGCCCCCGCTCCCAAGGCCGCGCCGCTCTCCGCCGCGGAGAAGGCCGCCTCCGCGAAGGTCTCCGCCGCCGCGCTGGAGGCCCACACCCGCTTCCTCTCCGACGACCTGCTGGAGGGCCGGCTGCCCGGCACCCGCGGCGACGAGCTGGCGGTGCAGTACGTGGCCGCGCAGTTCCGCGCCTACGGGCTGGAGCCGGGCGGCGAGGGCGGGACGTACTTCCAGAAAGTGCCCATGGTGGGCATGGAGGTGAAGCCGCCGCCGTCGGTGACGTTCGCGCCGCCCGCGGGGAAGACGGCCGCGCCGCTCTCCTTCGCGGTGGGCAAGGACATGGTCGTCTCGGCGGGCAACCAGACCGGGGAGGCGAAGCTGGACGCGGCGGAGGTGGTGTTCGTCGGCTACGGCATCGTGGCGCCCGAGTACCAGTGGGACGACTTCAAGGACGTGGACGTGAAGGGGAAGGTCCTGCTGGTGATGAACAACGACCCGTCGAGCGACCCGGCGCTGTTCGCGGGGAAGACGCGGCTCTGGTACGGGCGGTGGGACTACAAGTACTGGCAGGCGGCGAAGAAGGGCGCTGCGGGGGTGATCATCATCCACACCGAGCCGTCCGCCGCGTACCCGTGGAAGGTGGTGGTCAACTCCTGGGGCGTGAACGAGAGGTTCGAGCTGCCCGCCGCGCCGGACGAGCCCAGGCTCCAGGCGCGCGGGTGGGCGACGGAGGACGCGTCGCGCGCCATCGCCAGGCTGGGCGGACAGGACCTGGACCAGCTGCGGGCGGCGGCGGAGAAGCGGGACTTCCGGCCGGTGCCGCTGGGCGTGAAGGTGTCGCTGGCGTTCAAGAACGGCGTCCGGCGGATGGAGAGCGAGAACGTCATCGGCCGGGTGCCGGGGTCCGACCCGAAGCTGAAGGAGGAGGTGGTGGTGTTCACCGCGCACCACGACCACCTGGGGAAGCGGGCGGGCGCGCCGGGAGAGGACACCATCTACAACGGCGCGCTCGACAACGCGTCCGGCACCGCGACGCTGCTGGAGCTGGCGCGGGTGGCGGCGATGGAGAAGCCGAAGCGGACGCTGCTGTTCATCGCGGTGACCGCGGAGGAGCAGGGGCTCTTGGGGTCGGAGTGGTACGCGCGGCACCCCACGGTCCCGGTGGGGAAGATCGCCGCGGACCTGAACATCGACTCCATCAACAAGGACGGCAAGACGCTGGACCTGGGGTTCATCGGGTACGGGAAGTCGTCGCTGGACGGGGTGGTGGAGGGGCTGGCGAAGGCGCAGGGGCGGACGGTGAAGGGCGACCCGTTCCCGGAGCGGGGCGGGTTCTACCGCTCGGACCAGTTCAGCTTCGCGCGCGTCGGCGTGCCCGGCATCTACCTCCACGGCGGCCCCACCTACGCCGGCCGCCCAGCCGACTGGGGCGAGCAGCAGGAGAACGAGTACATCCTCAAGCACTACCACCAGCCTTCGGACGAGGTGGACGCGTCGTGGAGCTGGGCGGGCGCGGTGGAGGACACCCAGCTGCTGCTGCTGGCGGGGCTGCGCATCGCCAACGACCCGAAGATGCCGGAGTGGAAGCCGGGCGACGAGTTCGAGGCGGCGCGGAAGAAGGCGCTGGCGGAGGCGCGCTAGCCGGCTAGTACTTCGCGTTCGACTTCTGCCCGCTGACGATGGCCACGGACGCCGACGCGCCGATCCGGTTGGCGCCGGCGGCGATCATCTTCATCGCGTCCTCGGCGGAGCGGACGCCGCCGGAGGCCTTGACGCCGATCTCGTCGCCCACCACCTTGCGCATCAGCGCCACGTCCTCGGCGGTGGCGCCGCCGCCGGAGAAGCCGGTGGAGGTCTTCACGAACGCCGCCCCCGCCGCCTTGGCCAGC
>DASRBA010000401.1:0-3633 GCA_035637895.1 Myxococcaceae bacterium
TCGAGCTTGTCGAGGGTGCCACCGGTGTGCCCGAGCCCGCGGCCGGAGACCATCGGGACCGCAGCGCCGCAGGCGGCGACGAGCGGCGCGAGCACCAGCGAGACCTTGTCGCCCACGCCGCCGGTGGAGTGCTTGTCCACCTTCACCCCGGCGATGTCGGAGAGGTCCAGGAGGTCGCCGGACTCCAGCATCGCCTTCGCCCACGCCCCCAGCTCCTCCGCCTCCAGCCCGCGGAAGAAGATGGCCATCAGCAGCGCGGACATCTGGTAGTCGGGGATCTCCCCCTCGGTGTAGCCGTCGACGAACGCGAGGATGTCCTCCGGCGCCAGCGCGCGACCGTCGCGCTTGGCCTTGATCAGCTCGTAGGGGGTCACCGGGTCTCGCCTCGCGTCTGGGGCGGCAGGACCTGCCGCCCCTGCTCCTCGCCGACCGCCTGGGTGGTGACGGGCTTCGGCTTCGGTTTCGGCCCAGGCTTCGGCTTCGGCTTGGCGCCCGGCGGGGGCAGCGGTGACTCGTAGTCGATGAACGAAGGTCGCATTGGGGTCACAGACCGTAGACCATTCCGCCCGGCGTGGCCTCGGAAGTAGGGCCGGCCGCGTCGCACGGGGTGATGCCGTGGCAGTCCGGCCGGGGGAGAGGCCGGTTGCCGCCGAAGAGGAAGAGGCGGCGGCCCATGACCACCGCCTGCGTCCCCGTCCGGTTCTGCAGCTCCCTGGGGAGCTCCACGCGGGTCACCTGGGCGGTGGCGGGGTCGAGCACCGCCATCCAGGTGCCCACCAGGCCGTTCGAGACGCGCGGGAGGATGAGGACGCGGCCGTCGTCCAGCGCGGTGACGTCCGCGTACTCCCGCGCCACCCACCCGGGCAGCGTGAACGACTTCCAGGTCCCGGCTTCGAGGTCGAACACCCCGCCGTCCGGGAGCGACTTCCGCTGCGCGTCGCACGCGGCGTCGCCGCCCATCACGACGAAGTGCCGGTCGGTGCCCACGCTGATGGAGTGCTGGCGAGGCGAGGGCGCGCCGGCCGACGGGATGGGTCGCCAGGAGTCCGCCTCCACGTCGTAGGCGGCGCCGTCCGTGAAGCACTCCTGCTTGTTCGCCACCACGGTCCACCCGCCCCACACCACCAGCCGCGACCCGCTCGCCGCCGCCGTCTCCGGGGCCCGCGGCGAGGGCGCGCCCCGGGCGGTCATCTTCCGCCACGCCCACGCGTCTCCCTTGCGCTCCAGGACGCCGCCGTCGCCCACGGAGAGCCACGGCCCGGGCTGGTGCGGCTCCACGACGCCGCCCCAGGTGGCGAAGCGCTCGCCGACCCACGCGGAGGAGGTCGTGGCGCGCATGGAGAGCGCGTCGCCGCCGATGGGCGCGGCGGTGCCGGTCCGCGTGTCCCAGACGAACCCGCCCGGCCCGAAGTCGCCCTTCGCCATCGGCCCGCGCACGAACAGCACGTACGGCGTCTCCAGGCGGTACTGCTCGGGCGGCGCCGTCCACCCCCGCGGGATGGCGCCGCGCGGGGACCAGGCGTCGCGCTCCAGGTCGTAGGCGAAGGCGGCGGCGCCGGCGGGGACGGCGATCAGCTCGCGCCCGTTCCAGTAGCGGGCGCCGGTCTCCTTCGGCGCGCCGGCGGTGGACATGGGCCGCCACCGGTCCGCGCACGCGTCATAGATGAACCCGGCCGGCGGCCAGTAGGACGTGAGGGTGAGGATGCGCTGGCCGGCGCGCCCGGGCGGCCCCACGCTGTCCAGGCCCGCGCCCGGCTGGTCGGCCATCTTCACCCACCGGCCCGGCTGGACTCCGCCGGGGCACCGGTCCGCGCTCCCGCCACTCCCGCCCACGCTGGCGCACCCGGTCAGCCCGGCCAGCGCCAGGGCGGCCATCACTCGGTTCATCGCGGTCATGACCGGAATCGAACTAGAGTCCGCGCGCCTGATCCAGCTCAGTCACATCACCAAGGTGTTCGGGAAGGTGGTCGCGCTGGACGACGTGTCCCTGGACATCCAGCAGGGCGAGATGCTGGCCCTCGTGGGGGAGAACGGCGCCGGCAAGTCCAGCCTGATGAACGTCCTCTACGGGCTCTACCACCCGGACCAGGGCGAGCTGCGCATCGGCGGCGAGCGCGTCCGCCTCCGCGGCCCCAAGGACGCCATCGCCCGCGGCATCGGCATGGTGCACCAGCATTTCATGCTCGTGCCCACGCTCACCGTGGCGGAGAACGTGGTGCTGGGGCGGGAGCCCACCCGGCGCGGGCTGCTGGACCTCAAGCGCGCGCAGCAGGAGGTGGAGGCCACCTGCAAGCGGTTCGGCTTCCAGCTGGACCCGAAGGCGCGCATCTCCGAGCTGACGGTGGGCTCGCAGCAGAAGGTGGAGATCGTCAAGGCGCTCCACCGCGGGGCGCAGGTGCTCATCCTGGACGAGCCCACCGCCGTGCTCACGCCCCAGGAGGCGGACGAGCTGTTCCGCGTGGCGCGCGGCCTGGCCGCCGAAGGCAAGACCGTCGTCCTCATCAGCCACAAGCTCAAGGAGGTGCTGGCCTTCGCGCAGCGGATCTGCGTGATGCGCCGGGGGAAGATGGTCGCCTCGGTGGCGTCGAAGGACACGGACGCCCGGCGGCTGGCGGACCTGATGATCACCGGCGAGGAGGGCGGCGGCGCGGGCGCGCGGACGCTCCAGGCCACGGTCGAGGTGCCCACCGCCGCGCCGGGCGCCGCCGCGCCGATCGCCGCCCCCGCCGCCGAGCCCATCCTCCGGCTGGACGGCGTGTGCGCCGGGCCCAAGCTCACCGGGGCGACGCTGGAGGTGCGGCCGGGGGAGATCGTCGGCATCGCCGGGGTGGACGGGAACGGGCAGCGCGAGCTGGCGGAGGTGGTGACCGGGCTGCGGCCGGCGGAGCGCGGCGAGCTGCGGCTGGCGGGGCGCTCCGGGAAGCTCGACCCGCACGAGGCGCGCCACCGCGGCGTCAGCCACGTCCCCGAGGACCGGCTGCTCCACGCCATCGTGGGGCCCATGCGGGTGGACGAGAACGTGTCGCTGGGCCGGCAGGAGCAGCCGCCGTTCGCGAAGGGCCCGTGGATCGACTTCACCGGCCGGCGCGAGCGGACCGAGTCGCTGGCGGAGACCTACGACGTCCGCCCCCGCGACCCGTCCGTCCCCTGCGGCCGGCTCTCCGGCGGCAACCAGCAGAAGGTGGTCTTCGCGCGCGAGCTGGACGCGCAGCCGAAGCTGCTGGTCGCCGTCCAGCCCACCCGCGGCCTGGACATCGCCGCGGTGGCCGCGGTGCGCCGCAAGCTGGTGGAGGAGAAGGCGCGCGGCACCGGCGTGCTCCTCGTCTCCCTCGACCTGGAGGAGGTCCTGGCCCTGTCGGACCGCATCTACGTCATGTTCGAGGGCAAGGTGGTGGGCGAGCGGCCCCGCGGCGCCGACGAGCGCGAGCTGGGCGCGCTGATGCTGGGAGGCGCGGCCCATGGCTGAGCCGAACGCCACCGTCACCGAGGCGGAGGCCCCGCGGTCCCGGCTCGCCGAGGCGATCTGGGCCTCCCTCCCCTCCGCCCTCTCGGTCGGGCTCTCGCTGCTGATCTGCCTTTTGATGATCGCGGTCACCAAGGGCAGCCTCTCGCTGGCGGGGAACGCGTACCTGG
>DASRBA010000402.1:0-17920 GCA_035637895.1 Myxococcaceae bacterium
CAGCGTGACGGTGGCCGGCGACGAGCCGGCGGTGTTGTCCGCCGAACCGCCCTGGGCGGCGGAGGAGATGCGGGGCGCGGTGTTGTCGGCGCGGTGGACGGGCGTGGCCGTGGAGGGGTCGACGAAGTTGCCGATGATGTCCGCCGGGATGACCACGAAGTCCACCCCCACGCCGTTGGCGAACGGCGTCTGGATGCCGTCGGCGGCGAACCAGTCGAACGCCGCGGGCAGGTTGACCGTCGCCCCCGGCGTGGGCGTGCTCCCGATGGGGGTGCCCATCAGCTGGTAGGCGCCGTTGTTGCCGGTGTCCTTGACGTAGACGCGGTAGGTGTTCGCGCCCGCGAGCGGGTTCCACCGCAGCGTGAACGAGGTGGTTCGCCAGTCCACCGTCAGGGGGGTGACGGTCAGGCCGGTGACCTGGCCCAGCCCCGAGCCGGTGACCACCTCGCGGAAGTTCCGGTTGAACGTCCCGGTGGCCGAGTTGTCCGCGCGGACGGTGATGTTGAGCCGGTAGTTGTCGCCCACGGTCAGCTTGCCGCCCGCGGGGGTGACGGTGACGATGGAGGAGGTGGCGTCGAACGCCAGGCCGGTGCCGATCGCCCGCGCCTGGTCCGTGTCGGTGAGCGTGACCACCACCGCGTCCTTCACCAGGCCGCGGTTGAAGACCAGCTTGAGCGAGTCGTTGCCGGCGCCGTCCGCGGCGTGCGTGCCGTCATCCATGTTGGACGAGAGCAGCAGCACCGAGTTGGCGGCCGACCGCAGGTCCACGTCGACGCGGGTGACGACGTCGGGGAACGTGTTCCCGGAGACCTGCACCACGCCGTAGTCCGCGCGGCCGTCCCCGTCCTGGTCGAACGGCTGGACCACCACGGTGACCGGGATGCCGGTGGGCGAGCCCGGCAGGCCGGTCATGTTGAAGTCGCCGTTGGCGTCCGTCTTCACCTGCTGCGCCAGGTCGAAGTTCGACCCGCGCAGGTCGATGCCGACGACGGCGTTGGCCGCGGGGTTGCCGCCGGAGAGGTACACCCGGCCGGTGATGCCCGCCTTGTCCGTGGAGAGCGCGGTGTTCACCTCCGCCACCGCGTTGCCCTGGGGGTAGTTGCCCGCCGCGTCCGGCAGCGTCCCGTCGCCGAAGCGCCCCACGTATCCGGTGAGGGAGAACCTCACCCGGTAGGTGTTCCCCGCCGGGAGGTCCTTGATCTCGTAGTAGCCGTTGGAGTCCGTGGTCACCGGCGCCTTCAGCGCCACGCTCACGGTCACGTCCTTGAGCGGGCTCCCGTCGATGAGGCTGGTGACCCTCCCGGAGATGGAGCCGACGGGGAACGACGAGCCCTGGCCACAGCCGGTGCACCCCTGGACCAGCGCGGCGGTGAGCGCCGCGAACACGACAAGGCGACGATGCATGAGAAGACCCCTCGGGCGCCCGGCCTCCGGCGCCGTCCAGCGAATGTCCTGCGGTGAACAATGATAGCGCTAGGATGGCGGCCCTGTCGCACTCAGCGCGAAGGGAGGGGCCGTGTCGACCACTGGACGCATCCTGGCGGTAGCGGCGGTCGGTGTTCTCCTGGCGGGTCCCGCCGCCGCGGCCGGGACCACCACCACGAAAAAGCGCCCTCCCACCGGCTCGAAGACGCAGCCCACCACCGCCACCACGCCCGCGCCCGAGGTGACGCCCGCGCCGGAGACGCCGGCCACCAACCTGCCGATGCCGCCGCCCCCGGCCCCGAAGCCACCCGCGCCCAAGCCCGCGGCGGCGCCGCCGCCCCCGCCCGAGGAGCCGAAGCCCGCGCCCGCGGCCTCTTCCGCTTCCCGCGGTCCAGGCTGGTCCGCCTTCGGCGCGCAAGGGCTGGACGGCGAGGGCCAGGCGGTGACGGTGGAGCTGGGGTTCCCCGGGCTGTCGGTGGGCTACCTGCGCGCGCTGAACGCCACCACCGACGTCGCCGTGCGCCTGGATGGGAACTACGCGTACGAGAGCCTCCCCTCCAACACCGGACTGCTCGGCGGGCACCTCGAGGCGTCGCTCCGCATCCGGCTGCTGGAGATCGCCGGCATCAGCGGGGGAATCCACGTCGGCGCGGGGCTGTTCTCGTACTTCCCCATCGGCGACTTCGTGCTCGGGCTGGTGCTGCCGGTGGGCGCCACCGTCGGCATCCCCATCGGGCCCACGCTCTCCGCCTCCCTGGGCCTCGAGCTGCCCATGTGGATCACCTTCAACGCCGCCGGCGGCTTCGCCGTGCCGATCCTGGGCCAGGCGGTCCTGGAGTACTTCATCGACCGCAGCTGGGCGGCGACCCTGCGCGTGCGCGCCGGCACGGCGGTGAACCCGTCCGGCTTCCGGTTCGGCGGCCCGGTGGTGCCCGACGTGGCGGTGGCCGTGGGCCTGGAGTGGAAGCTCCAGTAGCGGGCGGAGGCGCCGCGGGTCAGCTCCCGGTCCGCAGCACGCTCATCGCCTCGCGGAAGAGCAGCTCGAAGGAGGCGTCCTCGCCGGCGCGCTCGGCGGCGGTGTCGGCCGCCTTCTCCGCCTGCGGCGCCTTGTAGCCCAGGTTGAGCAGCGCCGAGACCAGGTCCGCGCGCGCGCCCTGGGCGGCGGGGGCGGGCGCCGGCCGCTTCTCGCCGCGCGCCTCCAGCCCCACCGTCTTCACCCTGTCCCTCAGCTCGAGGACGAGGCGCTCCGCGGTCTTCTTCCCCACCCCGTGGATCTTCGTCAGCCGCCCCACCTCGCCGCGGGAGAGCGCGTTCACCAACTGCTCCACCTCCAGCCCGGAGAGCACGGTGAGCGCCAGCCGCGGCCCCACGTGGGAGACGGACGTCAGCAGGAGGAACATGTCCTCCTCGGCGCGGCTGAGGAACCCGAACAGCTCGAAGGCGTCCTCGCGGACCACGGTGCGCACGCGGACCTTCGCCCGCTGGCCCTCGTCCGGGAGGCGCGTCAGCGCCAGCAGGGAGAAGCTCACCCGGTAGCCCACGCCGCCGACGTCGATCACCGCGTCGCCCAGGTTCTTCTCCGCCACCACGCCCTCGAGCGAGGCGATCACCCGCGCGCACCTCCGAAGCGCTGGTAGGCGGGGGCCAGCCGGCCGGCGATCGCGGAGAAGCGGCCGCCGCCGGTGCCGCGCGAACGGGCGGCGGTGGAAGGCGCGCGCGCGACCAGCCGTCCGCGGGCCGCGTTCAGGTGGCAGATGGCCACCGCCAGGGCGTCGCTGGCGTCGGCGCGCTCGATCTCGGAGACCTGGAGGAAGGTGCGGACCATCCGGGCCACCGCGTCCTTGCCGTCCGCCCCGCCCGCCCCCACCGCGCGCTTCACCCGCGCCGGCGAGTACTCGTGCACCGGGAGATCGCCCTCCGCGGCCACCAGCAGCGCCACCCCGCGCGCGTGCCCCAGGATGAGCGCGCTGCGCGGGTTGCGGAGGGTGAACACGCCCTCCACCGCCACGGCCTCGGGCTCGTAGGTCTGCAGCGCCAGCCGGAGCTGCGCGCCGATGTGCTTGAGCCGCTGCTCCAGGGGGCCCGCGCCGGCGCGGATCACCCCGTGCGCCACGTGCTCGAGCCGCCCCCGGGCCTCCTCCACCACGCCGTAGCCCATGAAGCGACTGCCGGGGTCGATTCCGAGGACGCGCAACGCTCCCCCTCCGGGAACGGAACAGGTGTTTAGCGTTGTACCCCAGGGCGATCCGGCCTGTCGATCCCCGCAAAGACGCGGCCGCCGGAAAGGGGGTCCTCTCCCCGGCGGCCGTGGAGCCCACTGCTGGCTCAGCGCGCGCAACGTCTAAGGAGTCTCGTTCACCCGCGCGAAGCCGATGAGGTAGTCCGCCCCTCCCGGGCTGGTGGCGTAGACGATGAATTCGTTGGCGGGCGAGACGCCGTTGTGCGCCTCGAGGACCTCCCAGGTGTTGTGGAAGCTGCTGTACGCGTCGCATTGGGTGAGGCCGCCGTTGCCGGTGCCGATGCAGACCTGCCCGCTGCGGACCCAGACGTAGGCGACGGCGTCGGTGTGCGCCGGGCCGTTGGCGGTGCACGAGGCCGAACCCGGGAACACCTGCACCGCGCCGTTGGACGGCGCCCAGGTGATGACGTGGAGCATCTTGGTCATGCCGGCGAGCGTGGAGTTGAGCTGCTCGCTGACGATGCGGCCCGGGTTGTTGGTGAAGAGCGTCCAACTCGCCGCCGCGGAGTCGCCCGCGGTGCCCGGGACGACGGTCGTCACGTCGGTGAACGTGCCGCCCGGGCCCGGCTGGGCCATGGTCGGGTTGGAGAGGAGGTTGGGCGAGAAGTACACGGAGGCGTAGTCGACGTAGAACTCCGCGCCGCCCGGGCTGGTGGCGTAGATGATGAATTCGTTGGCCGGGATGCCGCGGTTCTCGGCGCGGATCAGCTCCCAGGCGCCGGTGGTGGTGCTGAACGCGTCGTAGCCGGTGCCGCCGCCGTTGCCGGTGCCGATGGCGACCTGCCCGCGCACCACGTACACCATGGCGGAGGCGATCACCTTGGTCGGCCCGCTGTTGTAGGGCAGGAACACCTGCACCAGGCCGTCCCCGGGAGCGGTGGTGAGGACGTGGATCATGTTGGTGAAGTCGAACGGGCGGGTGGACGGCTGGAGGTTGGTGCGGATGGTGCCCGGGTTGTTCATGAACAGCGTCCACTGGTCCGCCGCGGACGCACCGGCGCCGCCCGGCGCGCTCAGCGTCACCGTGGTGGACGAGCCGAGCGGCCCCACGTTCTGGAAGCTCGGGTTGGCGAGGTAGTTGGGCTGGGCGCAGAGGTCCTGCTGTGACTGGGCCATGTCCGGCGCCGGCGCCGGGGTGTCGCCCGGGCCTGGGCCGCACGCCGCCAGCAACGGCAGGGCCAGCCACAAGGCTCGAAGGAGGTGGGTTCTCACGGTGAAGCGCTCCGGAAGGTGTAGGGTTCGACCGTTGAACGGAACCGGCTCCAGAAATTCCCGCCGGCTGTTGCTGGCGGTGGTCCTGTGCGCGTGCGCCTCCGCGTCCAAGGACCCGTTGCGCACCTTGTGGGTAGGCAACAGCTACACCTACGTCAACGACCTGCCCTCCATGGTGGGCCAGCTCGCCGACGCCGGCGGCGCCCGCCGCTTCGAGCAGGTCCAGGAGTGCCCGGGCGGCTCCACGCTGAAGCAGCACTGGGACTCCGGCGCGGACACGGCGCTGCTCTCCGGGAGCCACTTCGACTGGATGGTGCTCCAGGACCAGAGCCAGGAGCCGTCCTTCGACCTCTCCGTCCTGGAGACGGACCTCTACCCGTACGTCACCCAGCTCGACGCCGCGGGGCGCGACGCGGGGACGCGCGCCATGCTGTACCTCACCTGGGGCCGGCAGAACGGAGACCTCGAGAACGTCCCCGGCGACACCTACGACGCCATGCAGGACCGGCTGATCCGCGGGTACGAGACCATCGCCGCGCGGCTGCACGTGCCGGTGGCGCCGGTGGGTATCGCGTGGCGGACCACGCGCCAGCAGCAGCCGCAGCTCCAGCTCTACCAGTCGGACGGGAGCCACCCCTCCGAGGCCGGCACGTACCTCGCCGCGTGCGTGTTCTTCCAGATGCTCTACGGGAGGAGCGCGGTGGGGAACGCCTTCACCGGGGGCCTGGACGCGGGGACGGCGAAGGCGCTCCAGCAGATCGCCGCGGACACGGTGTCGTCCTACCGGCAGCCCTGACCGGAGTCACTCGGCGGCCAGCTGCTCCATCAGCGCGTCGTCCATCTCGAAGTTGGCGTGGACGTGCTGCACGTCGTCGCACTCCTCCATCAGCTCCATCAGCTTGAGCATCTTCCGGGCGTTGTCCGCCTCCAGCTTGATGGTGCTCTCCGGGACGAAGATCCACTTCTGCTCGCCCAGCTTCACCCCGGCCTTCTGCAGGGCGGAGGCGACGGCGTGGAGGCTGTCCGGTTCGGTTCGGACCTCGAAGCCGTCCGCGCCGTGGTTGATCACGTCCTCGGCGCCGGCGTCGATCGCCTGCTCCATCACCTGGTCCTCGGTGGGGCCGGGCTTCACCGCGATGCTGCCCTTGCGGTGGAACATCCAGGCCACCGCGTGCTCCGCGGCCATGTTGCCGCCGCCCCTGGAGAAGGCGGCGCGCACGTCCGCCACCGTCCGCGAGCGGTTGTCCGTCAGGCACTCCACGATCATCGCCACCCCCGCCGGGCCGTAGCCCTCGTAGCGGATCTCCTCGTAGTGGGTGCCCTCCAGCTCGCCGGTGCCCTTCTTGATCGCGCGCTGGATGTGCTCGTTGGGCATGTTCGCTTCCTTGGCCGCGTCCATCGCTACGCGGAGGCGCGCGTTGCCGGCGGGGTCCCCGCCGCCCAGCCGGGCCGCCACGGTCAGCTCCTTGATGATCTTGTTGAAGAGCTTGCCCTTGGTGGCGCCCATCGCCTCCTTCTTGCGCTTGATCTTCGTCCAGCGGTTGTGGCCGGACATGGCTTCAGCGCTCGAGGAGGGTGCGGGCCTCGGGGGCGAACTGGCCGTCTGGATCCACCGCCAGGTAGCGCCGCAGCGCCGCCTTGGCCTGCACCGGCTGGTTCATCCCGTACTGGATGGTGGCCAGCAGCAGCAGCGCCGGGCCGCTCTCCGGGTCCACCTCCAGCGCCTGGACCGCGGCGGCCTTGGCGGCCTCCAGGTCCCCCTCGTCGTAGTAGCGGCGGCCGAGGGTGACCCAGCTCTCGGAGGTGCCCTCCGCGCGCGGCGCCAGCCAGTCCGGCAGCACCGAGAAGCTCGCCGCGGCCGGGGCCGGCGCCTCGGTGGCCGCCGGGCGGAAGAGCACCGACCCCACCGCCGCCGAGCCGAGGAACAGCGCCAGCGCGCCCGCCGCCACCTTCGCCTGCGCGCTCCGCCACCACCGGCGCGGGCGGATCGCGGCGATGGGCAGCGGCTGCGTGATCGTCCCGGACGCCCGCTTCGACGCGAAGTAGTGGACGTCGACGATGGACGTCCTCGGCGGGGTGAGCGCGGCCAGCGCGGTCGCGGCCGCCGCGCGCTGGAGCGCCTCGTCCAGGCGTTCGGCGAAGTCGTCCTGCAGCTGGGCGCGGAGGTACGGCCGGGCCGGCTCCGCGGGCGCCGCGGTCGGGGTCGGGGCCGGGGCAACCTCCGGGGGCGGCGGCGGCGGCGCGGGCAACGACTCGGCGGCCGGAGTCGGCGCGAGCGCGAGCGCGGGAGCTGGAGCGCGCTCCGCGGCGGAGGCCAGCGCCTGCTCCAGGTTGTCCGGCGAGGTGATGGTCACCACCGCCAGCGGCGCGTCCGGCGCCGCCAGGACGCGCGACTCCTCGGGGCCGAGCGCGCCCAGGCCGTAGAGCCGGGTGGTGATCAGCAGCGCGCTCGCCTCCGGCAGCTCGCAGCGGAGGAGCACCTGCTTGAGGGTGCGCTCGCCGTTGAACAGGCGCACCAGCGAGCTCACCCCGTCCGGCAGGTCCGGGAGCACCTCGCGCAGCCGCGCGGTGTCCGGCTGCAGCACCGCCTCCAGCGGCAGCGACCGCTCCTGCGCCCGGCGGGACCGCGCCACGTCCGGCAGCACCGACCGGCACAGCTCGCGCAGGTCGACGCAGAGGGAGCCGCGGGCGAGCGCGGGGCCGAAGGTGACCTGGTACGGGCCGCGCGCCAGAAGCAGCATGCGCGAGAGCGCGCGGGCGCCGCGGACGCCCTCCACCTCGCAGTCCACCACCTGGCCCTGCCGGAAGGAGAGCCGCGCCGTCCCGTCCTTCAGCTCGATGTGGCCGGAGCGCATCCCGGCCAGCAGCGCGCGGAGCAGCTCGCCGATGGGGAGGTGGGCGCTGTCGGCGGCGAACACCGCCTGCGAGGCGGACTCGCCGGCCTTGAGCTTGGCGAGCGCCACCACGTCGTTGAGGAACATCGGCTTGGGCAGGTAGTCGTCCGCGCCCGCGCCGCCGGCCATCTCCAGGTGGAACGACTCCGGGCGCTGGGAGAGCATCACCACCGGCACCTGCGCGGTGCGGAGGTCGGCGCGGAGCTGACTGCAGAAGCGGAAGCCGTCCTCGCCCCGGAGGTCCGTCTCGCACACCAGCATCGACGGGAGCGGGCGGCCCACGCCCATCAGGTCCTGCGCCTCCGCCAGGGTGTGGGCGACGATCACCTTGAACCCGGCGCGGGACAGCCCCACCTCCAGCAGCGAGCGGGTGCGCGCGTCCGGCTCCACCACCAGGATCCGCAGCGGCGCCACCTCGGCGACGGAGCTGGCCATCAGCGGGCGGCGCCTGGCCGGGCCGGGCGCGCCTCCGTACGCAGACGCCACCCGGTACGCCACCGCGGCGGCGCCGCGCGGCGAGAAGGAGTACAGCGGTGTGGCGCTGACGGGGGGCATCTCGTTCCTGTTCCCTGCTACCTAAAAACCGAGTGAACGCTCACGTTTACTCGGACCCGGCCTGTTGAAAGGGGGCGCATTTTACCTCTTTTGTGCTGGACGGTCGAGGCGCCCCGCCGCCATGGTGACGCTTGATGAACGTGTCAGCCGCCATTCTTTGGATCACCCTCGCCGCGACGGGGGCTTCCACGCCCACCTCCCCCTCCGACAAGAAGGAAAGCTTCGGAGCGGCAGTAGGTCCGGCCTCGCTGCCGGCCGGCGCGACCGCCGCGTACGCCTTCATCGGCCTACCGGAGGTGGGCGCCGGGTTCCGCCAGGGGCTGGGGATCGCGGAGTGGGAGGCGCGCGCGCGCGTCGACTACCTGACGCTCACCGTCACCGGGGAGCTGATCGGGAAGTACGCGCTCTACCACTGGGGGCGGCTGGATTACGGGCCGTTCCTCGGCGTGGGGGCGACGCTCAGCTCGGGATCGCGGTACTTCGACCCGGCGACGTTCGGCTTCGCCGGGCTGCGGGTGCTGGGCGGCGCGGCGCTCACGTACCGGGTGATCGACACGCTGCAGATCCTCGCGCGGGTGGACGTGCCGTTCGACTGGGCCATCGGCGCCGGCGGCGGCGGGCGGCTGCGGGCGCTCGGGGGCGGCGGGGTGGAGCTGTACCTGTCGGACGACGTCACCGCGACGGCGCTGGGGCAGGTCGGGATGGACTGGATCAAGGAGCCGCTGGGCGTGACGGTGGGGCGGCTGGGGTACGCGCTGGTGCTGGGCGTGGGGATCCGGCTGTTCTGAGCGCCTAGCTCAGCCCGTACCGCTCCAGCTTCTTGAGCAGCCCCTGGCGGGAGAGGCCGAGGGCGGCGGCGGCGTGGGTGCGGTTGTTGTTGTGCTTCTGGAGGGCGGCCTCGATCTCGCGGCGCTCGAGGGACTCGATCTTCTCCTGGAGGGTGGAGCCGGGCGGGCCGTCGGCGGCAGGGCGGGGGCGCTCGGCGCCGGTGAAGGAGAGGTCCTCGGGCTGGATCTCGCGGCGGTCGCCGGCGAGGACGGCGGCGCGCTGCATCTCGTGGCGGAGCTCGCGGAGGTTGCCGGGCCAGGGGTGCTGGGCGAGCGCCTCCAGCGCGGCGTCGGAGAGGAGGCGCGGGCGGCCGTCGGTGGTGAGCTGGGCGGACTGGTTGAGGAAGTGCTTGGCCAGGAGCGGGATGTCGGCGGTGCGCTCGCGCAGGGACGGGAGGCGGATCTCCACGCCTTTGAGCCGCCAGTAGAGGTCCTCGCGGAAGGCGCCCTCGCGCTGGGCCTGGAGGAGGTCCTTGTGCGTGGCGGAGATCACGCGCACGTCGACGCGGGAGGGGCGGTCCGCGCCGACGGGGAGGATCTCGCCGTACTCGATGGCGCGGAGGACCTTGACCTGGAGCGACGGCGGCATGTCCGCCACCTCGTCGAGGAAGAGGGTGCCGCCGTCCGCCTCGACGAAGAGGCCCTTGTGGTCGCGGGTGGCGCCGGTGAAGGAGCCCTTCACGTGGCCGAAGAGCGTCGTCTCCAGGAGGGTCTCGGCGAGGGCGCCGCAGTTCACCGCGACGAAGGCCCCGTCCTTGCGGCGGCTGGACTGGTGGACGGAGCGGGCGAGGAGCTCCTTGCCGGTGCCGTTCTCGCCGGTGACGAGGACGGGGAGGTCGCTGAGGGCGATCTTCTCGGCCATGGCGACGGCGGCGAGGAAGACCGGGCTCTCGCCGACCATGGCGCGGTCCGGGCGGGCCTGGGCGAGCGTGGCCTGCAGCGAGCGCACCTGCGCCTCCAGGCCGAGCCGGGCGGCCGCGCGCTCCACCACGACGAGGAGCACGTCCGGGTCGACCGGCTTGGTGAGGAAGTCGTAGGCGCCGACCTTCACCGCGGAGAGCATGTGGCGGGTGTCGCCGGCGCCGGAGACCACCACCACCTTCGCGCCGGGCGCGCGGGCCAGGACCTGCTCCAACTGCTGCAGGCCGGCCTCCACCGTCCCGTCCGGCGGGAGCATCAGGTCCAGCAGCACCACCTCCGGCGGCTCGCCCTCCAGCGCCTTGCGCGCGCCCTCGCGGTCCGCCGCCTCGCGCACCTCGTAGCCGGCGTCGCGGAGGAGCCCCGCGTACACCTTGCGGAAGGCGGCGTCGTCATCCACCAGCAGGACTCGTCGGCGAGGGGCGGCGGTCACGGGCCCTGGGACTCTAACGCCCCCGCGGCGGCGAGCACCGCCTGGATCTTCGGGAAGGAGATCTCGAACTTCGCCCCCCCGAGCGCCTCCGACTTTCCCGCGGAGATCTTCCCGCCGTGCCGCTCGACGATGCCGCGGGCGATGGCGAGCCCCAGGCCGGTGCCGCGGCGGGGGCCGTCGCGGCCGCGGCCGGTGACGAAGGGCTGGAAGAGGCGCGGCGCCAGCTCCGGGGGAATCCCCGGGCCGCTGTCCTCGATCGCCAGCGTCGCGCGATCGCCATGCACCGCGGTGGAGATCTTCAGCCGCGGCGAGGGCTTTCCGTTGAGCGCCAGCAGCGCGTTCTCCACGCAGATCACCAGCACCTGCGAGAGCTGCGCCTGGTCCGCCTCCAGCAGCGCGCCGTCGCCCGCGCGCTCGCGCACCACCTCCAATCCCTGCGGGACGGCGTCGCCAAGGCCTTGGCGTGCGGTGGAGAGCGCGAGGTCCACGGTGGCGTCCAGGTCGACCATCCGCAGCTCCAGCGGGCGCGGGCGGCCGTAGCGGAGGAGCTCGTCCACGAAGTGGCCGGCGCGCTCGATCTGCTCGCGCATGGCCTGGACGGACTCCGCGTCCACGCCCTTGCGCTCCAGCCCCTTGAGGTGCGCGGAGAGGACGCCCAGCGGGTTGCGCACCTCGTGGGCCACGGCGGAGGTGAACTGCCCCAGCTCCGCCAGCCGCTCGGCGTGGTCCGCGCGCGCTTCCCTGTCCGCCAGCGCCGTCGCCAGCTCCTCCGCCCCCGCGCGGCCCTGGAACAGCCGCCGGCCGATCCACCCCTGCACCTGCTGGCGGAGCGGTTCGAAGGCGAGCGCGGCCATGAAGAGGAGGAAGAGCGCGCCCACGCGGTACTGGGCGAGGAGCGGCTCGGCGTTGGAGGACATCAGCGACATCACGCCGAAGAGGAAGCCGGCGGAGAGGAGCGCGGCGAGCGCGGAGTAGAGCAGGCTCCGCTCCAGCAGCCTCCGGTCGCGAGGGGGCTGGTGGGCCCGGATGACGTTGGCCAGCACCAGCTGCGACGCCAGCACCGCCAGCATCCCGAACGGGAGCGCGCGCCCGGAGGAGAGCAGCAGCGCGTTCCCCATCCCGCCCGCGTACCCCAGCACTCCAGCCACCGCGAGGTTCCGCAGCAGCGCCTTCCGCTCCGCCTCCGCGCGCCGGTACGCGATGGCCAGCGTGGTCAGCGGGATGGTGGCGGAGATCACGGCCAGCGCCATCGCCGGCCAGAAGAAGGGACCCCGCGCCATCGCCAGCGGCCCGTAGAGGAGGCCGGGGCGGAGGACGCCGAGGAGCGTGATGGTGAGCGCCGCCAGGTACGCCAGCACCACCAGCTTGTAGGAGCGCTGGGCGGTGACGTCGTAGGCGGCGTGGAGGTAGCCGGCCGCGGTGAAGGCGCCGATGGCCGCCAACCGTTCGCCCAGCGGCGCCACCTTGGGGAAGGAGATGCACAGCAGCGCCCCCGTCCACACCCCGATGGTCAGGCAGTAGATCGCCAGCCCCCGCGCGTTCCGCCCCCGCAGCGCCGCGGTGAAGAAGAGCAGGAACGCGACCGACAGCACCGGCACCAGGCTGTACGCGTAGAGCGGACCCATCAGGCTTCCGCTCCGCAATCTACCCCGCCGCGGCCATCAGCCCCTCGGTGACGTCCTCCACGCTGTCCGCGACCTCCTTGAACAGCTGGACCACCTCCGCGTCCGGGCGGCCGGCGAAGCGGAGGAGCTTCAACCGGGAGCTCATCTCCTCCAGCTTGAGGGAGATCTTCTCCAGGTCCTCCAGCGTCCGCTCCCGGATGCCGTGCAGCCGTTCGATGTTGCGCACCCGGACGCTCAGGCTCTGCCAGCGCGCGTCCGACTCCGGGATGCCGCGGGCGGAGATGCGCGAGAGCGCCGCGCGCGTCGCCGCCAGGTCGAACTCCTCCGTCTCCAGCAGCGCGTCGATCTCCTTCACCCGCCGCTCCATCTCCGCCACCTGCCCCGTCACCAGCCGCACCCGGGCCACCTCCGGGGCCACCGCCTGCGCCACCCCCTCCACCTGGGCCAGCGCCTCGAGCAGCTTCGCCTGCGCCGCCTGCATCCGCTCCCCCAGCGCGGCCGCGTCCGGCGACCCGGACCGCGCCGGCTGCCGGGCCCGCTCCGGCGCCAGCAACGAGGGCGCGTACAGCGGCCAGAACACCGCCCCCATCGCGAACAGCGCCACCCGCGCGGGCGCCGGCGACTCCGCGCTCCGCAGCACCAGCGCGGTGGCCACCGCCAGCCCGATCAGCCCGTAGATGATGCCCGTCTCGAGGACTCCCATGGCGCACCCTCCCCTGTCTCACAGCCACCGGCCGAACCACTCACCCGCTCGGTAGAGCGCCACCGGCGCGATGGCGGTGAACAGCGCGCCCCAGGCGAGCACCATCCGCTGCACGAAGTTGCCCCGGCGCGGGTGCGTCACCGGCAGCACGTCCACCATCGACCGGAACGCCCGGTACACCGATCCCACTCCGAACAACCCCACCACGAACGGGATCAGCATCCCGACCATCAGCGTCGCGTCGATGTCCTGGAAGACGCCCACCACGCTCCCCAGCACCCACGCCGCGTAGAACGGCGAGGCCCCCAGCAGCAGCACCGCGGTGGTCGCCACCCCGCGCAGCGCCTGGGCCGTCACCATCCGGAAGGACGCGTCCAGGCCGGAGAGCTGGGTGAAGAAGTAGAAGCTGGGCAGGCAGATGCAGATCGCCCCGATGAACGCGAGCACGAACGACAGCGGCATCCAGACCGCCGGAAGCCCGCTGGCGAAGAACGAGCCCGGCACCAGCCGGTCGCGGACCAGCTGCGCGCTGGCGCCCACCACCAGCCCGAAGACCGCCAGCCCGATGACCGAAAGCGAGGCCAGGTCCTGGACCGCCTTCGAGAGCGATCCTTCGTCGCGCAGGACGCGATCCAGCAGCCGGGGCCGGCGGAGCACCAGGTCGAACATCGGCGGGCGCACCGCGGGCATCTCCTCGACGGGCTCCACCACCGGGGGGGGCCGCTCCGCGGCGGCCAGGGCGGCGGCCAGCCCGTCGGTGGGGATCACCACCGTCTCTCCAACGGGAAGGGCCTGAATGACGGGATAGGTCGTAGCGCTCACGAGTTGGTCCCCCACGCGAAGAGATCCACCAGCACCATCAGCTCCGCGCCGATGACGCCCACCAGCAGCAGCCAGACCACCGCGAACGCCCGGCTGCGGCCCGGCTCCAGCGCCTTCATGGTGCGGAGGAAGACGTCGATCATGCAGATGCCCACCGCGGTGAAGACGATGACGTTCACCACCGCGCGCACCAATTCGTACGGCAGCGCCAGCGAGAAGAACCAGCTCACCGGGACGCTGGCCAGCATCGCCAGCGCGCCGAAGCTCACCGTGGCCAGCGCCGCCAGCACCGTCGTGGACGCGTCCAGCTTCGACCCCAGCGAGCTGTTGATGATGTAGAGCGCGGGCAGCGCCACCGTCCACGCCATCCCGGCCGCGAACGGCGCCTTGATCGCCCCCGCCAGCATCCCGCCCACGCCCAGGTGCAGGCCCATGGTGAGGCCGTAGGCGGCGATGCCGAGGATGGCGTTGATCAGCAGCAGCGGGAAGACCAGCCCGGGCGGCGCGTCGGCGGCGCTCTTCTGCCGGTCTCGCCAGCGGATCGCCAGCGCTTCCGGCCGGCGGAGCGCGAGGCCGATCTCCACGATCCCGCGCCTGAGTTGCAAAGCGGTGCTCATTCGAGACGTCCCTCCGTAGGTTCGCGGAGGGCCAGTGCAGCGCGCGTGCCGCCGCGCAACACCTCGGGAGGACGAGAGGAACCAACGCCCGTCGCCGTCAACGCCGTGGACAGCCTGCCTCCGGCGTTGTCGCCGAAGGCGCTACTTCACCCGCGCGAGGTGCTCGGCGAAGAGGCCGCGGTCGTCGGTCCAGGTGCGCTCGCGCTGGAAGCCGGCGCGTCCCAGGATCTCGTCCACCATCTCCGGCGTGTACTTGTACGAGTTCTCGGTGTGGATGCGCTCCCCGGGCTCGAAGCGCACGCTCAGCCCCAGCGCGTCCACCGCCACCACCTGCGCGCGCTCCGACTCCAGGTGCATCTCGATCCGCGACGCCTCCGCGTTCCACACCGCCACGTGGCGGAAGGCGCCCAGGTCGAAGTGCCCGCCCAGCTCGCGGTTGATCCGCGCCAGCAGGTTCTTGTTGAACCGCGCGGTGACGCCCCGCGCGTCGTCGTAGGCGGGGACCAGCAGCGCGGGGTCCTTGCGCAGGTCGGTCCCCAGCAGCAGCGCGTCGCCCGGCCGCATCGACGCGCGCCACCCGGCGAGCAGCTCCACCGCCTCCGCCGCGTCGAAGTTCCCCACCGACGAGCCGATGAACAGCACCAGCTTGCGCCCCGGCCGCGCCTGCACCTTCTCCAGCGCCCGGTGGAACTCGTCCTGGATGGGCACCACCTCCAGGCCGGGGAAGCGCGCGCGCAGCGTGGCCCGCGTCATCTCCACCGCCGCGGCGGAGACGTCCACCGCCACGAACGCCGCCCTCGGCGCGACCTCCAGCAGCGCCTCCAGCAGCACCTGCGTCTTCTTCGCGCTGCCCGACCCCAGCTCCACCACCGCGGAGACGTCGCCCGCGGCGGCGGCGATCGCCGGCCCGTGCGCCTGGAAGAGCTGCAGCTCCGCCCGCGTCAGGTAGTACTCCGGCAGCTCGGTGATCGCCTCGAAGAGCTGGCTCCCCTCCCGGTCGTAGAACAGGTGCGCCGGGAGTCGCTTGGGCCGCGCGGTCAACCCGCGCCGCACCGCGCTCGAGAGGTCGGTATCGACCGGCACGGCGGCGCAGACTGCCAGACTTCGGCGCGGCGCGTCAGCCGGATTTTTGGCACCATTCGCCGCATGCCCCGCGGAAAGACCCTTGCCCTCGCCGTCACCGCCGTGGCCGCCGCCACGGTCGCCTGCGTCTCCCTCGGGAGCCTGTCGCGCCCCGTGTTCGCCATGACCGAGGGCGACAGCCTGTGCAACTCCACCGTCGCCCTGGAAGCCCACCGCGAGGTGTGGGGCGAGAGCGGGTGCGAGCTGGGCTCCTCCGGCTGGAAGCACCTCCGCGACGCGACCGAGGAGCAGGAGCTCCGCATCATCATCGCCTTCGCCGACCTGCCGGACGCGGGCGATCCGTGCCCGAACCTGCCGGACGGAGGCGCCCCCACCGACACCGGCCTGCAACTGCAGCTGCTCCAGAGCGCCGCCGAGTCGCGCTGGACCGTGTGCGGCGAGGAGGACGGAGGCATCGCCCCGCCCTTCGCCGAGGCGGTGTCCGCGATGCGCGAGCTGGGTCCGCCGCCGCCGTAGCGCGGGAGGGCCGCCGCTCAGCGGACCTTCTTCAGCTCCGTCAGGAACCGATCCGGCTCCAGATAGCCGGTGATGCGCGGGTCGTGGAGCATCTCCCCGCCCGAGGACACGAAGGCCACGGTGGGCAGGCCCTGGACGCCGAAGCGCTGGTAGAGCGCGTCGATGGTGTCCCCCTCGTTGGTGCCGTCGACCTTCACGCTCACGAAGCGGCTGGCCTCGTCCACCACCGACGGCGCCACGTAGACGTCGCGGTCCAGCTCCTTGCAGGCGGCGCACCACTCCGCGAAGAAGTCGATCATCACCGGCTTGCCCTGCGCGCGCGCCTGCGCGAGCAGCCCGTCGATGGTGGCGACCGGATCGCCCTTCTCGTTCAGCTTCGCCACCCAGGTCACCGCCACCGCCTGCGGCGGCGCGGCCCACCCCATCCTCACCCACAGCTCGCCGGGGCCGGAGGTGTTCATCACCCCCGTGCGGACCAGCAGCGCCACCGACACCGCGGCCACGCCGGCGCCCTTGAACAGCGAGTTGGTCGCGCCCTCCTTGAACGAGCGGTGCACCGCGCCCGCCAGCACGCCCGCCGCCGCCACCGCCGCGGCGATGAACGTCCCCGGCGTCCGGCCCAGCTGCGCCGCCGCCGAGGAGAACCACTCGCGCATCGGCGCGAACCCGTCGCGCAGGTAGGAGACCGCCAGCGCCACCAGCGCCACCCCGAGCACGCTCTTCACCCACTCCATCCACGCGCCGCCCTTGGGCAGCTTCACCGCGAAGACGCCGATGACGAAGAACGGCGCGCCCACGCCCAGCGCGTACACGAACAGCAGCCCCGCCCCCAGCGCGGTGCTCTGCGACTTGGCGACGAACGTCAACAAGCTGGTGAGCACCGGGCCGGTGCAGGGCGCCGCCAGGAAGCCGGAGACGCTCCCCATCAGGAACGCGCCCGCCACGCCCGCGCCGCCCACGCCGTTCAGCTTCAGCTGCAGGCTGGGAGGGAGCGCCAGCTCGAAGGCGCCGAACATGGAGGAGGCCAGCACGCCGAGGAAGACGGCCAGCCCGATGCTCACCGCCGGGTTCCCCAGCATCGACCCGAACGCCTGCCCGCCCTTGGCCGCCAACACGCCCAGCGCGCTGTACACCGCCGCGATGCCGAAGATGTAGGACGAGGTGAGGAGGAGTGACTGCAGCCGGCTGGTCTCCTTCCGCGCGCCGAAGACGCTCACCGTGATGGGGATGAGCGGGTAGACGCACGGCGTCATGGAGGTGAGCAGGCCGCCGAGGAAGACGACGGCGGCGGCCAGCGCCATCTGCCCACCGGCCAGGTAGGCGGTGGCGTCCAGGGAGACGCTGGGGCCGGTCGGCATGAGCCAGGGGACGGCGACCACGAGGACCGCCGTCGCGAGCGCCAGGAGGATGACCTTCGTCGGCATGCCGCCTCTTGGTTAGTCAAGGCCGGCCGCCGATGCAAACTACTCCGCGGCCGGTACCGGTTTATGACCGTTGGTCGGGTTTGGTTTCAGGCCGGCCGACCGGGCGATGCCCATCACGCCCTCCACCGCGGCGGCGATGTAGCCGAAGGGGTTGGCGCCATCCACCGCGGTGACGTGCACCTCGCCCATCTTCTGCTGGAACGCGGCGGCGATGGCCGGGAGCTGGTGGGCGACCTGGAGCTGGATCATCTCCGGGGAGACCGTGTTCTCGATCTCCTTCATCGACCGGGCGCGAGCCAGCTCCGTCTCGTGACCCAGCCAGGCCCGGCGCTGCTCCAGCTCGGCGATGCGCACCTCCGCCGTGACGCGCGCGTGGTGGGCCTCCACCACCTGCGCCTGGGCGTGCGCCACCTCCGCCTGCGCCGACGCCACCTCGGCCTCCAGCCGCGCCCGCTCCGCCTGGGCCTGGATCTGCGCCTGCTCCAGCTGCGCCGCCGACGCCACCGCCTCCAGCCGGGCGCGCGCCACCGCCGCCTCGCGTTCGGCGTGGGCGTGGGCCTCCAGGCGGGCCTTCTCGATCTCGGAGGAGATCTTCGCCTGGTGCGCGCGCTGCTCGGCGGCGATGGC
>DASRBA010000403.1:0-29060 GCA_035637895.1 Myxococcaceae bacterium
CCTTGCAGCTCTGCGTGGCGCCGGCCACCACGCAGACGGGCTCGGGCGCGGTGCAGCCGAGGGCCACGCCGCCGTCGGTGGAGGGGATGCAGGTCTTGCAACTGCCGCCGTCCACCGCCGTGTCGCAGACCCGCCCGTTGCCGCAGCCGCCGCGGCCGGTGCACGTCACGCACGAGCCCAGGCCGGTGTTCCGCGTCGGGTCGCAGACGGGGAACTGCCCGCCACAGCCGGGGTCCGCGGCGCCGCCGGTGCCGGTGGGCGCGCAGCTCCGGCACTGGCCGATGCCGCCGTTGGCGCTGGTGTCGCAGATGGGCGTGCCGGTGGTGCAGCCGCGGTTGACGCCCGACCCGGACGGGAAGGTGCCGTCGCAGTTCCGGCAGACGAGGGTGGCGGTGTCGCAGAACTGGCTGGCCGGGCAGGCCGGGTTGCAGCTCTGGCCGCCGTCGGGGCCGTCCTTGCAGACGCCCTGGTCGCAGACCTGGCCGGCGTTGGGACAGTCCGTCGACACCGTGCACTCGCGGCCGCAGTTACATCCAGCGAAGGTCAGCACGGCGGAAGCGGTCAACAGCGCGAGGCGCAGGACAGGCGAGCGGAAGACCACGCAAACCTCCGGGAAGGGGGACAACCGGCCGGCGACCCTGTACACCTTTGCGTGCCCGGAATCCACCGGGCCTTTGGGCACTTGGAGGCACTCAACGTGGCGGCGATCTCCGTCCAGGGCCTGGTGAAGCGGTTCGAGGACGTGGTGGCGGTGAACGGCATCAGCTTCGACATCGCCGACGGCACCTGCGTGGGCCTGCTGGGTCCCAACGGCGCCGGGAAGACGACCACGGTGGAAATCCTCGAAGGAATCCAGTCGCCTACCTCGGGAGAGGTGCGGGTGCTGGGGCGGCGCTGGGAGACGGACGCCACCGCCATCCGCGAGCGCATCGGCCTGGCGCTGCAGCAGACCCAGTTCTACGAACGCCTGACGGTCCGGGAAACCGTGGAGCTGTTCAGGTCTTTCTACCCTCGCGGGCTTTCGGTGGAAGAGGCCGTCGCCAAGGTCCAGCTGCAGGAGAAGGCCAAGGCGTTCGTGATGAAGCTCTCCGGCGGCCAGAAGCAGCGGCTGGCGGTGGCGGTGGCGCTGGTGGCGGACCCGGAGCTGCTCTTTTTGGACGAGCCGACCACCGGCCTGGACCCGCAGTCCCGGCGCTCGCTGTGGGACGTCATCGACGCGCTGCGCGGGAAGGGCCGCACGGTGCTGCTCACCACCCATTACATGGAGGAGGCGGCCCAGCTCTGCGACCGCATCATCATCGTGGACCGGGGCCGCATCGTCGCCGACGGGACGGTGAACGAGCTGATCCGCTCCATCGGCGGGGAGCAGGTCATCGAGATCGCCACCCGCCCCACCCTCACCGACGAGCAGCTGAAGGCCCAGGTGCCCGGGCTGGCGCGCGTCACCCGCCGCGGGGACATCGCCGCGCTCACCGTGCAGGAGCTCCACGTCGCGGTGCCGGCGGTGGTGGCCGCGGTGCAGGCCGCGGGGGCCACGCTGCAGCAGCTCTCCACGCGGCAGTCGACGCTGGACGACGTGTTCCTGGCCTTCACCGGCCGCACGCTCCGGGAGGACGAGTCGTGAGCCCGCTCTGGCAGCTGATCCTGATGCGCGCCCGGTCGCTCTGGCGCGAGCCGTCCGTGCTGTTCTGGACCTTCGTCTTCCCGCTGCTCACCTCGCTGGCGCTGGGCGTGGCCTTCCGCAACCAGCAGCTGCAGGCCGTGGACGTCGCGGTGGCGGAGGGGCCCGGCGCCGCGCAGGCCGCGGAGACGCTCAACGCCGACCCGGGGCTGCACGCCACCGTGGTGCCGCTGGCCGACGCCAAGGAGCGGCTGCGGCGCGGGAAGGCGGCGCTGGTGCTCGTCCCGGGCGACGCGGGCCCGGAGCTGGTGGTGGATCCCTCGCAACCGGAAGGGCGCACCGCGCGGCTCCTGGTCACCAACGCCCTGGAGCGCGCCGCCGGGCGAAAGGACGCGCTCGCCTTCCGCACCGCCGAGGTCACCGAGCCCGGCTCCCGCTACATCGACTTCCTCATCCCAGGCCTGCTGGGGATGGGGCTGATGATGTCCGGCGCCTGGGGCATCGGGTGGGCCATCGTCGAGATGCGCACCGGCAAGCTGCTCAAGCGGCTGATGGCCACGCCCATGAAGCGGACCCACTTCCTCCTCTCCTTCATGCTCAGCCGCAGCGCCCTCACCCTGCTGGAGGTGCTGTTCTTCGTCCTCTACGCGAGGGTGCTCTTCGGCGTGCGGGTGTTCGGCTCGCTGCTGGAGTTCACGGTCTACGCGCTGTTCGGCTCGCTCACCTTCGCCGGCCTGGGCATCCTCATCGCCAGCCGCGCCCAGAACTCCCAGACCGCCAACGGCCTGATGAACCTGATGACCATGCCGATGATGGTGGTCTCCGGCGTCTTCTTCTCCTCCGGCCACTTCCCGGAGTGGGCCCAGCCCGTCATCCGCTCGCTGCCGCTCACCGCCCTGCTGGACGGGCTGCGCGGCATCATGCTGGACGGGGTGTCCATGGCCGCGCTGGGGCCGCAGCTGCTGGTGATGGCGATCTGGGCGGTCCTCCCCTTCGCCGTCGCCCTGAAGATCTTCCGCTGGAGCTAGCGCTCGCCCCAGTGCAGCTTCTGCCGCAGCACCTGCCAGTAGCTCATGGCCGGGTTGCGGATGAGCGGGAAGCGGCTGGTGGCGCGCCGCACCTCCACCCGGTCGTCCGCGTGCAGCGGCTGGCCCACCTGGCCGTCGATGGTGAGGAACACGTCCTCGGTGCCGCCCTTGAGGATGACGGAGATGGCGCGGTCCGCGGCCACCACCAGCGACCGCTGGGTGAGCGCGTGCGAGCAGATGGGCGAGACCATCACGCACTCCATGGACGGGTGGACGATGGGCCCGCCCGCCGAGAGCGAGTAGGCGGTGGAGCCGGTGGGGGTGGAGATGATCACCCCGTCCGCCTTGTAGGTGGTGACGAACTCGCCGTCGATCAGCATCTCGTGGTCGGCGATGCGCGCCAGCGCGCCCTTGCTGAGCACCACGTCGTTGAGGACCTCCTCCTCCAGCACCACCTCGCCGGCGCGGTGGAGCTTGCAGGCGAGCTTCATCCGCTCGTCCACCCGGAAGCGGCCGGCGAACACGTCGTCCAGGCGGTGGAACAGCTCCTCCGGCGCCACCTCGGTGGTGAAGCCCAGCGAGCCCAGGTTCACCCCCAGGACCGGCGCGCGCGAGCCGCGGTGCAGCCGCGCCGCGTGGAGCATGGTCCCGTCGCCGCCGAGGACGATGACCAGGTCCGCCTGCGCCACCATCGCCGCGTCGCTCTCCGGGAGCGGCCAGCCGGCGGCGCCCGCCAGGTGGCGGTCCGCGTGGAAGGTGCGGTCGGCGTAGCGCCCGGCCAGCTGCCGCGCCAGGTCCAACGCCTCCCGCTTCCCGCGCTTGGCCACCAGGGCGATGTTCTTCACGGGCCACAGGATACGCTGCGCCGCGCCATGGATCTCTTCGATCACGCCGCCGGGCAGGACCAGGGGGCGCGCGCCCCGCTCGCCGAACGCATGCGCCCGCGCACCCTGGACGAGTTCGTGGGCCAGGAGCACCTCACCGGCGAGGGCCGCTTCCTCCGCCGCGCCATCCAGCTGGACCAGGTCCCCTCGCTCATCCTCTGGGGACCGCCGGGCACCGGGAAGACCACGCTGGCCCGCATCATCGCCGGGGCGACGAAGGCGGAGCTGATCTCGCTGTCCGCGGTGCTCGCCGGGGTGAAGGACGTCCGCGAGGCGGTGGCCCGCGCGGAGGAGCAGTGGAAGCTCAACCGCCGCCGCACCATCCTCTTCCTCGACGAGATCCACCGCTTCAACAAGGGCCAGCAGGACGCGCTGTTGCCCCACGTGGAGCGCGGCACCCTCACCCTCATCGGCGCCACCACCGAGAACCCGTCCTTCGAGCTCAACGCCGCGCTCCTCTCCCGCTGCCGGGTGGTGACGCTCCGGGGCCTGGAGGAGGAGGAGGTCGTCGCCCTGCTGGAGCGGGCGGCGAAGGACGAGCGCGGGCTGCAGGGCAAGACGCCGGTGGACGCGGAGGCGCTGCGCTTTCTGGCCCAGGTCTCCGGCGGCGACGCGCGCAAGGCGCTCACCGCGCTGGAGGTGGCCGCGCGCCACGCGCCGCAGGGGGTGAACAAGGCGGCCGCGGAGGAGGCGCTCCAGCAGCGCACGCTGCTGTACGACAAGGCGGGTGAGGAGCACTACAACGTGGTCTCCGCGTTCATCAAGTCGATGCGCGGGTCCGACCCGGACGCGGCGCTCTACTGGATGGTGCGGATGCTGGAGGCGGGCGAGGACCCGGTGTTCGTGCTGCGGCGGATGGTGATCTTCGCCGCCGAGGACGTAGGCAACGCGGACCCGCGCGCGCTGGGGGTGGCGGTGGACGCGCTGAACGCCTTCCAGCTCATCGGCCTGCCGGAGGGGACGCTCCCGCTGACCCAGGCGGTGACCTACCTGGCCATGGCGCCCAAGGCGAACACCGTGCTCCGCGCCTACGCGAGCGCGCGCGAGGCGGTGGTGGAGGGCGGCCCGCTCCCGGTGCCCATGCACCTGCGCAACGCGCCCACCAAGCTGATGAAGTCGCTGGGCTACGGCGCCGGCTACAAGTACCCCCACGACTTCGAGGGCCACTACGTGCCGGAGGCGTACCTCCCCACGGAGCTCTCGGGGAAGAAGCTCTACGCCCCCTCCCGGAGCGGCTTCGAGGCGGAGCTGTCGGACCGCCTGGCGGCGCTGGAGGCGCGCCGCGCCGCCTCCCGCGAGCCCGGAAGCGAGGGCTGAAAGCCCCGCGCTACGCCTCCAGCTCGTCCCCGCCCAGCTCCCCCGAGGTCTCGGCGTCCTCGGCCTCGGCGGGCTCGGGGGCGGTGGCGCCGTTCCGGTGCCGGCCGACCTCGTACTGCTTGAGGAGGCGGCGGAAGTTGGAGCGGTCCACGCCCGCGGCGCGCGCCGCGCTGGAGACGTTGTTGTTGTTCTTCTCCAGCAGCGCGGAGAGATAGCGGCGCTCGAAGGCGCGCATCGCCAGCCGCTTGGCCTGGGCGTACGGCAGGTGCGCCAGCGAGAAGATCTCCATCCCCTCGCCGCCGCCCTTGGACGCCTCCCGGAAGCCGGGCGGCAGGTCGCCCATGTCGATGGTCTCGCCGGCGGTGAGCACCACCGCCCGCTCGATGGCGTTCTCCAGCTCGCGCACGTTGCCGGTCCAGCGGTTGACGGTGAGCGCCTCCAGCGCCGCCGGGCTGATGCCGGTGATCTTCTTGCCCGCCTTGCCGGCGTACACCTTGAGGAAGTGCATGGCGAGCAGCGGGATGTCCTCCGGCCGGTCGCGCAAGGGCGGCAGGCTCACGGTGATGACGTTGAGCCGGTAGAAGAGGTCCTCGCGGAACTTCCCCTGCTCCTTGGCGCGGGCCAGGTCGACGTTGCTGGCGGCGATGACGCGCACGTCCACCTTGATCGACTCGTTGGCGCCCACCCGCCTCACCTCGTTCTCCTGCAGCACGCGCAGCAGTCGGACCTGGGTGGCGGCGGGCACGTCGCCGATCTCGTCGAGGAAGATGGTGCCGCCGTCCGCCGCCTCGAACAGGCCCTTCTTGTTGGCGGTGGCGCCGGTGAAGGCGCCCTTGACGTGGCCGAACAGCTCCGACTCCAGCAGCGTCTCGGACAGGGCCGAGCAGTTCAGCGCCACGAACGGCTTGTCCTTGCGCGGGCTGCGGAAGTGGATGGCGCGCGCCACCAGCTCCTTGCCGGTGCCGCTCTCGCCCTGGATGAGCACGGTGGCCGAGGAGTAGCTCACCGTCTCCACCAGCTTGAACACCGACCGCATCTGCGCCGACTGGCCGATCATGTCCTCGAACTGGCTCTTGGCGGACAGCGCCTCCTCCAGGACGCGGGTGCGGTCCTTGAGCGCCTTGCGCTCCACCGCCTTGGCGACGGTGAGGCTGACCTCGTCGATGTCGTCGAACGGCTTGGTCAGGTAGTCGTAGGCGCCCGCCTTCACCGCCTCCACCGCGGTGTCCACGGTGGCGAAGGCGGTCATCATGATCACCTCCACCTCCGGGCGGTCCGCCTTGATGGCCTTGAGCAGGTCCATCCCGGAGAGGTTGGGCATCTTGATGTCCAGCACCGCGGCGTCGATGGAGGGGTCCTTGCACGCGGTGAGCGCCTCCACCGCGTCGTCGATGGCGACCACGTGGTAGCCGGCCCGCTCCAGGATCTGCGTCACCGCCCGGAGGACGACCCGGTCGTCGTCGACCACCAGGATCTTGTTGGGTCGCTTGGCGGCGAGTTGGTTGCTGTCGGCGGCGGACTGGATGTTGAGGGTGGCGGTCACAGGGCGTACCTCGCTACGGGAACTGCGCTTTGGAAGGGTTTGACGGCCAGGACATCTGTGGGATCGGGAGCAGCACCGTGAAGGTGGCGCCGTGGCCCGGGGTGGACTCCACGTCGAACGTGCCGCCGTGGTCCTCGACGATGCGGTAGGCGATGGCCAGGCCCAGGCCGGTGCCCTGGCCCGGGGGCTTGGTGGTGAAGGAGGGTTCGAAGACGTGGGGGAGGTGCTCCGGCTTGATGCCGCAGCCGGTGTCGGTCACCCGGAAGTAGCAGCGGTAGTTCGCCTCCCCCGTCTCCACGGTGATGGTGCCGTCCTGGCCGGGCAGCGCCTGGAGCGAGTTCTGGAGCAGGTTGAGCACCACCTGCGCCAGCTGCGACGGATCCCCGTGGACCTGGGGCAGGCGCTGGGCCAGCTTCAGCTCCAGCTTCGCCTTGGGCGCCTGCTTGAGCTGGGCCTTGAACAGGTAGACGGCGTCCTCCACGCAGCGCGTCAGGTCGAACGGGCGGAGGTCCTCCACGCGGCTGTGGCGCGAGAAGCGGAGGAGGGACTCCACGATCCGCTTGCAGCGAATCGCGCTCTCCTCGATCAGGTCCAGCGACTCCAGGTCCGCTTCGGTGCGCCCCGGGTCGCGCTTCATCAGCTGCGCGAAGGCGAGGATCCCGCCCAGCGGGTTGTTGATCTCGTGCGCCACCCCTCCGGCGAGCTGGCCCACCGCGGCCATCTTCTCCGTCTCCACCATCCGGCGGGTGAGCTCCCGCTCCTGGGTGACGTCGCGGTAGGTGCAGACCGCCTCGCCCTCCTCGGGCATGGGGTACACGGAGAGCGCGTAGGTCCGGGGCCCGTGGACGATCTCCGCGTGCTTGTCCACGTTGGCGGAGGCGGCGTCCTCCAGCGGGCAGCCGTCGCAGGGCGTGGACCGGCCGAAGAGGTACTCGTGGCAGCGCGGGCCGGCGGAGACCTCGGTGATCGCCCGCCCCGCCACCCGCGCGTAGGCCAGGTTGGCGCGCTGGACGCCGCGGTCGAGGCGGATCAGCGCCAGCGGGGTGTCGATGGAGTCGAACGCCTTCTCCCACTCGCGCTTGGCGATGGCCAGCATCCGCGTGCGCTGCTCCACCCTCCCCTCGAGCGCGTGGTTGAGCGCGCGCAGCTCGTCGTTCTGGGCGCGGCTGAGCGCGACCAGCCGCTCGTTCTCCGCCAGCAGCTCCGCCTGCTCGAAGGCGCTGTGCACCGTGAGCAGCAGCGCCTGGTCGTTCCACGGCTTGGCGATGAAGCGGAAGATCTCCGAGGTGTTGATGGCGTCCTCGATCGCCCGCTGGTCCGCCTGACCGGTGAGGAGGATCCGCTGCGTCCGCCGCGACAGGTCCTTCACGCGGGTGAGGAACTCCACCCCGTTCATCCCCGGCATCCGGAAGTCCGAGACGACGACCTGCGGCTGGAAGGAGGCCAGAAGCTCCAGCCCGCGGATCGCGTCCGGGGCCGTCTCGATCTCCCAGTTCCCCCGCCGCAGCGCCCGCCGGAGCGACCGGAGGATGTTCTCCTCGTCGTCCACCAGCAGCAGCCGCCCCTGGGGAGCGCCACCGGGAAACGGCGTCGGAGTCATCTGGAGCGCTTCCATGGCGGGCGGCCCAGGACTCGGGCCAACACCACCCAGTGCAAAGCAACAGCCAGGCTATTCATTGGCGCAACCGCCCGTAACTTGGTGTGGCACTCCCCGGGGGCCCTGATGACTGATGGGTCGGATGTGACCCCTCTCGTCGGCTACGGGTCGCTGGCGACCCATCATCCCGCGCGGGCGGTGGAGGCGGGATCGGACGGGAGCGGGGTCTGCTGGTAGAGGCAGATCTTGTTCCGGCCCTCGTGCTTGGCGCGGTAGAGGGCCTCGTCCGCGGTGCGGAGGAGGCGGTCGGCGGAGATGACCGAGCGCGCGGGGTAGCCGCTCACGCCCAGGCTGGCGGTGATCCGGAGCTTCTGGCCGGGGCCCAGCCGGAGCGCGCCCACCTCCCTCCACACGCGTTCGGCGACGGTGAGGGCGCCGGCGAGGTGGGTCTTGGGGAGGAGGATGGCGAACTCCTCGCCGCCGTAGCGGGCGACGATGTCGGTCTCGCGGACGGACTTGCGGAGGGCGGTGGCCAGGTCGCGGAGCACCTCGTCCCCCACCTCGTGGCCGTGGGCCTCGTTGATGTCCTTGAAGTGGTCGAGGTCGAGCAGGAGCAGCGCCAGCGGGTCGTCGTAGCGCTGGGCGCGGCGGAACTCCTCGCGGAGGCGGTCCTGGAAGTAGCGGTGGTTGTAGATGGAGGTGAGCCCGTCGGTGACGGAGAGCCGGTGGAGCCGGGCGCTCTCCTCCAGCACCTCGTCGAAGCGCTGCTTGGCGAGGAGGGCGCGGGCGATGCGGGCGCGGACCTCCTGCTCGTCCCAGGGCCGGGCGATGACGTCGTCGGCGCCCAGGCGCAGCGCCTCCAGCTTCTGCGCCGGGTCCTGGCCGTCGAGGACGATGACCACCGGGACGTAGCGGCGGTGGTCGAGGTCGCGCAGCTTCTTGAGGACCTGCAGCCCGTCCATGCCCGGGACGTCGGCGGCGGCGAGGACCAGGTCCACCTCGTGGTTGCAGGCGACCTTGAGGCCCTCGGCGCCGTCGGGGGCGAAGAGGACGTCGGCCCCCTCGGAGCGGGCCAGCGACTCCAGCGCCGGCAGCTTCGAGGGGTGCTCGAGGATCAACACCAGCCGTTGCCCGAACATCGCGGGAAATATGGTACTCCGCCGGCCATGGCCAAGCGACCCAGCCTCAGCCTCTTCTTTCCGGCGTGGAACGAGGAGGATTACGTGGAGCGGGCGGTTTCCAGGGCCGTGGAGGTGCTCCAGCGGCTGACGGACGACTGGGAGATCATCGTCGTCAACGACGCGTCCACCGACCGGACGCAGGAGATCGCCGAGGGGCTGGCGGCGCGGCACAAGCAGGTGCGGGTGATCAGCCATCCGGTGAACCTGAAGCTGGGCGGGGCGATGCGGACCGGGCTGTCGGCGTCCACCAAGGAAGTGGTGGTGTATTCGGACATCGACCTGCCGTGGGACCTGGAGGAGCTGGAGCGCGCGCTGCACCTGATGTCCTACCTGGAGGCGGACATGATCTGCGCCTTCCGGTTCGACCGGACGAGCGAGGGCGCGAAGCGGATCCTGTACTCCTTCGTCTACAACTCGTTGATCCGCAACCTGTTCGGGGTGGCGGTGAAGGACGTCAACTTCAGCTTCAAGGTGATCCACCGGCGGGTGCTGGAGGCGATCGAGCTGAAGAGCCAGGGGTCGTTCATCGACGCGGAGCTGGTGGTGAAGGCGATCAAGCGCGGGTTCCGGGTGTTCCAGATGGGGGTGGATTACTTCCCGCGGACGCGCGGGGTGTCCACGCTGGCCTCGCCGTCGGTGATCGCGAAGATGGTCCGGGAGCTGGCGGGGCTGTACGCGGAGGTGAAGAACCCGAGGGAACCGCAGCAGCCGGTGCGGTTGCCGCCGTCGGTGTCGGCGCTGAGGTCGCGGCAGTCGGCGTGACGACGAGGTGACGGCGGTGCGGCGACGACTCGTCGTCAATGCGGACGACCTGGGGCTGCATCCGCGGATCGATGAGGGGATCCTGGAGGCGCGGAAGCGGGGGATCCTGACCTCGGCGTCGGTGCTGGTCACGGGGAGGAGCGCGGAGGCGGCCGTGCGCGCGGCGCAGGCGGCGGGGGTGCGGGTCGGGGTGCACCTGTGCCTGGTGACGGCGCTCCCGCCGGTGCTGCCGGTGGAGAAGGTGCGGTCGCTCGCGCCGGGCGGGGTGTTCCGGGCCGGGTGGGCGGCGTTGGTGAAGGCGTGGGCGCTGGGGAGGGTGCGGCTGGCGGAGGTGCGGGAGGAACTGGCGGCGCAGATCGAGAGGGCGAGGGAGCTGGGGGCGGAGGTGGATCACCTGGACGCGCACCAGCACGTGCACGCGCTGCCGGGGTTGGCGAGGGTGGTGCGGGAGATCGCGGACGAGGCGAGGTTGCCGGTGCGGTGGCCGGTGGAGCGGCCGAGGTTCGGGAGCGTGAAGGCGGCGCTGCTGGGGGCGCTGGCGATGGGGGCGAGGCGGCCGGCGCGGGCGCTGGAGTTGGTGGGGTTGTCGAGGTCGGGGGCGCTGGATGAGCGCGCGTTGCTGGAGGTGCTGGACGCGCTGCCGGAGGGAGACTTCGAGCTGATCTGCCATCCGGGGCGGGAGCCGGGGACGGTGCCGGAGGATCCGGCGTGGCGGTACGGATGGGAGCAGGAGCTGGGCGCGCTCGTGTCGGAGGCGGTGCGGCGCAAGGTCGTCGAACGGGGAATCGAGCTGACCACGTACGGCGCGCTCTTCAGCCTTTGACCGCGATGAACAGGACGTGCGGCGTGCTGTAGCCGCGCGACACGTCCTCCACCGATTCCACCCGGAAGCCCGCGCGCTCCAGCTCGCCGGCGAGCGCCTCGCGGGGGATGAACCCCATCCCTCCACTGGAGCGCGTCTTGCGCAGCAGCCGCACCATCACCGCCTCCTGCGCGACGCACTTCCAGTACTTCCAGGAGCGGTTCGCCTCCGCCTCCTTGAGCAGGAGCTTGCCGCCCGGCTTGAGGAGGCGGCGGCAGGTGCCGAGGAACGCGGGGTACCCAGACAGCGGGAACAGGTAGAGGACGTCGGCGACGGTGACCGCGTCGAAGGTGGACTCCCGTTCGGGGAGGAGCGAGTCGGCGGTGCCGGCGCGGAGCTCCACGTTGGGCAGCGAGGCCAGCGCCCGGCGCGCCAGGGCGATCTTCTGCTCGTCCGGGTCGATGCCCAGGACGCGCCGCCCTGGGTGCCCCACCGCCAGCGCCGCGGAGAGGACGCCGTGGCCGCAGCCGACGTCGGCGATGGATCCCTCGGCCGGGGCCAGCGCCGCCATCCGGTGGAGCGGCGCGGATCCCCAGCGGGCGCGGACGAAGGCGCGCTCGCGCCACGGGAGGACCCGGTAGACCTGGAGCGGGGCGTCCATGACGGAAGGCGCCTTTATCTCAGTTCGTCCCGCATGTATGGTCCGCCGCCTTCATGAGCGCCCCGGCTCCCCAGACGCACCCGCTGGTCCTGATCGTGGACGACTCGCCCGCGGCGCGGGAGGACGTGGCCAAGCTCCTCGAGCCGGACTACCGCTGCGCCTTCGCCCACAACGGCGTGGAGGCGCTGAAGAAGGTGTTCGCGGACCGGCCGGACGCGGTCATCACGGACATCGAGATGCCGATGATGGACGGCATCCAACTCCTGCGCGCCATCCGTTCGGACACGCGCACCTCGAAGATGCCGGTGGTGGTGATGACGACCTCCACCTCGCTCGACGCGTTCAACCGGGCGCGGGCGTTCGGGTCCTCCGGCGTGGTGTCCAAGCCGCTCGACCGGGACTACCTGCTGGCGAAGCTGGGCGCGCTGCTGCGGCCGCTCCGGAGCTGACGCGTCACGAGACGTACCCGCCCGCGCCGAACGCGTACGCGAGCATGAGCAACGCCCCCGCGCTGGCGGCCATCCACCCGGCGCGAAGCCGCGGGCGGTCCTTCATCAGCAGCGCCAGGGTGAGGAACGCCGGGAAGGCGGCCAGCGCGTAGCGGCCCAGCCCCATGAAGTCCTTGCTGGAGACCGCCGGCATGCCCATCGCCACCAGCACGTAGAGCGCGTAGCCCCAGCCGAGGAGCTTCTTCGTGGGGACGGCGAGGACCAGGAACAGCAACGCGATGTACGCGTGGCCGATGAGGCGGAGGTGGACGAGGGGGGAGATGCTGATGGAGAGCGTCTGCACCCACGACGCCTTGAGCCAGGTGTGCAGGCCCGGCGCCTGGTCCCAGCCGGGCGCGCCCTGGACGTGGGCGAAGGCGAGCGGGTCGCCGAAGGCGCGGCCGAGGTAGGCGGCGTAGGCGACCATCCCCAGCACGGAGAGGATCGGCAGCGCGTCGAGCGGGGTGGGCGGGGAACCGGCGCGGCGGCGCAGCTCCTGGCGGCGGACGAGGAGGCCGACGACCAGGGCCGGCGCCACGGGGCGGGTGGCGGTGGCGAGCGCGCCCAGGAGCGTGGCGAGGACGACGCGGTCCTCTTCGAGCGAGAGGAAGGCGCCGATGGAGAGGAGCAGGAACAGCCCGTCCGAGTAGAGGACGCCGAAGAGGTAGAAGGCGAAGGGGTAGACGACGAGCAGCGCGGCGGCCCACTCCGCGGCGGGCGGATCCGGGGAGACGCGGCGGGCCCAGCGGAGGAAGAGCGCGGCCGCGCCGAGGCCGCAGGCGAGGGAGATCAGCGCGCCGGCGAGCCAGGGGTTGAAGCCGATGGCGTCGAGCGCGTGGATGACCACCGGGTAGGCGGGAAAGAAGGCCACCGGGCTCTGCTCGTCGGGGCCCTTGAAGTAGTAGCCGGTGGTGGCGATGCGCTCGTACCACTCGCCGTCCCAGCCGGACCACGCGGTGACCAGCGTGGCCATCGGGAAGTCGCCGCGGAGCGGGCGCGGCGGGTGGCGGTGGTAGCCCCACGCCACGGCGGCGGCGCACCCGACCGCCACCACCACCGCCAGCCAGCGGGCGTAGCTGCGCACGGGCGCCTTATGGCGGGGAGGACTACCCTGCTGTCAAGCAATGGACGCCGAACTGGATCGTCAGTCCGTCATGGCATCGCGCCTGCGCGGGTTCGGGCCGCTGGGGATGTTGTCGTGGGCCCTGGTCCTGGGCGCGAACCTGGTGGTCGCGCCGCTGGGCGCCCTCCTCGTCCCCCTCTGGGCGTGGCTCTCCAGGACGCCGTGGCGCGACCTGGGCTTCACCCGGCCGAAGCACCTCGCCCGCGACCTGGTGCTCGGGATCGCCGGGGGCGCGGCGTTCAAGCTCGTGATGAAGGCGGTGGTGATGCCGCTGCTGGGCGCGGACCCGGTCAACCAGCGGTACCACTTCCTCGCCGGGAACACCGCCGCCCTCCCCGGGATGCTCCTCGCCGTGATCCTGGTGGCGGGGGTAGGCGAGGAGCTGGTGTACCGCGGCTTCCTCTTCGAACGACTGGGCAAGCTCCTCGGCCCGGCGCCCTTCGCCCGCGCCGCCATCGTCCTCACCACCGCCCTCTTCTTCGGCTCCCTCCACCTCCGGGAGCAGGGGCTGGCGGGCGCCGAGCAGGCGTTCTTCACCGGCTCCGCTTTCGGCCTCGTCTACCTGCACACCCGCAGCCTCTGGCCGGTGATGGCCGCGCACGCCGCGTTCGACGTCACCGCGGTGTTGCTCATCTACCGGGACCTGGAGACCACCGTGGCGCACTGGGTCTTTGGCTAGGGGACGTCCGCAGCCACTGGAGCGCGGCGCCTACCACCTCCGTTAACTCCGGGACCTGACGCAGGGGCGATGGAGGAGTACTGCGGCACGAGTGCTGGCAGATGTTGAGGTACACGCTCGTCCCGGTGCCCGGGCGGCGAACGGCGAGGAATGGGCTTCCGTCCGTGAATGTGGCCCACGCTTCCGCGCCCTCCTGCAGCCCGAGCTGCTCGAAGGAACCGGTGACGCTCAGCTCCGCGCCCGTGGGCAGCCGCACGGTCCGGGTCACGTCCTCGATGAATGCGTCTTCCCGAAGCACGACGGGCAAGGCACCCTGGTGCGCCGGAGTTGGGTGGGCCTCCCACGCCGCCCATGCCGTCGCGAAGACGTCACCACCGTGCTGGACGTACCTCGTCACCAGCTCGTACAGCCGAGCGGCATGATCGCGGCTGTATCCTTCACCTCTCACGAGCACGAGCAACTGGAAGGCGAAGAGCGGGGCCGGGAGGTACAGGAGATCGTCGAGCACGAGGTACCCGGGCAAGGTCACCGCCCGGTACCCGGCCGACCGCACCAGCGCGGCGATCTCGGAGGAGAGCTCCGTCCCGTCGGAGACCACCAGCGCCCCGGCGACTCCATGGCCGTACCGGAGCGCGCGCGCGACGATGCGCCAGTCGGACTCGTTCGAGTCGAGGATGCGGCGCGCGATCTCGGGGGTCAGGCGGCCCTTCTGATCCAACCAGTCGAACAGCTCGTTGCGGATGCGACGGTCCGATTCCTGTCCGGCGGCCTCCAGGAGCAGATCCCCGGCCCCATCCACCATGGCCAGCAGGCGCACCGCCCCGAGCCGGACCTTCAGCTCCTCGCTCTGGAGCAGCGGCTGGAGCTCCAGGCGGAGCGCGTCCACGGACATCGCGCCCAGGCGCCCGGTCAGTGGACCCACCCGGAGGTCCGGCTTGTCCGCGCACGCGAGGACCGCCGACCGGACGAGATACGTCAGGACGTGAGGCGCCAGCGAGGCCAGCTCGACGTGGCCCACGACCTCCTCCAGGTCGGCCGGAGCCAGGAGCTTCTCGTCGGCCTTCTCCGCCACGTTCCACCGGTCGTACCCGAGCGCGAGCAGGCGTTCGGCGTGGCTCCGCCGCACGTCGCCGCCCTCCTTGTTCGGGACCAGCCGCCGGAGCAGCTTGCTCAGCCCGGCTTCGAAGTCCTGGGTCAGGTCCGCGTAGAGCTTGTCGGAGAGGAACGTGGGGACGGCGCACGGCTCGACGAGGATGGGGACGACCTTCACCCGCCGCCCGGAGATCTCCTGGTTGAGCGCGACCTCCACCTCCTTCTGCACCCAGGGGGACGCCACCGCCGCCGGCGACAGCAGGACCGCGACGTAGTCCACCTCGGCGATCGCCGCCTGGATCTTCCCGATCAGCGAATCCCCCGGCCGCAGCTCCGCCTCGTCCAGCCAGCTGAAGATCCCCTCCGACTTCAGCCGGGCGTGAAGGCTGGCCGCCACCCTGGCGTCCTTCTGCGAATGGCTCAGGAAGACCGAGGGCACTCGCCGACGATAGCCCACGCGTTCACGTCGGGCCGCAGACACTGTCCTCCGCTCCCATTGCCTCCGTGCCGCGCCGTCCCCACCTCATTCCGGCAGCGGGGGGCGGACGAACATGGCGAGGGCGTGGGGACTTCTGCTGGGGGCGGGGCTGCTGGTGGCGGCGCCCGCGCGGGCGCACGACGAGAAGCGGACCGACAAGTGCGGCTGCCATCACCAGTACGGGCTGCGGCACTGTCATCCGAACAAGGCGACGCCGTACTGCGAGGCGCCTGCCTCGGCGAAGTCGCCGGACCCGAAGGCCCCGGCGCCGGCGCAGAAGCGCACCCGGCTCTGAGAACGACTCAGGCGGGCTTGCGATAGGCGACGATGCCCAGGCCGATCATCGCGGCGTCGTCGCCACGCGCGCCGCGTTGTACATGCGCCCCTCTTCAGCTGGAGAAGGAAGTCGTCCGAAACCCAGCAACAACCGGGCGGCGACGCCTCCTAGCGCCAGACCAGCTTGACTGCGGGCCTCAACTCCCCGCCCAGAGCCACGCCCGCCTTGAGCGGCTCCCACTTGTGGAACCCGGCGGCGGTCTGTTCGACGGCTTCCGACGCGTGGAGATCGAGTGACGCGGCGGACGCTGCCAGCACGCGCGCCAGCTCCACCGGTTCTCCCAGCACGGCGTACTGCATCAACCCACCCCGCCCCGCCCCGCCCGCCAGCATCGACCCGGAGGCCACCCCCATGGAGCACGGCAGCGTCCGACCGTCGGACCCGGTGAGCGAGAAGATCTCCAGCGCCGCGCTGAGCGCGCTCTCCGCGTGGTGGTCGTGGCTCTCCGGCCCGCCGAACAGCGCGCTCACCTCGCCGCGCGAGACGGACTCCACCAGCCCGCCGTGGGCGTGGATCCGCGCGCTCACCGACTCCACGTGCACCTCCATCCGCTGGAACAGTTGCGCCACCGCCTCGCCGCTCCTCGGGCGCAGGGGCGGCGTCACCCGCACCACCAGGAACGTCCCGTCCACCGACCGCGGCCGCAGGTCGAAGGCCGGCGACGCCAGGGACGCCGCCAGCGCCCGCTGCCCGGGGAGGAAGCGTTCGTGGACGGCGCGCAGCCGCGACTGGGCCTCCAGCCGCAGCACCAGGTTCACGTGGTCGATGGCCGCCCCGCCCACCTGCGCCACCATCCGCAGCTGCTCGGACGCGTCCGGCCCGAAGGCGTTCTGGTCCCGCGCCTCCGCGTAGAGCGCGCCGCAGGGCCGGCCGTCGCGCGAGCGCAGCGCGGCGATCATCACCGACCGCACCCCGCGGGCGATCAGCGTCGCCTCCGCCTGCCACTTCGGGTCCGCGGCGATGTTGCCGCTCACCACCGGCACCTTCGCGCCCAGCGCGGCGGCGAGCAGCGTGGCCGACACCTGGAACGCGCTGCCGGTGTCGCGCCGCAGCGTCTCCACCAGGATGGGCTTCCCCTGCTCGCCCAGGAGCGCCAGCGCTCCGCCGTCCGCCGGGAGCAGGTCCAGCAGCGCCACCAGCAGCTCGCGGACCACGTCCTCCAGCTTGTGGATCTGCCCCATCGCCGCGGAGAGCGAGAGCGCCACCCGCAGCCGCTGGTTCTCCCGCTCCAGCGCCTGCTGGGCGTCGCTGATCGCCAGCTTCACCTTGCGGGTGATCTCCCCGTCGCCGTCGCCCAGCACCACCGCCTGGGTGACGCCGTGCTGCCGGTCCGTGGGACCCTCGACGATGGTGTAGCTGCCGGAGACGTCCCGCCTGGACGACGCGGGCGGCGCGGGCGGCGCCACCGTGGTGACCGAGGTGGCCACCGCCGTCATCAGGTGGTGCGGGTCGGTGTTCTCCCGCGGGTCGGAGCGCGCCAGGGTCTGCTCCTCCGGCACCACCACCGCCGCCATCGCCGGCTGGGTGGCCCCGGGCTCGAAGTCCATCCCCACGTCGTTCATCTGCGAGAAGGCGTCTGGGTCCCGGTAGTAGTGGCGGCGGATGGCGGCGCGGATGCTGGCCGGCCTCGCGAGGATGACGTTCACCTTCTTGGCGCCGCACTCGCGCTTGAGCCGCTCCACGACCTCGTCGGGTATCGGCCCATTCCCCAGGAGCCAGAGCGTCCCGTCCGGGTTGCGGCGGATGGGCATCACCGCCATCGACTCGGCGACGCGGACCTTCACCTGGTCCAGCAGCTCGTCGGTCACCTTGAGATCCCTGATCTTCTCGGTGGTGAGGTACTGCAGCTGGTGGTGCTGGGCCAGCACGCGCAAGAGGTCGCGCTCGGGCACCAGGTTCAGGGTGAGCAGGGCCTCCACGAGGTCCTTCCCCGTGAGCTCCTGGTGGAGCTTGGCTTCCGCCAACTTGTCTGGATGGAGGAGCCCGGCCCCTACCAACTGCTCGCCCAACATGGGGCGCTCACCTTAGTTCACTCGGCGTAGATCTTCTTGCCCGCCCGCACCTTCTCCACCAGCAGGGGCGCGGGCGCGAAGCGGTTCCCCAGCTTCTTCTGCCAGTGCTCCATCCGCTCCAGCACCCGGGCCGGGCCCTGCGCGTCGATGGAGCGGAACGGGCCGCCCAGGAACGGCGGGAAGCCCAGCCCGAACACCGCGCCGATGTCGCCGTCGCGCGGGCTGCGGAGGATGCCCTCGCCCAGGCACAGCAGCGCCTCGTTGAGGAACTGGAGCGTGCACCGCTCCGCCATCTCCTGCCTGTCCAGGTGCTTGCGGTCCTTGCCGAAGGGGAGCAGCGCGTAGACGGACTCGTCCACCCGCTTCTTGCCGCCGTCGTAGGTGTAGAAGCCCTTCTTGTTCTTGCGGCCCATGCGGCCGTCGGCGAGCACCTTGGCGGTCGTCTCCGGCGGGGTCATCCGGTCGCCGAACGCCTCGACCATGATCTTCCCCACCTTGCCCGCGACGTCGATGCCCACCTCGTCCAAGAGGGTGATGGGCCCCACCGGGAAGCCGAAGTCCACCAGCGCCCGGTCCAGCTCCGCGATGTCCGCGCCCTCGGAGAGGAGGAACGCCGCCTCGTTCATGTACGGCCCGAGGATGCGCGAGGTGTAGAAGCCCACGCCGTCGTTGACGACGATGACCGTCTTCCCCTGCCGCTTGCCGACCTCCACGCAGGTGGCGGTGACCCAGTCCGCCGTCCCCTTGTGGGTGATGATCTCCAGAAGCGGCATCTTGTTGACCGGGGAGAAGTAGTGCATCCCGATCAGCTGCTCCGGCCGGCCGGCGCCCGCCGCCAGCTTGGTGATGGGGATGGAGGAGGTGTTGGACGCGAAGATGCAGTCCGGCCGCGTCGCCGCTTCGGTCTCCTTGATGACCCGGTGCTTGAGCGCCAGGTCCTCGAACACCGCCTCGATGATCAGGTCCGCGGTCTTGAAGCCGGAGTAGTCCGTGGTGGCGGTGACCAGCGCCATCTTCGCCGCCGCCTCCCGCGCGGTGAGGGAGCGCCGCTTGGTCCGCTCGTCGAACAGGCCGCCCACGTGCTGGAGCGCGCGCCCCACCGCCGCGTCGTCCTTGTCCTTGACGCGGACCGCGGCGCCCATGTTGTTGGCGGTGACGAAGGCGATGCCGCCGCCCATCAACCCGCCGCCCAGCACCGCCACCTTGCGGATCTCCCGCGCCTTCACCGACGGGTCCTTCACCCCGTTGTCCTTCTTGAGCGCGGTGGTGGCGAAGAAGATCTCGATCAGCCGCTTGGAGACGTCGCTCATCGCCAGCTCGCCGAACAGGCGCGCCTCGGCCTTCAGCCCCTCCTCCATCCCCTTCTCCATGCCGACGCGGATCGCCTCCAGCGCCTTCTCCTGCGCCGGGTACTTCCCGCGCGTCTTCTTCAAGAGCTGCTTGCGCGCCTGGTCGAACAGCACCTTGCGGCCCAGCGGGTTCTGCTCCAGCGCCAGCTCCTGCCACTTTTCTTTCGAGCCCAGGCCCCTGAGGAGGTCCGTGAAGCCCTTGCTCTTCGTCTTCACCGCCTTGCCGGCGGCGGCCAACTCCGCGGGGCGCTCCGGGCGCAACGTCCCGGCCGCCAGCTCCAGGGCGCGCTTCTTCGCCACCTCCAGCAGGATGGGCCGCGGCACCACCTCATCCACGAGGCCGAGCTTCCGCGCCTTGGAAGGCTTGACGCTCCTGGCGGTGAGGATCATGTCCAGCGCGGCCTGCGCGCCGATCAGCCGGGGCAGCCGCTGCGTGCCGCCGGCGCCGGGGAGGAGCCCCAGCTGCGTCTCCGGCAGGCCCAGCTGCGTCTTCGGGCTGTCGGTGGCGATGCGGTAGTGGCAGGCCAGCGTCCACTCCAGCCCGCCGCCCAGGCAGTTGCCGTGGATGGCGGCCACCACCGGCTTCTTCGCGGCGGTGAGCTGGTGGAAGCCCTGCTGCGCCTCGCGCGAGCCGGCCTCCGCCTCCTCCTTCGTCCTCAGCGTCTGCAAGAAGTCGATCTTCGCGCCGACGACGAAGCTGTCCTTCTTGCCGGAGGTGAAGACCACCGCCTTGACGGACGCGTCGTTCATCGCCCGGTCGAGCATGGCGGCGAACTCGCGGCCCGTCTCCGGGGAGAGGGTGTTCACGCTGTCGCCCTTGATGTCGAACGCCAGCACCGCCACGCCGTCCTCGGCGCGGTACTCGAAGGCAGATTCCATGGTCCTCAGCGCTCCAGCACCACCGCGGCGCCCAGTCCTCCGGCGGCGCACACGGTGCAGAGAAGGGTGTTCTTGTTCCGGCGCTTCAGCTCGTTCAGGCCCTGGGTGATGACGCGCGCCCCGGTGGCCCCGAACGGGTGCCCGAGCGCGATCGACCCGCCGTTGACGTTGAGCCGGGAGCGGTCCACCTCGCCCAGCGGTTCGGACCGGCCCATCTTCCTGGCGAAGTCCTTCGAGGCGAAGGCCTGGATGTTGGAGGCGACCTGGGCGGCGAAGGCCTCGTGCATCTCGACGAGGTCGATCTGCGACAGCTTCATCCCGGCGCGGTCCAGCGCCAGCGGCGCCGCGTACGCCGGCCCCTGGAGGAGCTGGTCCGCGGGGTCGGTGGCGGCGTACGCGTAGGCGCGGAGGAAGCCGAGCGGCTCCAGGTTGAGCGCCTTCGCCTTCTCCTCGGACATCATCAGGAGCGCGGAGGCGCCGTCGGTGAGGGGCGAGGAGTTGCCGGCGGTGATGGTGCCGTACCGGCGGTCGAACACCGGCTTGAGCTGCGCCAGCGCGTCCATGGAGGTGTCCGCGCGGACGATGTTGTCCTTGTCGGCCACCGCGTCGAACGACGGCGGCACCGGGACGTGCATCACCTCGCCGTCGAACCGGCCCTCCTGCCACGCCTTCGCCGCGTGGTGGTGGGAGGCGAGCGCGATCTCGTCCTGGTCGCGGCGGGAGATGCCGTTCTCCTTGGCCATCTTCTCCGCGCTCTCGCCCATCGTCTGGCCGGTGGAGAACTCGGCGATGGCGGGCGGCGTGGGGAGGAGGTCCTTGGGCTTGAGCTTCTGGAAGGGGCGGAGCTTGCCCGGCAGCGACTTCGCCTTGGCGGAGGAGGCCAGCGCCCGGGCCAGCGGGCGGCTGGCGAAGATGGGCACGTCGGACATGCACTCGGTGCCGCCGGCGACGGCGACCTCGGAGAGCCCGAGCGCGATGGCGTTGGCCGCGTCCGTCATCGACTGCACGGAGGTGGCGCAGGCGCGCGAGACGGTGTGCGCGTCGGTGGAGCGCGGGAGCCCGGCGGCGATCACCACCTCGCGGGCGATGGAGGGGCCGGTGAGGCCGGGGATGACCTGGCCGAACACCACCTGGTCGATCTCCTTGGGGTCGAGGTCCGCCCGCTGCACCAGCTCCTGGACGACGATGCGCCCCAGGTCCAGCGCCGTCAGGTTCGCGAACGCGCTCCCCATCTTCACGAAGGGCGTCCGCAGGCCCTTCACGATGGCCACGCGGCGGTGGCCGTTCGAGGTCTTCGCCATGGGCGCCGCTCTACGCCGGGCTATCGCGACGCGTCAAGGTGCGCCGGTGGAGGAGTCAAGTGAAGGTCAGGGCCCCGCCGGCGCGTCGAGGATGGCGTTGTGGTCGCCGGCGATCAGCAGCTGGGCGCCGGCGGCGCTGAGGGCGTTGAGGTCGTCGCGGGCCATGGCGTCCACGGGATGGAACGGGCTCGCCCAATCCGCCGGCACGTAGCCGAGCGAGCCCGCCGCCCCCGCGGCCCAGACGCGGCCGGCGGCGTCGACGGCGAGCGCGTTGATCGGCGCGGGCACGTCGGAGCGCGAGCGCCAGCCGCCGTCCTCCTGGCGGGCGAGGATGGTTTGCCCTCCCGCGAAGTACACCTGCGTGGAGGACGCGGCGATGGCGTGGAGATCGACGCCGGGGCCCGGGCCCATCGCGGTGACCCACGCGCGACCGTCGTAGTGGAGCACGGTCTGCGAATCACCCGCGGCCCACACGTCGTCCGGCGCGCGCGCGAGGACGGCGTTGAGGGCGACGCGCTCGGGGGTGGGCTGGAGGCTCCAGCTCAGGCCGCCCCAGAAAGCGACGCCCCCGTCCTCGCCGGCGGCCCAGATCGCGTTCGTCGCCAGCCCGGAGAACGCGCGGACCTGGCCCTGGAGGGGGACGGGCCGCTCCTGGGGCGCACCGCCGCCGATGATCTGGCTCGCCCGGCCGGCGTCCGCCGCGTACCAGAGCTCGCCCCCGCCCGCCCACAGCGCGGTGATGGGGCCGTTGGTCTTCAGTTGCTGGCTCCAGCCCGCGTCCGTGCGGTGGAGGAGCTGGCCGTTTCTTCCGCCCGCCCACGCCTCGCAGCCCAGGCTCTGCACCGCCAGCAGGTCCGCGTTGGTGGGTCGCGGAGGGAAGAGGCCGAAGCTCATCGCGTCGAAGCGCGCGCCCGCGTCCCACGTGCCGATGTAGCCCTTCTCGCCCACGGACCACACCGCGGAGGAATCGCCCCAGGCGTCGCGGAAGTTCAGGCGCGTGGAGTCCTGGGTGGAGGACCAGGTCAGCGCCGGCGACGGCGAGCGGTAGTAGCTGAGCCCGTCGAAGCCGCGCACCCAGCGCTCGCCGGTGGCGGCGTTGCCCCAGAGGGCCAGCGCGAAGTCCCCCACCGGTTGCGGAATGGACGCCGCGGTCCAGGCGCCGGGAGGGTTGCTGGACTGGACGCCGCCGTCCTTCGTCGAGACGTCCACCTCCGCGGCGCCGGGCATCCAGAGGTCGAAGAGGTCGTACGGCAACGAGGCGCCGGTGGGGACCCCGGGGCCGCCGGTCGACGGGTAGCCGTAGAGCGCGCCGTTCGCGCCGGCCACCCAGACCGTGGAGCTGCCCGCCACGCCGAACACCGCGTAGAGCGCGATGTTGGGGTTGGTCCCGGAGAGATCCGCCGCCGGCAGCGTGAGCGTCCGGTCCAGGCGGAAGACCTTCCCGCCGTAGCCCACCGCCCAGAGCGCCGTGCCGCCCGGGTCGCCCCACACGTCCAGCAGGTCGTTGGTGGCGGTGCTGGAGACCGGCGCCACGCCGCTCTGGAGCGACACCTTGAACCAGGTGCCGCCGGTGCCGGTCACCCACGCCTCGTCCAGGCGCTCGCTCCAGACGGACAGGAGGTCGCGCCGGGTGCCGGACTCCACCTTCGACCAGGCGCTCCCGTTCCAGTGGAGGATGGTCCCCGCGGTGCCGACCGCCCAGACGGAGGCCCCAGGGCCGGACGAGGCGGTGCCCCAGACGCCCATCAGGTCGTTCCCCTGCGGGAGCGGGTGCTCCCAGCACACCCCGCCGTCCACCGAGCAGATCCGCTGGCCGATGAACGGCGCGCAGGCGCCGCCACCCTGGCCCGCGTCCGCGGCGCCCGGATCGCCGCCGTCGAGGAGGAGGATGCAGGCGCCGTCGTGGGAGCACCAGGCGCAGTCCCAGCCGGCGTCGCGGCAGTCGAAGAGCGTCTCCGGCAGCGTCTGTCCGCAGTGGCAGGCGGCGACGGCGGCCACCGCCAGCGCGGGCACGGCGAGCGCGGCGGCGGCGCGGGCTCTAGGGCGAGGGCGCACGGGGGATCTCGAAGCGGTGCACGGCGTCCACCATCGCCTTCGCCGCCTCGGGGTCCGTGGGCGGGAGGATGCCGTGGCCCAGGTTGAAGATGTGCCCCCGCAGACCGCCGCGGCGGATGATGTCGAACACGCGCTCCTCCAGCTCGGCGCGCGGGAGGAAGAGCGCGGTGGGGTCCAGGTTGCCCTGCACCGCGATGTCGGGGCCGAGGGCGCGGCGCGCGTCGTCGATGTTGATCCGCCAGTCCAGGCCGATCACGTCCGCCCCGGTGCGGGCGAGGAGCGGGAGGAGCGTGGACATGGAGGTGCCGAAGACGACCACCGGCACCTGGGGCTTGAGCGCGGAGACGATGCGGGTGAGGTACGGGAGGCTGAAGGTCTCGAAGTCGCGCGGGGAGAGCTCGCCGCCCCAGGAGTCGAAGATCTGCACCACGGAGGCGCCGGCGCGGACCTGCATCTGGAGGTAGGGGATGAGGGTGCGGGTGAGGGTCTCGAAGAGGGCGTGCGCGGCCTTCGGCTGCTCGAAGAGGAGGCGCTTGGTGGTGAGGAAGCTCTTGGTGCCGCCGCCCTCCACCATGTACGCGGCGAGCGTGAACGGCGCGCCGCAGAAGCCGATCACCGGGACGGAGTCGTCGAGCGCTTTGCGGGTCCGGCGGATCGCCTCGGCGAGGAACCCCATCGTCTCCTCGGGGTCCGGGACGCGGAGCTTCTGGATGTCCGCCTCCGTGCGCAGCGGCGAGGGGAGGTGCGGGCCGTGGTCGCCCAGCTCCAGCGCCATCCCCATCGCCTCCACCGGGATGAGGATGTCCGAGAAGATGATCGCCGCGTCCACCCCCAGGCGGCGCACCGGTTGCACCGTCACCTCCGCCGCCAGGTCCGGCGTCTTGCAGAGCTGGAGGAACGGGAGGGTCGCGCGGACCTCGCGGTACTCGGGGAGGTAGCGGCCCGCCTGGCGCATCAGCCACACCGGCGGCCGGTCCACCGGCTCGCCGCGGGCCGCGCGGAGGAGGCGGTCGTTGGTGGGGGAAGGGGTGGAGGTGGTGGAGGTGGAGGTCACGCGTGGCCCGGGCTTGTAGCAGATGGCCCGAAGGTGGGGGCGCGTCCGGAAGGCGGAGTGTCTACGGCTCTACGGCTCGACCAGGAGGGAATCCAGGAGTGACGCCACCTGCCCTCCGATGGCGGGGGCGGCGGCGGCGACGGCCTCCCTCGGGTGGTCGCCGGCGCTGGGGATGATCACCGGGACGTCGACGGCGGTGACGAGCGGGGCGCCCTCGACGTCGGGGCGGTCGCCGGAGACGCGGACGTGCACCATCCAGCGGAAGCGCGCGCCGGCGGCGCCCTGGTACTGGGCACGGGCCTCGACGAGGACGAGGAAGGTGGCGTCGCGGCCGTAGGTGGTGAGCTGGGTGAGGCGCTGCTCGGGTTCGGGGAGGGAGGGAAAGCGGGTGGCGATGACCTGGTGCGGGAGCTCGCGCAGCTCGAGGTCGCGGGAGTAGACGGCGTCGCGGACGGCGGAGGTGACGGCGTCGCCGGCGGAGTCCACCTCGGCGCGCGGGAGATCGATGACGGCGGCGGAGAGGACCATCGCCCGGCCGGAGGGGGAGTGGCCCGGGTGGCGCGGGGCGGCGGCCTTGCGCGCACAGGCGGGGGTGATGAGGAGAAGGGCGAGGGCGAGGGCAGAGCGCACGGCCGCGGGGAGCGTACTCGCGAGGTCGCTACTCGTCGCTGCCGGAGTCGGGCGTGCCCGGCAGGCGGGGGCGGCGGCCGAGGATGCGGGCGAGCTCCTGGAGCTGGCGGTCGAGGCTGGCGATGACGCCGGAGTACTCGGGGGCGATGGCGGGGAGGGGGGTGTGGATGCGGAGGCGGTTGGGGCCGGGGCCGGGGGCCGCGGCGGCGGCTTCGGCGAGGAAGCCCTGGCAGACGTAGGCGAGGACGTCGGCGGTGGTGCGGATGTCCTCGGAGGAGAAGAGCTGCGGGACGGGCTGCGGGGTGCTCGAGGGGACGGAGATGGCGGAGATGGCGAGCACCGCGCGGCAGAGCGCGGAGCGGGAGAGCTCCGGGCGGGAGTAATCCTCGGGGAAGACACCCTCCAGGCGGGGATTGCGCTTGACGACGGAGATCAGCATCGCGTCGATGGCGCGGCCCAGGTTGCCGGGCTCGGGGGAGTCGGCCATCCGGTGGAGGCGATCCCAGCGCGCGGCGGGGACGATGAAGGCGACGCCGGCGGCGTGGTAGGCGTCCGGGCGGCCGAGGATCTGATGGCGCTCCTCGTCGAGGGAGAAGTAGACGGAGCGGGCGTCCCTTGATTCGCGTCCGAGCCAGGTGCGGCGGTCCTCGAAGGAGGCGTCGAGGTAGCGCAGGAAGACCAGGCCCAGGACGCGGCGGCGGAATTCGCCGCGATCGATGCCCGGAACGAGGGCGTCGATCTCGGCCCAGAATTCGCGCTCCAGGTCGCGCAGTTGGGGGTGGCCGGCCCGCATAGGGGATCCAAGAGGGCGAGCAATGCGCTTGCCATCGCCTCGATCATGAACGGTCCTTGCAGACCGCGTGTTTGGAAGCGGTCAGGACGGGAAGGCAAGGTGTGGGACCGAACATTCCACAGGGCACGAATGCCGGGTCTGGGTAAGAATTTCAGCCCGCTTCCCGTGTGGGTTGTCCGGTCCCGTCGAGACCAGCCGTCCTTGACAGGGTGCAGGGTGGTCAGTAGAAGGCCCGGGCTTTTCGGGCGGGGCGGATAGCTCAGCGGTAGAGCATCGCCCTTACAAGGCGACTGTCACAGGTTCGATCCCTGTTCCGCCCAACATCAGAAACCCCATGGGGGGTTAGTTCAGTTGGTTAGAACGCCGGCCTGTCACGCCGGAGGCCACGGGTTCAAGTCCCGTACCCCTCGCTGAAAGAGAGCCCTCAAGTGCCCGTCACTTGGGGGCTTTTTGTTGGCGCGGCGCGTCTGCAGCAGGCTTCCCCTCGGACCCATGAGGACAATCGCCACCCGAACCCTCGCCTCGGTCCTCGCCGCGCTCCTCGCCGCCTCGTGCGGCATGGTGAGGGAGAGCAGGCCACGGCACCTCAAAGAGCGCATCTTTCTTCCCCGCGCCTCCAGAGCTGTGGCCTCTCCCGTGCTGGAGGAGTTGGAGTTGCAGAGGGCGATCGAGGAGCTCCTTCCCTCCGTGAACGTGGAGGAGGCCCGCGGCGAGCTGCGACGAATGGTGGCGGATCCGCGATTCCACGGCCGCCAACCCGGGGAGCTTCACGTCGTCCTCGCAAGCTGGGGCTCCGGGCCGGTGGCGCTGGAGGAGATCGGCCGGGAGTACCGGGCCTGGTGCGCTGCGGTCCACCGGACCAATTGCCATGAAGGACCGCTGACCGACTCCACCATCTACGAGATCGCGTTCGACTTCGCGATGGGTTCCCAGTGGGACGGCTTCGTCGGAGAGGTGAAGAGCACGATCGACCCGAGGACTATCCGGCTCGTCCTCCTGACCGGCCTGGTCATCTTCATGGCCACCATCGCCATTCCGGAGCTGGTGTCGAAGATTCCAGCGGCCGCCGCTACGATGGTCTTGACCGCGTACCTCGGGGCGCGGGCGGTCTGCGACCTGGTCTTCGGGTGGCTCCAGATGGTCCGGGAACTGGACGCCGCGAGGACGTTCAACGAGGTCCGAGCAGCAGGCCAGCGCTACGGGCTTCTGGTCGGAGCCCAGACCGCGAGAATCCTCATCCTGCTGGCCACCGCCGCCATCGCCGAGGGCGGCCTGATTGCCCGTCTGATGAAGCTTCCTCGCGCCACCCAGGCGTCAGTCGCGCTGGCGGCCGAGACCGGCGGGGTCGGACTGGAGGCGGCCGGCGCGGTCAAGGAGGTGCGCGCACTCCAGGGTGGCGTGGCCATTGCCGTCGAAGGAATCGCGCAGGGCGCGGTGGGGGTCGCCATGGCGGCTCACGGCACGCCTCCCTCGATGAGCTCAAGTGGACGAGTTGGCGGTCATGGCGCGCTCGCTGGCAAACGCGTGGGACATACCTTCTCGAAGCACGGAAGCTCCAGCACCGAACAACTCCTGAAGGAAGCCAAGGGCTCGGGAAGACCGGTCGGTCAATGGTTGGATGATGTCGCTGCAGAGGAATTTATTGCCGAACGCCTGCCACAGCTGAAGGCAGGAGCGAAGAGCTTCGACTTACCGGAGGGCCTCGGACGAATGGTCAACCCAGACGGCTCTTTTTCACCCGCTACCCACGCACGGCTGGTTCCAAGTGGATCGGGCGTGGTCACGGCATATCCAGAACCGTGAGTGCCGACTTGTCTCCCGAAGAGCTCCTGCGAGTGCTGAGCGAACGCCTCGGGCTTCGCTTCCAGACGCAGGACTGGGGAATCTTGAATTCGGATCCCGATCGCCTCGAGGAGTTCGTTCGTTTCTACGAGACAACGGATCTCGCCCCCACCCAGCGATACGAGCTTGGAGATCTGGTGCTTGCGTCGGCCAACGATGCGCTCGTCAAACAAGAACTCGATGAAAATCGCCTCCAAGAGCTCGCAGCCTTCATCGCGCGAAATCGAGCCAGCCTTCAGACACGCATCGACTACTGGGCGGGATTGGCCGGTGATTCGGAGTTCCCAATCGCGGGCGCGCTGAAGCGACTGGAGCACGACCCCCAGTCACCTGCCGGCTGAAGCCGTCGAGCGCGTGCTCGCGAGCTGCGATCTGGAGACCGCCGTTGGACGGCGGGACCACGCGGTGATGCTCCTGCTCGCGCCTGGGTCTGCGAGCCGGTGAAGTGGTGACGCTCGAGTTGGACGACATCCACTGGAGTGCGGCTGAGCTGGTGGTGCGCGAGAAGGGAAGGTGCACGACCGCCTGCCGTTGCCGAAGGACGTGGGCGCCGCGATGGCGCGATACCTCACCAAGGACCGACAAGCCTGCTCATCGCGACGCGTGTTCCTGCGCATGCGCGCTCCAGTACAGGGATTCCCCGGCCCCGCCACCATCACGTCGATCGTCGAGAAGGCGGTTCGCTCCCGCCGGCCTGGAGCCGTCCAAACGGGGCGCACCTGCTCAGGCAGAGCTTGGCGACCGACATGAGCCCTTGAGAGCGGACACCCTCCCCGTCGACAGGCGACGCGACCTGGCGGGAAACTGCAGCAGGGGAATGCGCTCCCCGCTTGTGCCAGATCTCCGGAAGCGTACAGTGCGCACCTTATGACGGTGACGGCATCGAAGTACCTAGATTTCCAGGTGCTCCGCCAGCGCTGCGGCCAACTGCCCGTGGTCCTTGGAGCAGCTCCCGCCGCTGACCTCTGCGCGCTCAGCTTTGCCGATGTCCTCGATGAGGCGAAAGAACAGGGCTACCAACGTCCGATCGATCCTCGACACTCGCGTGAGTTCCGCTCCTACATAGACCAACCCGGAGCTACCACGATTCCGCTAACGCTGAATCTGCGAGGGCAAGCAGGAGTTGGTTTGGGCTGGATCCTCAGCGCTGGCCGAGATGGGGAACTCGCAACGCTGTCGGTCAGGGTCCCTAGTCCTGAACATCCAGCCGTTCTTGCTCAAGTCGACTGCCAGCATCGGCTCGGCATGATGAACACGAGCCCCGTTCCGCTGACGTTTCAATGCTTCCTTGGCCTGAGTCCCTCCGAAGAAATGGCCATCTTCGGAATCATCAACGGCAAGGCCAAGGGACTCAATTCGTCCCTTCTCGACTACCACCAGACCCAGCTTTTACCGGACCTCGAGTTCCTCCAGCAGGAACTCTTCATCGCGAAGAGGCTTAGTAGCGACCCCGACTCCGTCTGGCATGGACTGGTCAAGCTCGGCGGAGGGGCGACACAGGGCAGTCAACGACGGATCTCCTTGCGGGGGCTGCAGACCGCAACGAAGGCGC
>DASRBA010000404.1:0-11402 GCA_035637895.1 Myxococcaceae bacterium
ACGCCGGACGCGCGGAGCGACCAGTTCAGCTTTTGCGCCGCGCTCTACCGGGCGCTCTACGGGAAGCGGCCGTTCGATCCACAGGAGCTCCGCGCCGCGGCCTGGGGCTGGGACGAGGACGTCACCAAGGGGATCCGCGCGTCCGCCTCAGCGCCTTCGCCCATCCACGAACCGCCCCGCGGCGCCGGCGTCCCGGCGTGGCTGCGCAAGGCGATCATGCGCGGGCTGTCGATGGCCCCGGCGCAGCGCTTCGCCTCGATGGACGCGCTGCTGCACGTCCTGGAGCGGCGGATGGCGCGCGCCCGGTGGCGGTGGCCGGCGGCGGCGGGCCTTTTGCTCCTGGCGGGCGCCGGCGCGGCGGCGGCGATGCGAATCTCCGAGCAGCGGACGCTCTGCAGCGGCGCCCGGCTCAAGCTCCGCGGCGTCTGGGACGACCAGGTGGCGGAGCAGATCGAAGCCGCCTTCAAGGCCACCGGCGCCGGCTACGCGGCGGACGCGTCCCGCGGCGTGCGCGCGGCGCTGGACCGGTACGCCGCGAAGTGGTCGGCCGTCCACCGCGAGGCGTGCGAGGCCACCCGCGTCCGCGGCGAGCAGTCCGAGTCGCTGATGCAGAAGCGGATGACGTGCCTGGACGGGCGGCTGAAGGACCTGGCGGCGCTGGGGCGGGTGCTCGCCACCGCGGACGCCAAGGTGGTGCAGCGCGCCGCGGACGCCGCCGCCGCCCTGCCCTCCCTGGCGGCGTGCTCGGACGCCTCGGCGCTGGAGAGCCGCGCCGCGCCGCCGGACGACCCGCAGGTGCGCGCGCGGGTGGACGCGATGCAGGGACAGCTCGCCGACGTGCGGGCGATGGGGTCGGCCGGCCGCTTCAAGGGCGCGCTGGAGATCGTCCAGTCCGTGGCCCCGGAGGCGGAGAAGATCGGCTACCGGCCGCTGATGGCCGAGGCGCTGTTCAACCTGGGCTGGATGCAGGACCGCAACGGCGAGCCGGCGGCGGCGGAGAAGACGCTGGTGAAGGCGATGGTGGCCGCCGAGGAGGGCCGCGACGACAGCCTGCGCGCGCAGGCCGGCACCAAGCTGGTCTACGTCACCGGCAGCTCGCTGATGCACCGCGAGCCGTCCGCCGTCTGGGCGGACCTGACCGCGGCGGTGCTGCACCGGATGGGCGGCGACCCGGACCTGGAGGCGCAGCTGCGGCTGGAGCAGGGGTCGGTGGCCATGGCGCACCGGGTGTTCCCGGAGGCGAAGGCGCTCTACGAGCAGGCGCTGGCGGGGTTCCAGCGGGTGGACCCCAACCACCCGGAGCTGCCGCTGGTGCTGGCCAACCTGGGGCGCGCCTGCGCCGGCGTGGGCGACCGGGCGCGCGCGGCGGCGCTGCTGGAGCAGTCGCTGGCGCTGGCGGAGCAGGCCAAGGGCAAGGAGCACCCGGCGCTCGCGTTCGCCCACTACGACATGGGGCAGCTCTACGTGGAGCTCGGCGAGTACGAGCGCGCGCTCCAGCACGCCGAGCGCGCGAAGGAGATCTGGGCGTCCTCCGAGGGGCAGGAGCACCCCGACGTGGGCGACGCCTACGACAACATCGGCACCGTGTACCAGAAGTGGGGGAAGTACGACCTGGCGATGGACGCCTTCCGGAAGGCGGAGAAGATCAAGGAGAAGGCGCTGGGGGAGGAGCACCACGACGTGGCGTACTCGCTGGACGGGCTGGGGCAGACGCTGCTCCTGGCGGGGAAGCCGAACGACGCCATGCCCTACCTGGAGCGCGCGCTGGTGCTGTGGGGCGACGAGGCCTCCGGCCAGGGGCTGACCGGCTTCGCGCTGGCGAAGGCCGTCTGGGCCGGCCGGCACGACGCCGCCTGGGCGAAGGGCCTGGCCACCGCCGCCCGCGACGCGTACGGGCGCGCCGGGGAGAAGGACAAGGTGGAAGAAGTGAAGAAGTGGATGGCGGGCGCGCTGCCGAAGTAGCGGGCTGGCGCGCACGGATACCCGCGGGCCCGCGATTCGCTACCCGCTCAGGCTCATGACCGGCCGCGCTCGCGCCCGAAGAAGACCAGCAGCAGGCAGGAGCCGATCACCGCGCCGATGAACCCGGACGGGTGCAAGTGCGTGATCGGGTGCCCGAAGAGGAGCGAGGCGACCGCTCCGCCCACGAAGGACCCGCCCACGCCCAGCAGCGTGGTGCGGACGAAGCCCATCGGCTGGTCGCCGGGCAACAGCGCCCGGGCGACCAGTCCCGCCAGGAACCCGAAGACGATCCAGCCGCAGATACCCATTCGCGTCCCTCCTGCTCACCCCGCAGTACGCCACGGCCGCGGAACGATTGCCACCGCGCGTCAGCCCTGCGGCGGCAGCACGGACGACGCGGCGTGCGCCGGCGGCCCGGAGGGGGACATCATCATGAATACCTGGGTATCCACGCCGTTGATCGGCACCATCTGCGTCGAGGACATGCCCGGCGCGCTGGCGCGGATCTCCAGCCACTGGCAGACCTTCTTCTGCTGGTGCTGGTAGATGTTCCCGATTCCCCAGCTGCCTTCGTCCTGCACCCGCTGGAAGTCGTAGACCATGGGCGAGGTGCCGATGACGACGGGCGGGTCCTCGTACTGCTCGATCCCCCGTCCCCTGATCCCCACGATGGTGTCGCGGGACCTGATCTCGCCGCGCTTGACCACCGTGATCTGCGCGCCCGGCACGCTGGTGTCGATGACCACGCGCTGCATGCCCACGCAACCCTGCGACAGCGCCACCACCGCGCCGATCCAAAGAAGCTTCTTCATGACTGTTCGAAAATCCCCTCCCGGCCCTGCGGAATGCGGCCCTTTGGACGGAGGGGCGTGGAGGATATTCACTCAGGTCTGCGCGCGCTGCTTGGCGGCCCGCTTCTCGCGCTCGCCCAGCGCCGCCTGCAGGTACTTCCCGGTGAGCTTGCGGCCGATCAGGTCCTGCGCCACCTCGCCCGCGGCCACCAGCTTGTCCAGGTCCAGCCCGGTCTGGATGCCCAGCCCGTGGAGCATGAACACCAGGTCCTCGGTGGCGAGGTTCCCGGCCGCGCCCGGCGCGTAGGGGCACCCGCCCAGCCCACCGATGCTGGCGTCCAGCGTGGTCACGCCCATGGTCAGCCCGACCAGCGCGTTGGCCAGCGCCGTCCCGCGGGTGTCGTGCATGTGCAGCGCCAGCTTCGAGACCGGGATGAGCTTCAGCAGCGCCTCCAGGATGCGCGCCGTCTGCCCCGGCGTGCCCACGCCGATCGTGTCCCCGAGCGAGAGCTGGTAGATGCCCATGTCCGCCAGCTTCCGGCAGATCTCCAGCACCGCGGACAGCTCCACCTTCCCCTCGTAGGGGCAGCCCCAGATGCACGAGAGGTAGCAGCGCACGCGCATCCCGGCCTTGCCCGCGGCCGCGGCCACCTCCGCGGACGTCTCCAGCGCCTCGGCGATGGACTTGTTGATGTTCTTCTTGGAGTGGCTCTCGGTGGCGGAGAGGAAGACCGCCGCCTCCTGCAAGCCCGCGTCTCGCGCGCGCTCCAGCCCCTTCAGGTTGGGCACCAGCGCGGAGAAGGTCACGCCGTCGCGCCGGCCGACGAGCTTCAGCAATTCGTCCGCGTCCGCGAGCTGGGGGATCCACTTGGGGGAGACGAACGAGGTGACCTCGATCCGCTTCTCCCCCGTGGCGATCAGGGCGTCGATCAGCGCGGCCTTGTCCCTGGTGGCGAGCGTCCGCAGCTCGTTCTGCAGCCCGTCCCGCGGGCCGACCTCGTAGACGTCCACCTGCGCCGGGAGCTGGGAGAGCCAGCCCAACCCGTTCGCGGCTACGCCCGCGGCTTGATGTTTCCCTGAACCCACTTGACGATGTCCTGGGTCGAGCTCCCCGGCGTGAAGATCGCCGTGACGCCCATCTCCTTCAGCTTCGGGATGTCGTCGTCCGGGATGATGCCCCCGCCGAACACGCTGATGTCCGTCGCCTGCTGCTCCTTGAGCAGGTCGATCACCGCCGGGCAGAGCGTCATGTGCGCGCCGGACATGATGGACAGCCCGATGGCGTCCACGTCCTCCTGCACGGCGGCGTTCACGATCATCTCGGGCGTCTGGTGCAACCCCGTGTAGATGACCTCCATCCCGGCGTCGCGCAACGCCCGCGCGATGATCTTCGCGCCGCGGTCGTGGCCGTCGAGGCCGGGCTTGGCCACCAGGATCCTCAGCTTGCGGTCAGGCATCTGAACGAATGGCTCCGACGATCAGGTCCGAGGCGCCAGGCGACGGCCGCTCCCCCTCCAGCCCTCCGTACGCCACCACCGGCCGCATTCCGGCACCTCTCAACAGTCCCTCTAACTCACTCAGTCGATAGTAACGGATGGAATTTTCACCGGAAAGCACGCGTCCGTCCGGGAGCCGCAGCGTCCGCCGCGAGCGATCCAGCCCGGTCCGGGGGTCGAAGGCGCTCTCCTCCTCCAGTTGGCCGCCGTCCGGGAGGTCCCGGCGGAAGCGCGCCGTGGGGTTCGCCGCGAACCGCTCGTAGGGCGCGGTGTGCGCCACCAGCAGGGCGCCCGGCCGGAGCACCCGAGCGATCTCCCCGAGAAGCGCGGCGCAGGCCTCGTCGCTCCCGAACGAGAACAGCGTGGAATACCAGGCGAACGCGCCGCCCGCCGCGCCGTTCCGCAGGGGCAGCGCGCGCAGGTCGGCCCGGACCACCCTCGCTCCCCCGGTCAGGAGCTGGAGCGAGCGCGCGTCCTTCTCCACGCCGATGACGCTCCGACCCAGCTTCGAGGCCAGCCCCAGGTGCCGGCCGTGGCCGCACCCCAGGTCCAGCACCGGGCCTTCGCTCGCGCCGTGCGCCGAGAACAGCCGCGCCAGGCAGTCCACCTCGCGCGCGGTCACCTCCGGCGAGAGGAGCGGCAAGGTGCTGCGGAGGTACAGCTCCCCGAAGAAGTCGCCCACCGCCTCACTTCATCCCGAACGCTTTGCGGATCCGGACCAGGATCCAGAACACCAGCACGCCCACCACCACCGCCAGCACCAGGCCCACCCAGGGGTTGGGGCCCATCCGCTCGTGGCGGGCGGCCAGCTCCGGCTCCGGCTGGGCGGCGGTGCTGCTGGTGGAGGTCGAGTCCACGCCGGCCTTCTACTACGGTTGGTGCGCCGATGAGGACGGTCGCGGCCACCCGCTACGTCACCCCGCTGCGCGAGGGCGGTTCGCTGCCGGCCATCGTGGAGGCGGACGACTCGGGGATGTACGTGCTCAAGTTCCGGGGCGCCGGCCAGGGGACCCCCGTCCTGGTCGCCGAGCTGATCTGCGGCGAGCTGGCCCGAGCGCTGGAGCTGCCGGTGCCGGAGCTGGTGTTGATGACGCTGGACGCGGCGCTGGCGCGCACCGAGCCGGACCCGGAGATCCGGGAGCTGCTCAAGAAGAGCGTGGGGCTGAACCTGGCGCTGGACTACCTGCCCCGCTCCATCACCTTCGACCCGGTGGTGGGCCCGGCCCCGCCGGCGGAGCTGGCGTCGCGGATCGTCTGGTTCGACGCGCTGGTGACCAACGTCGACCGCACGCCGAAGAACCCGAACCTGCTCACGTGGCACCAGAAGCTGTACCTGATCGACCACGGCGCGGCGCTCTACTTCCACTTCTCCTCCGACCCGCCGGCGGAGGCGGCGAAGAGCCCGTTCGCGCCGGTGAAGGGCCACGTGCTGCTGCCGTTCGCGAGCGCGCTCGGCGAGGCGGACCGCTTCTGCCGGAGCAAGCTGTCGCCGCAGCTCGTCGCCAGGGTGCTGGCGGAGGTCCCGGACGAGTGGCTGGAGTCGCCGGGCTCCTCGCACCAGGCTCAGTCCGCGGCGCAGCGCGCCAGGTATCAGGAGTTCTTCGAGCGGCGGCTGGCGGCAACGAACATCTTCCTCGAGGAGGCGGAGCGTGCCCGAGCGCGTCTCCTATGACTACGCGGTGATCCGCGTGGTCCCCAGCGTCGAGCGCGGGGAGCTCATCAACGCCGGCGCGGTGGTCTTCTGCGCGGTGAGGGACTGGCTGGAGGCGAAGGTGGAGCTGAACGAGGCGCGGCTGTTGGCGCTGGCGCCGGACGCGGACGTGGAGGACATCCGCCGGCACCTGGAGGCCATCCCGCGGATCTGCGCGGGCGGCGAGGGCGCGGGGCCCATCGGCGCGCTGGCCCGGAAGGAGCGCTGGCACTGGCTGGTGGCCCCGCGCAGCACGGTCATCCAGCCGGGGCCGGTGCACACGGGGCTGTGCGAGTCACCCGGCGCGGCGCTGGAGCAGATCCTGAAGGAGATGGTCCGCTAGAAGCTAGAACGCCCCGCCCTCGCGGTACTGCCCCCACACCTTGCGGAACACGTCGGAGACCTCGCCCAGGGTGGCGTAGGCCTTCACCGCCTCCAGCACCGGCGGCATCAGGTTCTCCGTCCCGCGGCAGGCGGCCTCCACCTTCGCCAGCGCGGCCGCCACGGCGGCGCCGTCGCGCGACTGCTTCACCTGCTTGAGCCGGTCGATCTGCCGGTGGGTGACGGACTCGTCGATCTTGAGGATCTCGATGGGCGCCGCCTTGTCCTCCTTGAACCCGTTGACGCCGACGATGATCCGCTCGCCCTGCTCCACCTCGCGCTGGTAGCGGTAGGCGCTCTCGCCGATCTCCTTTTGCGGGTACTGCTCCTCCACCGCGCGGATGATGCCGCCCATCTCGTCGATCCGCCGGATGTACTCGAAGGCGCGCTGCTCCATCTCGTCGGTGAGGTGCTCCACGAAGTAGCTGCCGCCCAGCGGGTCCACCACCCGGTCCACGCCGGACTCGTAGGCGATGAGCTGCTGGGTGCGCAGCGCCAGCGTCACCGACTCCTCGGTGGGCAGGGCGTAGGTCTCGTCCAGCGAGTTGGTGTGCAGCGACTGCGTCCCGCCCAGCACGGCGGCCAGGCCCTGGAGCGCGGTGCGCACCACGTTGTTGTACGGCTGCTGCGCGGTGAGGGAGACGCCGGCGGTCTGCGCGTGGGTCCGCAGCTGCATGGACCGCACGTCGCGCGCGCCGAAGCGCTCCTTCATCAGCTTGGCCCAGATCCGCCGCGCGGCGCGGAACTTGGCGATCTCCTCGAAGAAGTCGTTGTGGACGTCCCAGAAGAAGGAGAGCCGCGGCGCGAAGTCGTCCACCTTCATCCCGCGCTTGAGGCACTCCTCCACGTAGCCGATGCCGTCCGCGATGGTGAAGGCCAGCTCCTGGACCGCGGTCGCCCCCGCCTCCCGGATGTGGTACCCGCTGATCGAGACCGCGTGCCAGCGCGGCATGTGCTTGCTGCAGTACTCGATCATGTCCACCACGATGCGCACCGCGGGGCGCGGGGGGACGATCCACTCCTTCTGGGCGATGTACTCCTTCAGCATGTCGTTCTGGATGGTGCCGCCCAGCTTCGACATGGGGATGCCCTGCTTCTCCCCCACCGCGATGTACATGCACAGGGCGACGATGGCGGAGGCGTTGATGGTCATCGAGGTGGTGACCTGGTCGAGCGGAATGCCGTCGAACAGCACCTCGAAGTCCTTGAGCGAGGAGACGGCGACGCCCTCCTTGCCCACCTCGCCCCGGCTCATCGAGTGGTCGGCGTCGTAGCCCATCAGCGCCGGCATATCGAACGCCGTCGAGAGCCCGGTGACGCCGTGGTTGATGAGGTACTTGAAGCGCTGGTTGGTGTCCTCCGGCGTGCCGAAGCCGGCGAACATCCGCATCGTCCACAGCCGGCCCCGGTACATCGTCGGCTGCACGCCGCGGGTGAACGGGTAGCGGCCCGGCAGCCCCAGCGCGTCGTGCGACTCACCCTTGCGGTCGGCGGCGGTGAGCAGGTCCGGGATGGGGATGCCGGAGTCGGTGGCGAACGCCGCCTTCCGGAGCGGCTGCTTCTGGGCGATGCGCGCCACGTCCTCCGCGCGCCACTTCTCCACGTCGCGGGCGATCTGCCGGAGCGCCGCCGCGTCGTACGTCTTGCCGCCGCCGGATGGGGCGCGCCCCGCGGCCTTGGAGCGGGCGACGTTCTTGCGAGCCGAAGGCTTGGCGGCTGCCCGGTTCGCGGTTCGAGCCGACACCTGCGCGCGACGCTTCGTCAGACGGGGCATGCGCCGGATGTACCACCCGGTTCGGGCCGCCGCCAAGCGCGGAGCGCGAACCCGCCCGCCGGCGAAAGAAGGCGCGGCGCTGGTCCGGCCGCTCGACCGGAGGGAGGCCCGCTATCATGGCCCGCGCGACGATGCGGCCCGCGACGCTCATGGCCTGTGTGCTCCTCGCCGGGTGCCCGCACCCGGGGGACCTCCAGTTCGTCACCGCCACCCTCCCGCCCGGCAACGTCGACGCGGCCTACCACGTGCCGCTGGAGACCACGGGCGGCGTCCCGCCGCTCCACTTCGAGGTCTCGGACGGCGACTTCCCGCTGGGGATGGAGCTGGACGCGGACACCGGCGAGCTGCGCGGCGCGCCCGCCGAGGCCGGCATGCTGGGCTTCACCGTCCAGGCCTCCGACGCCAGCGGCGCGCGCGCCCAGCAGTCGCTTCTTCTGCGCGTCTTCGCCAACCCGCCCCCGCGCATCACCACCACCGCGCTGCGCAACGCGATCGTGGGGCGGCCGTACTCGCTGGGGCTGCAGGCGGTGGACGGGAAGCCGCCGCTCGCCTGGTCGAAGGGGGCCGGCGCGCTCCTCCCTGGACTGACCCTGCAGCCCATGGGCGCGCTGGATGGGTCCGCCGCCGCGGTGGGCACCTCCGAGGTGGAGCTGGTCGTCACCGACGCCAACGCCCAGCAGGCGCGCGCCACTTTCGGCATGGCGGCGTACCTGGAGGTCACCTTCACGCCGGCGCCCGCCAGATTGCTGTCACTGGACGCCGGCGTCACATGCGACGTGACGTTCCAGGCCGACGGCGGGCTTCCGCCCTACCGCTACTCGCTGGCGGGCGGCGCGCTGCCGGACGGATTGGCGCTGGAAGCGGGGGGCCGTCTCTCCGGGACGCCGGAGGACGCCGGGACATACATGTACTCGGTGCAGGTGCACGACGAGAGCGGCCAGGCGCCCAGCGCCCTCTACACCACCGTCATCCAGTGACTTTCCTCGGCGTGCGTGTTGGGCCATTGTGCGACCCCGCACATGTCCGCGGCTCCGCTCCTCTGCCCGCAGTGCCAGACCCCGTACGAGGAGGGAGACTTCCTCTGCACCGGCTGCGAGCTGATCCTCGACGTGGACGCCGCGGAGGCGAACTACAAGCTCAAGAAACCCAGCATCGTCCAGGCGCTGCTCTCCCCGCCCCAGCGGCGCAGCACCGGGATGCGCCCGTCCATCCCGGTCGAGCTGAAGAAGAAGGGGGACCCGGAGGTCACCGTCCGCCAGACGATGGCGATCGACGACTACACCGTCCCGCGGCTGCTGGCGGGGATGAACCTGGCGCTGACCCCGCTCCACGAGTTCGAGGCGATGGTGGCGGCGTTCGTGGACGGGGCCAGCACGGTGCCGCAGATCGCCGTCGCCGCGGAGATCTCCCGCGTGGAGGCGATGGCCGTCTTCACCTCCCTGGCCCAGCGCAAGGTGATCGAGCTGCGCCGCGAGGAGCCGAAGAAGCCGGAGCCCGCGCCCGCCGGCAAGGCCGAGCGCAGGGACCCCATCACGCTCCCGCCCGGCGCCGTCGAGCGGGCGCCGGAGCTGTCGGAGGAGCCTCCCACGCCCCCGCCGGATGAGCCGCTCCCGCCGGTCGCGGAGTCACCGCCCCCGCCGCGGCCCCGGACGCCCCAGCCCACGGACGTCCCGAAACGGCCGGCCTTCACGCCGTCACCGGCGCGCCTGCCGCCGGTGATGACCCCGATCTCCACCCCCGCCGCGGCGCCGGTGATGACGCCCTCCCGCACCCCGGCGACGGGGACGCCGGCGCGCGGGGTCGCGGTGCCCACGCCGGTCTCGACGCCCGCCTCCACGCCCGCGCGGGGGACCGGCCTGCCCAGGGCGTCCCAGCTCCAGGCGCCCTCTCCCATGGCGTCCGCGCCCAAGGCGGAGAGCGTGCTGGAGCGGGCGATCTCGCTCGAGCGCCGCGGCGAGGTGGACGGCGCCATCCACGTCCTCAAGCGCGCCATCACCCAGGTGAAGGAGCCGGCGGCGCTCTGCAACAAGCTGGCGCTGATCCTGGTGAACCAGCGCCGGGACTACAAGCAGGCCGAGGAGCTGCTGAACAAGGCCATCGAGCTGGAGCCCGAGAACGCCGTCTACCAGCAGAACCTGTTCAAGATCATCGGCATGGCCGCCGAGCGGAAGGAGTCCCGCGGCAGCGGCGGCGCCAAGAGCGGCGGCTTCTTCTCCAAGCTGCTCAAGAAGTAGCGCCGGCGCGCGGGCGCAGCTTCGCCAGCCGCTGCTCGGCGGCGGCGAGCACCGCGTCCGTCTTGCAGAAGGCGAAGCGCGCCATGGCGCGGCCGTCCGCGCGGTGCTCCTCCCCGTAGAAGGCGGAGGGCGGGATGGCGGCCACCCCCACCTCGCGGGTGAGGTGGCGGCAGAACTCGAAGTCGTCCTGGAAGCCGAACGGCCGGATGTCGGCCATGGCGAAGTAGCTGCCCTCGGGCGGGGAAGCCCGCAGCCCGCTGGCGTTCAGCGCCTGCACCAGCCGGTCGCGCTTGGCGCGGTACATGGACGCCAGGTCGGCGAAGTACGGGTCCGGCAGCCGGAGCGCGGCGGCCACCGCGGCCTGGAGCGGCGCGGCGGTGGCGAAGGTGACGAACTGGTGGGTGGACTGCACCGCCTGCCGGAGCGCGGGCTGCGCGATCGCCCAGCCGATCTTCCAGCCGGTGAAGCTGAACGTCTTGCCCGACGAGCTGATGGTGATGGTCCGCTCCGCCATGCCGGGGAGGGTGGCCGTGCGGACGTGCTTCGCCGGGGCGTAGACGATGTGCTCGTAGACCTCGTCGGAGAGCACCAGCGCGCCGTGCCGCTTGCACAGCTCGCCGATCAGCTCCAGCTCCTCGCGCGTGTAGACCTTGCCGGTGGGGTTGTGCGGCGTGTTCACCAGCACCAGGCGGGTGCGGTCCGAGAAGGCGGCCTCCAGCTCCGCGCGGTCGAACCACCACGTCCCCTGCCCGGGCCCCGGCGGGCGCAGGCGCACGAAGCGCGGCACGCCGCCGGCCATCTCCACGCTGGCCGCGTAGGAGTCGTAGAAGGGCTCGAAGAGGACGACCTCGTCGCCCGGGTCCACGGTGCCGAGGATGGCGTCGAAGATGGCCTCGGTGGCGCCGCTGGTGACGGTCACCATCGTCCCCGGGTCGACCTTCATCCGGTAGAAGCGCTCGGAGTGCTCGGCGATCGCATGGCGCAAATCGGCAGCGCCCATTCCCACGGCGTATTGGTTCACGCCGGAACGGATCGCCTCGATGGCGGCCTCTTTGATCGCCTCGGGCCCATCGA
>DASRBA010000405.1:0-11289 GCA_035637895.1 Myxococcaceae bacterium
CCGTACATGCGGCTGGGCCAGCCGATGGGCGCGGCGCTGATCTCCCAGGGCCTCTACCCGTTCGCGATCCTGACCGCGCTGGTGGGGGGGCCGGTCTTCGGCGTCACGCTCCGGCAACTCCTGCACGTGGTGATCGCCTGGTTCGGCGTGCAGCGCCTGGGACGCGCCTTACACCAGTCGCACCTCGCTTCCTGCATCGCGGCGACCGCCTTCGCCCTCTCCCCACTGCTCACCGACCTCGGCGGGCACCAGAACGTCGTCGACGCCGCGGCGTGGACGGGATGGATGGCGCTCGGGTGGCTCCGCGTCACCGTCCGGCCTTCTCCGCGCACGGCCGCCGCCGCGGCCGTCCCCACCGCGCTCTCCTTCCTCGCCGGCTCGCCCGAGGCACTTCTCTGGCAACTGCTGGTGTGCGCGGCGCTGGTCATTGCGCATCGGCCGCGACGCCCGCTGTACCTCGCGCTCGCCTCACTCTGGGCGCTCGCGCTCAGCGCCTATCTCCTCCTCCCGGCCGCGGAATTCCTCTCCACCTCCACGCGCGGCGCCGGGCGCACGGATCAGCTCGACTGGTCCACGGCACCCTCACAGCTCCTCGCGCTGATCTGGCCCTTCGCCGACACACCGCGCGGTGCCTACTGGGACAGCTCCGACCAGTGGTGGATAGTCACGGAGTTTCTCGGCGCCACGGTCGGAGTACTGGTCTTCGTTGCTCTGAGGTGCTCCCGCCGCGTCCTCCCGTTCGCCCTCTGCGCCGTTCTCTTCGCCTTCCTCTCCCTCGGCTCCAACTTCGCGCCGTCCGCCGCGCTCTGGCGGATCTACCCGTTGGACCTCTTCCGCTTCCCGGCCAAATTCATCGTCGGCATCGCGTTCTGCGTGGCGGTCCTCTCGGGCGGGGGCCTCGACCGGGCCATCGTCCTGGTGCGACGCGTCCGCCTTCGGGCGCTTGTCGTCGTCGCCTCCGCCTTGCTTCTCTTCACCACCATCGCAGCGCTCGCTGGCCGCCACGGGGTAGCTCTCGGCGCACCGTGGGTCTGGGCTTGGTCCGTAGCCGGAATGGCCGTGCTGCTGTGGGCCCCACGCCGCTGGCGCAGAGCGTCCCTCTCCGCAGTGGTCATCGCCGAGCTCGCCGTGTTTCACGCGTTCCAGGTCCACTTCGGTTGGTGGTCCCCGGACGAGCTCTCCCAGCCCTCGGCGCTGGCGGCGCTCCTCCCGCACCCATTCCACGGCCGCGTCAGCCTCCCCGTGACGGACGACCCGATCACCGGCGACCAGTTGGACACCATCGACCGCAGCCGAGACGCGCTGATCCCGAACCGCCACCTCGAGGAGCACCTGCACGCGTTGGAGGGCTACGGCGCCATCGAACCGGCGCGAACCGACGAATTCCACATGCGCGGCGACCGGAGCATCTTCGACCTCGCGGGCGTGGAGTACTTCATCCGCCGCAGGGGTCCCCCGTACCCGGACCTGGAGGAGGTCGCGCATCCGCCTCATCTCCCCGGCCTCTACCGCTCAAAGACAGCGGCGCCACGTGCGTTCGTCGTCCAGCGCGCGGAAGCTCTCCCCGACGACGAGGCCCTCCGCCGCGTCCTCCTCCCCGATGAGCCGTGGCGGACGGAGGCGTTCCTCGCGGATGGCGAGCCGCTCCAGAACGCCACATGCGCGGGCTCCGAAGCGCAGATCATCTCGGAGACCACCGCCACGCTCACCCTGGATGTCCAGGCGTGCGGCGACGGTTACCTCGTGATCACCAACTCCTCCTACCCGGGCTGGCGGGCGGAGATCGATGGAGCCGACGTGCCCATCCACCGCGCGGACTACGCGCTCCAGGCCATCCGGATCTCCTCAGGCCGCCACCAGGTCGCCCTCCGCTACCGCCCGCGCAGCTTCCAGATCGGCGCCGCCCTCACCCTCCTGGCGCTCTTGATGCTCGGGATTACCCGAAGGCCACGGCGCACCGGGAAGCCAGGGCTGTGATTTGTCCCTGCGTCGGTCCGGAATGACCCGGAATCGTGATCCGCACTGCGGATGCGAACCACGCGCGGCGCATTGCGTCTGGACCCCCACTCGGCAACTCGCGTAAGAGGCGCCCTCCTTGCCGACCCCCTGGAGGGCCCCCTCGATGCGAATCGTCCGCACTGCCGCCGCAGTCCTCTTCGCCGCTTCCTTCGCCTGCACCGGACCCGCTGACGACGCGACTCTGTCGCAGGACACCAGCGCGCTCCGCCCGGAGGGCGCCGGCCTCACCGCCACGCTCTCCGCCGCGAAGACGACCTTCGGCGCGGCCGACCCGGTGACGGTCACCCTCACCATCCAGAACACCGGCCACGGCGCGCTCCGGCTCCTCCGCTGGCTCGGCCCCTCCACCGACCTTCAGGAGAAGCTCTTCGCCGTGTCTCGCGACGGCGCCGCGGTCCGCTACATCGGGCCCGACTACAAGCGCACCGCGCCCGAGGCCGACGACTTCCTCACCATCGCCCCTGGCCACTCCGTCAGCGCCGAGGTCACGCTCTCCGGCGCCTATGACCTCTCCGCCACCGGCGCGTACTCCGTCCGCTACGCGGTGGGCTCGCTCGAGTCCAACCCGCTGACCCTCTGGGTGGAGGGCCGCGAGACCGTCCAGCCCGCGGCGCAGCCCGGCGACGTCACCACCCTCGGCGCCGTCAGCTACACCAAGTGCGACGCCTCCCAGCAGTCGCTGATCCTCCAGGCCATCACCCAGGCCACCACCTACGCGAACGGCTCGCTGAGCTACCTGCAGTCCACCAACCCGAGCGGCACGCCCCGCTACACCACCTGGTTCGGCGCCTTCGCCTCCTCCGGCTGGTCCAAGGCCACCAACGACTACTCCCTGATCCTCGACGCCTTCCAGACCAAGAACCTCTCCTTCGACTGCGGCTGCAAGCAGAAGAGCGTCTACGCCTTCGTCTACTCGAACCGGCCGTACGAGATTCACCTCTGCCCGGTCTTCTGGCAGGTGCCGGTCAGCGGGACCGACTCCAAGGGCGGCACGCTCGTCCACGAGATGAGCCACTTCACCGTCACCGCCGGCACCAACGACTGGGCCTACGGCCAGAGCGCGTGCAGGAGCCTGGCGATCAGCAACCCGACCCAGGCGCTCGGCAACGCCGACAGCCACGAGTACTTCGCCGAGAACAACCCGGCGCTGCAGTAGCGCTCACCACCAGCGAGTCACACCTCCCGACGGACGACTCTTCCGGACAACACCGGAGGTCGTCCGTGTCGGGAACCGCTCGCGTCCGCGTCCTGGTCACATCGCTGCTCGCCGTTCTCTGCCTCGCCGGCACCGGCCGCCTCGCCGGGGGCCGCCCGCCCGTGCAGCCCGCGGGCCTCCACGTCCGGTAGCGCCCGCCCGGGGCGCGGATCACGTTCTCCCGCGGGCGACTCTACCCAGGAGATTCAACGTTTCTTCGGCCGCGCCGCAGGCTTCGGCTTTGTCTTCGACCCCGCCTTCGGCGCGGCCTCCATCAGCTCGCACCAGGCCGCGGCGATCTTCCCCAGCTCCTTCGCCCGCGCGTTCACCTCCGCCACGTCGGCGAAGCGCATGAACCGCGCGGTGGGGCCCTCGCCCTCCAGGTGCGGGAAGTCGCCTCTGAGCAGCGCCCCGCGGTTGAACATCAGCGAGACGGGCGTCTTCTTCTTCCACTGCACGAACGAGCAACAGTCCCCGCCGCCGCCGGCGAACACCAGCGTCCAGTACTTCACCTCCACGCCCATCCGCTCGTCCGCGCCGAGGATGATCTCCACCACCCGCCGCATCGCCTGCTGCGGCGGCTCCCCCAGCGCCCCCAGCCACTGCTCCACGTCCTTGGCGACCTTCACCTTCACGAGCGGCCCGCGGACGCGGCGGGCTTGAACGGTGGCGGCCCCTTCAGCGGCTCCTTGGTCCGCACCATCTTGGCGATCCCGTACGCCACGATGAGGAAGCACCCGTACTGCGCGGGGGTGAGCCCGTAGTACCTCGCGTCCACGTAGGGCAGGTCCGTCGCGCGCAGGGTGTCGAAGAAGAACCGCATCGGCCCGTACATCAGCGCCAGCACCGCCATCAGCCGGTGCCGGAGGATCCCGTTCCTCCGCATCCAGAACAGCACCCCGGCGATGACGAACAGCCAGATCGAATCATCCAGCCCCAGGTCGTGCCGCGGCCCGCCCCAGTACTGCACGGGGAAGTTCACCGCGAGGGGGAAGTCGGTCCGCACGCCGGGGTGGTCGTGCACCAGGAAGCACCCGATCCGCGCGATGGCCCACCCGGGCGCCATGCCCACCGCCAGCGCGTCCGCGTACCTGTCGAAGGGGATCTTCTTCACCCCGAAGAAGATCCACGCCACGATCAACCCGCCGACGACCCCGCCCGACGACGACAGCCCGTCCCAGAACTTCAGGATCTGCACCCACCCGTGCTCGCGGAGCTCCTCCGGGTGGTATCCGAAGAGGTGGACCAGGTGGGCGACCGCGACGCCGCCGATGACGCCCCAGAAGGCGAAGTCGGCCATCGGCGTGGGGTCCAGCCCTTCCCGCTCCGCCTGGCGCCAGTTGATGCGGGCCGCGACGTAGATCCCGATCGCGACGAAGACGCCGAAGATCTCGAGCGTGAACGGCCCGAGCTTGTAGCTGGGAAAGTGGATGTAGGGAATCATCGAGGGCGCGCGACTCTACGTCGCCGCGCGCGCCTCCACCACACTCGCGCCAACGACGCTAGTACGCGTTGTTGGTGCCGAAGTTCGACAGGTTCTTCTTCAGGGTGGACGACTGCGCCGTCTGCCCCTGGTTGGAGACCGTGTCGTTGCCGGCGAGCGCCTGCGCGGAGGCGGCGAACAGCTGCCGGACGTTGTCGCCGAACAGCGTGATCACCCCGATGGCGGCGATCGCGATGAGCGCGACGATGATGATGTACTCGGTCATGCCCTGGCCGCGGGCCTTGCGGCGCTGCAGGGTCTTACGGGCCTTGGTGGTCATGTGGGGCCGCTCCGGATTGCCAACAGGGGGACTTCGAAGACGGTGCGGACAGTGCCGGACGCGTGCCCGGCCCACCATCCGTCAATGGGAGGATGGCACCAGAATCACCTCATTTCGAGGATTTGGCCCCGCACAAGCCCCTTCCGGGAGGGCTTTGCACAGCTCCCGGACCGCCTCCTCCACCTCGGTATGTCCAGGTGGGACCTCCCTCGCGGCCCGCAGCGCCAGGTCTATGGGCGCGGCCTGCGCCATCACCACCGACCGCCGGTTCCACGCGACCTGCGCCGCCGCGCGCGCGTACGCCGCCACCAGCTCCGGCGTGCGGTCCCCGCGCTCCACCCTCCCCGCCGCCTCCAGCGCGGCCACCGCGTCCCTTTGGGCGAGCGCCGCGCGCGACACCGCCGCCGCCGCCGCGACCGACTCCGGCGCCGCCGCCCGCCACGCCTCCGCCACCGACCGCACCCACGGGTCGTCCGGCGGGTGGTAGCGCGAGGCATTCCCGTACAGCCCCTCCAGCTCCGCCGCCGCCGGCGCCCGCCCCGCCAGGTACGAGGACAGCCACAGCCGCGCGCCGCCGCCCGGCGCCCGCCGCTCGTCGCGCACCGGCACGAAGTCCCGCCGCAGGAAGAACGCCACCGGCGACGCGTACTCCAGCAGGTTCAGGTCATCCGTGTTCAGCGGGCCCTCCCCCGCGAACGCGCGCTGCGCCTCGTCCGAGTGCACCTGCTTGGCGAGCAGCCCGAACGGATCGCGGATGCCGACCCGCGCCAGGTCCTCGCGCACCTCCGGCCGCGCCATCCGCGCCGCCAGCGCCTCGAAGTCGACCCGCATCGGCTTCCGGCTGGCGACCATCACCAGGTCCTGCGGCCCCACCCACGTGGTGGCGTACGGGAACGTCTCGCGCATCGTGCGCATCACCAGCCGCAGCAGCGGCTCGTCGCTCTCGTAGGTGTGGATCCACTGCACCAGCACCCCGTCCTCCGACAGGTTCGCCGCCACCGCCCGGAAGAACTCGCGGGTGAACAGCCCGGAGACGCCGGAGACCCACGGGTTGGACGGCACGCTCACCACCAGGTCGTACCGGTCCGCCGCCGCGCGCGTGCCGGCGAGGAACGTCTTGGCGTCGTCCACGTGCACGCGCGTCCGCGGGTCGTCCAGCGCGCGCCGGTTGTCCTCCGCGAACAGCCGCGCCGCCTGGAGCACCGCGGGGGAGATCTCCACCAGGTCCAGCCGCCGCACCGGGTGGGCGAGCACCGAGCCGGCGGTGATCGCCGCGCCCGCGCCGATGACCAGCGCCCGCTCCACCTCGCGCGGGTGGAGCAGCACGCCCAGGTGCGCGGCCAGCACCTGCGTCTCGACGTCCGCCCCGTTGGTGGCGTCCACCTTCCCGTTGATCTTCATCATCCGGTGCGGCGGGCCCCCGGCCCCGGCGGGCGCCTCGGCCACCAGCACGGTGGCGAAGGTGTCGTCCGCGCGGAACCTCACCTCCGCCCCGCGCTCCATCAGCTCCCGGTAGGCCGCGAAGCTGGCCGGCGGCGCGCCGCGCATCCGCAGCGTGGACCCGTTCGCCAGCGCCGTCCCCCAGCCGTCCCTCGCCAACCCGGCCGCGACCAGCGCCAGGCCCGGCAGCGCCGCCACCCACGCGCGACGCCCACTGGGCCACAGCGCCAGCACCACCGCCACCGCGTTGCACACCACGCCCAGCCCGAAGCACCGCTCCAGGCCGATCCACGGCAGCAGCGCCAGCCCGCCCAGCAGCGCCCCGGCGATCGCCCCCGCCGTGTTCCACAGGTACGTGGTGCCCAGCTGCCGGCCGATCCGGTCCAGCCGCCGCCCCGCCACCTGCGCCGCCGCGGGGAACGACGCGCCGAGGAAGAACGCCGGCACCACCAGCACGCCCAGGCAGCAGGCGAAGGTGAGCGCCTGGTACCACGGCCAGGTGTCCAGCGACCGCACCATCCCCGCCTGCGCCCGGTAGAACCAGTACGGCAGCCGCACCGCCACCGGCCCCGCCAGGCACGCCGAGGCCGCCAGCCCCGCCTGCATCCACGCGAACGCGCGCAGCGGCGGGACGCTCCACCGCCGCGACGCCAGCCAGAAGCTCCCCAGCGCGATGCCCAGGATGAACGCGGTGAGGATGAGCGTGAACGCGTACGCGGACGCGCCGAGGACGATGGACAGGACGCGGATCCACCCCAGCTCGTAGAGCATGGCGGTGAAGCCGGAGAGCGCGGCGCCCGCCAGCGCGGCGATCACCTCGCGCTCCACCGCTGACCCGGAGCCCGCTTCGCGCCCGCCCGCGCGCGTCGCGGCGCCGGGCTCGAGCGCCGCGTCGGCTGCCGACCCGTCCTCCTGGACGGGACCCACCGGCCGCCGCCCCAGCCACACCGCGCCCACTCCCAGCGCGGCGTTCAGCGCCGCCGCCGCCCACCCCGCGCGCAACAGCCCCACCGCGGGCACCAGCCCCACGCCCGCGACGAACGCGCCCGCCGAAGCCCCCAGCGAGTTCACCGCGTACAGCCGCGCCACCTCCCGCCGCGCCGCCGCCAGGTCCGCCGAGAAATGCCGCACCATCGCCGGCAGCGTCCCGCCCATCAGCACGGTGGGCGGCAGGAGCGCGACCGCGGAGACCGCCACCCTCGCCGCCACCTTCGCGCCCACCCCGAGCGACGGCGCGGCGCCGGCGTACAGCGCGCCCAGCCCGCCCAGCACCGCCGGGAACGCCAGCGCGTACGCCGCGGTGGCCAGCTCCAGCATCCCGTACAGGCGCAGCGGCCGCGCCGTCCGGTCCGCCGCGCCGCCCAGCGCCCACGCCCCCAGCGCCAGCCCGCCCATGAAGGTGGCCAGCACCACCGCGTGGGCCTCGCCGCTGTTGCCGAGGAGATTTCCGAGATGTCGGGACCAGACCAGCTCGTAGGTGAGGCCCGTCGCGCCGGAAACGAACAGAAAGATGGAGATCAAACGGTTCGGCCCGACGCTCATGGGACAAACGCGGACCTTAGCCGTTACATTTGACGGGTGGTTCACCCTCAACCGCTGAACATGGATCCGTTGCTGCTCGACTCCGCGAGCCTGGCGTGGGGGCCGGACCTCCTCGTGGTCTCGGTGGAGGGAGCGGCGGAGTGGGTGCTCGGCCGGCCCGCCTCCGACTGCGTGGGGAGCCCGCTGGCGGAGGTGCTCGGCGTGGCGGCGGCGGCCGCCCGCGAGCTGCACGACCGCGCCCGCGCCGGCCAGGCCACGGTCGAGCACCTCACCGCGGCGCGGGGCGAGCGGTCGGTCTGCCTGCGGCTGAACGTGCTGGCGGGCGACGGCGGGCGGCGCGCCGCGTCCGTGCTCAACCTCAGCGCGCTCCTGGACGGGGCGCCGCCGCTGCAGATCTCCAAGCTGGCCTCGTCGCTCTCGCACGAGATCCGCAACCCGCTCTCCTCGGTGAAGATGGCGGTGCAGACGCTGGCGCGGAACCCGGGCCTGTCCGACCGCGACAAGCGCCGCCTCACCATCGCCAACCGGGAGATCCGCACCATGGAGCGGATGCTCTGGCTGCTGTCCGAGTACGGCCGGGACACGCCGCCGCAGACCGAGCTGACCTCGGTGCGCGCGCTGCTGCAGGAGGCGGCGAGCATGGTGGAGGCGGAGCTGACCGAGCGCGAGGTGGAGCTGGCCTTCCACGAGGAGGACCGCGACCTCCCTCCGGTGAAGGTGGACTCCGGGCGCCTGCGGCCGGTGCTCTCGCAGCTGTTGCTCAACGTGGCGCAGGGCCTCAACCCGGGCGCGCGGCTGGCGATCACCCTGCGCCGCCACGGCAAGGGCGCGCAGGCGGTGATCCAGGACCCGTCCTCGGCGGTGCTCCCGGACGAGCAGCGCTCGCTGTACGAGCCGTTCGGCTCCAAGCTGGCGCGCGGCGCCGGCCTCTCGCTGGCCGCGCTCCGCCGGGTGATGACCAGCCACGGCGGGCAGTTCGTCGCCGAGGGGACCGGCAGCCCGGGCACGCTCTTCACCCTCACCTTCACCGGCGCCTAGCGGATGGAGACCCTCCTCATCGTCGACGACGACCTCTCCCTGCTGGAGTCCCTGAAGATGCACTTCGAGGACGCCCAGGAGGACGAGGCGCCGCGCTTCCACGTGGTGACCGCCGCCTCGGCGCAGGCGGCGCTCAAGGCTGCGCAGGACGCGGGGCCCTCGCTGGTCATCCTGGACATGATGCTCCCGGACCGGAACGGGCTGGACATCATCCCGGAGATGAAGGCCGCCTGCGGCGACGCGCCCATCGTGATCGTCACCGCGTACCACGACATGGAGACCACCATCCGGGCGATGAAGTCCGGGGCCTTCGACTACATCCACAAGCCGTTCTCCGACCCGGCGGCGCTGGACATGGTGGTCACCCGCGCGCTCTCCGTCCGCCGGCTGTCGCGCCGCGCCGCGCAGGTGAGCCCGGACACCGGCGCCGCCAAGCTGGGCGACATCGTCGGCACCTCCCCGGCGATGCAGGCGCTGGTGAAGGAGATCGGCAAGGTGGCCGGCACGGTGCGCGCCACGGTGCTGATCACCGGCGAGTCCGGCACCGGCAAGGAGCTGATCGCCCGCGTCATCCACAACTACTCCTTCGACGAGCCCAAGCCGTTCATCGGGATCAACTGCTCGGCGATCGTGGACACGCTGCTGGAGTCGGAGCTGTTCGGCCACGAGAAGGGCTCCTTCACCGGCGCCACCGCCACCAAGTTCGGCAAGTTCGAGGTGGCCGAGGACGGCACCGTCTTCCTCGACGAGATCGGCGACATGTCGCTGGTGCTCCAATCCAAGCTGCTCCGCGTCCTCCAGGAGCGCGAGTTCGAGCGCGTGGGCGGGGTGAAGCGGATCAAGCTCCGGGCGCGCGTCATCGCCGCCACCCACCGCACCCTGCACGAGGAGGTGGCCCAGGGCCGCTTCCGCGAGGACCTCTACCAGCGCCTGAAGGTCATCACCCTCCACATCCCGCCGCTGCGCGAGCGGCGCGAGGACATCCCGGCGCTGGTGCAGCACCTGCTGGAGCACATCAACGAGAAGCTCCACAAGAAGGTCACCCGCGTGCCGCCCGAGGTGCTGGAGCACCTCCAGGCGCTCCCCTGGCGGGGGAACGTGCGCGAGCTGGGCAACGTGCTGGAGCGCGCGGTGGTCCACGCCACCGGCGACGTGCTGCTGGCGGAGACCCTCCCGCCGCTGGACCCGCGCGGCGGGACGCCACCTCCGGTTCCCGCGGTCGTGGATCCGGCCCAGTTCCCCACCCTGGACGAGCTGGAGCGGGTGCACATCCTCAAGGCGCTCGAGCTGGCGCGCGGCCACAAGGGGCGCACCTGCGAGCTTCTGGGGATCAGCCGGCCCACCCTGGAGCGGAAGCTCCAGAAGTACGGAGTGGTCGAAACGCGCACTCAGGAGCACGAGTGACGTCCGGGCAACACTGTTCAGCCGCGGACGGATCCCGCGGAAGTTGAACGAAACGTTCAATCCGTTCCGTTTCGTTTGAACGTTCCGTGGCGCCTTCCGGACATTCCGGATGTTCGATCCTGATCGACCCGCGTAAGTACCGAACGATCCGTCGATCCAGGAGGGGCCTGCCGATTCAACCGGGTGGCATGCCAATTGGAGAGCGTTGCCCGAATTCCAACGGTTCCTCCCACTCCTGGAGCGTCACCATGCACCCATTCCCCAATCGCCCCCTGGGACCCATCGGCTCGAACGTCGTCGCCCCGCCCATCCAGACCACGTCCAGCGGGATGATGGTCACCGCGAACAAGATCGTCCCCGGCAACGAGGTCATCGACTTCAAGGGGTACTTCAAGGTCGAGACCTATCCCCACAACTCGGTCATCTACCGCCCCGGCGACAGCTCCGACCGGGTGTACCTCCTCAAGAGCGGGCGGGTGCGGCTGATGCGGCTGGGGAAGAACAGCCAGCGGTCGGTGGTCTCCATCCTGCGCGCGGGCGACCTGTTCGGCGAGCTGTTCCGCCCGGAGGGCTCGCTGATCGAGGAGCTGGCGGTGGCCGCGGGCGAGGCGGAGGTCTGGTCCATCGAGGGCCGCGACTTCCGCGCCCAGCTGGAGGCGCGCCCCACCCTGGCGCTGGACGTCATCAAGGCGTACGCCGAACGGGTGCGGGGGCTGCGGCAGCGGGTGCTGGGCCTGACGTTCAAGGAGGTCCCGGCGCGGCTGGCGGAGACCCTGCTCATCCTGTCCGAGGCGCACGGCGAACGCTGCCCGCACGGCGGTGAGACCGACCTGCGCGGCATCACCCAGCAGGACCTGGCGGACCTGGTGGGCGCCTCCCGCTCGTTCG
>DASRBA010000406.1:0-8659 GCA_035637895.1 Myxococcaceae bacterium
CCTGTGGGACTGCAAGCTGGTGGTGGGTTGGTCCGTCCGCACGCCGTCCGAGTGCGCGCGCGCCGCGGAGGACGACCACACCGTGCGCACCGCGCTGCTCGACTGCCGGTTCCTCGCCGGGGACGAGAAGGTGTACTCGCAGTTGGCGGACCAGGTGTTGCGCGAATTGCTCACCCACGCCGCGGACCGCTTCATCGCCGACAAGAGCGCGGAGCTGCGCGAGCGGCGGCTGAAGTACGGCGACTCGATCTACCTTCTGGAGCCGAACATCAAGGCGGGGGAGGGCGGCCTGCGCGACCTGGAGGGCGCCCTGTGGATCGCCCAGGCGCGCTACCGCACCCGCGGCCTGCGGGCGCTGCTCAGGGAGGCGGTGCTCCCGGCGTCCGAGGTGAACCTCCTCACCTCCGCGCGCGACTTCCTGATGCGGATCCGCAACCACCTGCACACCCTGCGCGGGCGGAAGGAGGACCGGCTCACCTTCGACCTGCAGGACCAGGTGGCGACGTTCCTGGGCTACCCGCTGCCGGACCTGGGCGGGCTGCCGGTGGAGCAGTTCATGCGCCACTACTACCTCTCCGCCAAGGCCATCCGCACCGCGGCGGACGCGCTGATCGCCCGCTGCGAGGAGGGCTCGTCCGTCTCGCGGCGCGCCTCGGCGGCCGACCGGAAGGTGCCGCCGTTCAAGGTCTTCCAGGGGAAGCTCACCCTGGACGGGGGCGCGCAGATGCTCTCGGACGACCCGTCCCTCTCCCTCCGGCTGTTCCGGGCGGCGGACGAGCTGGGGGTGCCGCTCTACTCGTGGGCGCGCGACCAGGTGCTGCTGGCGCTGCCGGCGCTGGAGGCGGCGCGCGACCAGCCGCGGGTGGTGCAGGAGCTGAAGGCGCTCTGGGGCCGGCCGGGCACGCGCGGCGCGCTGCTGTTCGACCTGCACGACCTGGGGGTGCTGGGCGCGGTGGTGCCCGAGTTCGGGCGCGTCACCGCGCTCCACCAGCACGAGCTGTACCACGTGTACACCGTGGACGTGCACACGCTGTTCGCGGTGCGGCGGCTGTACGCGCTGCGCGCGGGCGACCTGCAGGGCGAGGTGCCGGAGCTGTCCCGGGAGATGCAGGAGCTGGCCGACCCGCTGCCGCTGTACCTGGGGATGCTGCTGCACGACGTGGGCAAGGGCCTGGGCGGAAACCATTCGGCGCGCGGCAAGGACATCGCCTCCCAGGTGGCCGCCCGGCTCCAGCTCACCTCGCGCCAGACGGAGGTCACCGAGTTCCTGGTGCTGCACCACCTCACCATGTCCGAGACGTCGCAGCGGCGCGACCTCTCCGACCCGGACCTGATCGCCCGCTTCGCCGCGCAGTGCGGCGACGTGGAGAAGCTCACCTGCCTGTACGTGCTGACCTACGCGGACATGTGCTCGGTGTCCCCGACCGTGTGGAACGAGTGGCGGGCGCGGCTGCTCCAGGAGCTGTTCCACAAGGCGCGCGCGCACCTCACCGGCACCGGCGCCGGGGCGGACGCGCCGGCGTCGCGGGAGGTGTTCGAAGCCCGGTGGCGACGCGCGCTGGGACCCCAGAAGGCGGAGGCGCTGTCGAAGCGGCTCCCGGAGCGTTACTTCCTCTCCACCGCGCCCAGGCGCGCCGTCCTCCATGCGCGGCTCCTGGACCGGGCCATGGTGGCCACGCTGGCGGCGGCGGTGCGCCCTTCGGACGTGGCCGGCTGCATCGAGGTGACGCTGGTCGCGCGGGACCGGCCCGGCCTGCTGGCGCTGTTCGCGGGCGTGCTCTCCGCGCACGGGCTGGACATCCTCTCCGCGCAGATCGTCTCCACCGACGACGGCCTGGCGCTGGACGCGTTCACCGTCCGGGCCGCGCACGGGGTCGGGCTGGAGCGCCACCGCTGGCGGCGGGCGCGGGCGGACCTGGCGCGGGTGCTGGAGGAGCGGACCACGGTGGACGAGATCCTCCGCAAGCGCCGCGGCGGGCCGCTGCTGCAGAAGGCGCTCCCGAAGGTGGAGGCGAAGGTCACCCTGGACAACCGCGCGTCGTCACGCTTCACCGTGGTGGACGTGCTGGCGCAGGACCGGGTCGGGTTGCTGCACGCCATCGCCACCGCGCTCCACCGGTTCGGCGCGGAGATCGCGCTCGCCAAGGTGGCCACCGAGGCGCACCGGGCCATCGACTCGTTCTACGTCACCGCTTCGGGTCAAAAGGTGGAGGAGCCGGCCGCCAGGGAGCGGCTGGCGGGCGCGGTGCGCGAGGCGGTGGACGCCCTCGACGCCTTGCCGGCGTGAACCCGGCCGGCGTGGACCTCCCTCACCACCGTCCGCCCCAGCCACAGCCCCAGCACCAGGCTGAGCACCATCCCCGCCGCGGTGACGGCGGTGGTGATCGTCTTCCCCTGGCCGAGCGAGCTGCCGAACAGCGCGGTGACGTAGGTGCCCGGGAGCGTGCCCACCAGCACCCCCAGCACCAGCGGGCCGAAGCGCGCGCGGGCGCTCGCCGCGGCGGCGATGAACACGTCGGTGGGCACCAGCGGGTTCATGGTGGCGATCACCGAGAGCTTGAAGTTGTGCTCGCGGGTGACGTCCACCATCGCCTCGTACCTCTGCCCGGCCAGCCGCTTCATCAGGCGGCCGCCGCCGGCGAAGCGGGCGATCGCGAAGATCAGCGCGCACGAGAGGAAGCTCCCGATCAGCGCGTAGATCGTCCCCATCCTGGCCCCGAAGAGGAGCCCGCCCACCGCGGCGAGCACCTGACCAGGTAACAGCGTCAAGGGCCGCGCGCCCAGGAAGAGCACGAACACCAGCGGCGCCAATTCCCCGAAGCGCGACGCGAAGTCGGACAGCGTGCGCTGGCTCACCGCGCCCTTCGCCAGAAGCCGCAGCGCCACCATTCCCGCGATCGCCGCCAGCATCGGCGCCGCAACTTTTAGCCACCCCAAGCGTCCAACGAGGCCGCGGTCAGGATTGGGGTCGGTGGGGCGTCCATGGTCGGTCCCGAACATGCGGGAAAGGTGGGACGGCGCTGGGAATCTGCAAACGGACAAACGCGTTTTAGGTTGACGAACAGGGAAGCGGGCGACCGGATGACGGACACGTTCTAGGTCCATAGAAAGGGCGAAAGAATCTCGCTGGTTAGCAACCCGCTCGGGGAGCGGGCGAGGAGCCGGTCAAAAGGCGCTGCGCAAGGGTCGCTTGCTCGCAGACGCCTCAGACCCAAGCTTTCGAGCGAGAGGAAGCTTTCGGCCTTTGCAAAGGGCGGGGCGCGGTTCGACGAGAGCGAGGAGCACGACGATGGCGGACAAGGACAACAAGGGAAGCATGACCGTCGCGGAGGCGGGCCGGAAAGGCGGCGAGACCGTCCGCAACGAGCGTGGGCGCGAGTTCTACGAGACGATCGGCCGCAAGGGCGGTGCCACGGTCAAGGCGGAGCGCGGGCGGTCGTTCTACGAGGAGATCGGCCGCAAGGGCGGCGAGACCGTCAAGGCCGAGCGCGGCGCCAAGTTCTACGAGGAGATCGGCAAGAAGGGCGGGGACCGAGTCAAGGCCACCCGCGGGCCGAACTTCTACGAGGAGATCGGGCGCAAGGGCGGCCAGAAGGTCAAGAAGCTGATCGAGGAAGGCAAGCGCGCGGCCCGGGCCGCGGCGGCGGCGGCGGAGGAGCCGAAGCGCGAGGGCGAAGAGAAGCCCGCCGCGCCCGCGGAGCCTTCGCCGACCACCGAGAGCTGACGCTCGGCGGTCGCTGAAACATCGACGAAGCAAAGCGCGATGGGCGCGGCCCCCAGCGATGGGGCGCCGCGCTTTTCGTTTCGGGCGGGCGCGCGGGTCTACCGCGCGGTGGAGAAGGCCGGGCTGCAAGGTGTTCGCGCCCGGGCTGCACCTGGAGTCGGCGCTCGCGCCGGGGCCGGTGGCGCTGGTGCTGGCCCTGGGCCGCGCGTCACCATCTCCTCCGCCAACCGCGCCTTCGCCCCCGGAGCGACCCGCGGCTGCGGCCCGCTGCTCTCCCGGCGCGCCCTGGTCCGGAGCGGAGAGGTGGCGGGATGACGTCGCTGGCGTAAGTTTCCCCGCCGCATGGCCGACGTCGCCCCCATCGTGGAGGTGGACCCGGAGCGCCCCAACCCGCGCACGCTGGATCGCGCGGTGATGGTGCTGCGCGACGGCGGGCTCGTCGCCTACCCCACGGACACGTACTACGGCGTCGGCTGCGACCTGCTGTCGAAGAAGGCGATCAATCGCCTCTACGAGCTGAAGGGGCGCGACCGCCGCAAGCCGCTGGCGTTCCTCTGCCCGGACCTGTCCGAGGTGTCCCGCTACGCGCACGTGAACAACTTCGCCTACCGCACGCTCAAGGGGCTCACGCCGGGCCCGTTCACCTTCGTCCTCGAGGCCACCCGCATCGTCCCCGAGATGATGATGACCAAGCAGAAGCAGGTGGGCATCCGCGTCCCGGCCTCCGCCATCGCGCTGGAGCTGCCGCGGCGGCTGGGGCGGCCGGTGGTCACCACCTCCGCCACCGGCCACGACGGCGAGCCGCTGATCTCCGCTCGCGACATCAAGGAGGTGCTGGGACACGGGCTGGACCTGATCCTCGACGGCGGCATCCACCCCAGCGACCCCTCCACCGTCGTCCTCGTGCACCCGGACCGGCTGGAGATCCTCCGGCAGGGGAAGGGGGTTCTGTAGTGCTCCAGTGGCTGGACCCGTTCATCGTCCACCTCCGCGCCGAGCGCGGGCTGGCGGGCAAGACGGTGGACGCCTACGCCGCGGACCTGGAGGTCTACTTCCGGGACTTGAAGGCGCGGGGGATCACCGACGCCGCCGCCGTCCGCCGCGAGGACGTGGTGGCGCACCTCAACGGGCTGTCGCGCCGCGGGCTGTCCCCGCGCTCGCAGGCGCGCCACCTGGCCGCCATCCGCCAGCTCCACGGCTTCCTCCACGACGAGGAGCTGTGCCCGCAGGACCCCACCGAGGACCTCGACACGCCGAAGTGGGGCCGGAAGCTGCCCACGTTCCTCACCCTGGACGAGGTGGAGCGGCTGCTGGCGGCGCCCGATGCCGCCACCGCCACCGGCGCGCGGGACCAGGCGATGCTGGAGGTGCTCTACGCGTGCGGCCTGCGCGTCTCCGAGCTGTGCGGGCTGAAGGTGGAGGACCTGCAGCTCTCCGCCGGCTACCTGGTGGCTCGCGGGAAGGGGAGCAAGGAGCGGGTGGTGCCGCTGGGGAGCAAGGCCGTCGCCGCGGTGCAGGCGTACCTGGCCGGCCCGCGCGGGGCGCTGCTCAAAGGGCGGAGCTCGCGGGCGCTCTTCGTCACCCCGCGCGGCGGGCCGTTCACCCGGGTGGGGTTCTGGAAGCTCTTGCGGCGGCACGCGCTGAAGGCGGGCATCCGCCGGCCGATCAGCCCCCACCAGCTGCGGCACTCCTTCGCCACCCACCTCCTGGAGCGCGGGGCGGACCTGCGCGCGGTGCAGGCCATGCTGGGGCACGCGGACCTGGCCACCACGCAGGTCTACACGCACGTCAACGCCGCCCGGCTGCGCGCCGTCTACGACGAGCACCACCCGCGGAGCCGCCGGGGAACGGCTACGTCCCCGAGCGCGCCTTCTTCGGCGCGGCCGCCGCGGTGACGGCGCCGCAGTCCATCAACCGGAACAGCGAGCGCGCCGCCGCCACCTCGCCCATGGCGCTCTGCCGCAGCGCCTCCGCCAGGTTGGGCGCGCCGCGCAGCCGGGCGTGGAGGTAGAGGTCGTCGGACGTCAGCTCGGGCGGCGGCGGGTGCGGGATGGGCATGAAGTTCAGCCGCCCCTCCAGCTCCTCCACCCGCTTGGCCAGCTTCTTGGCGGCGTGGGTCTCCGCCTCGCGGAACAGCTCGTGCGCCTCGGGGGTGGGCGTCTGATCCAGCACCCGGAGCGCGATCTCCGCCGCCCGGTCGCAGTCGCCGTTCTTCAGCATCTCCCGCGCGCGCCGCAGCTGCGCGTCCACCGCCGCCACCTGGGAGAGCGCGCTGGCCTGCTTCCACGGCACCAGCGCGCCGCGGTGGAAGAGGTGGAGCACGCGCCGGGCGGCGGCCGTCGGCCCCTCGCGGCTCATCCCCAGCAGGTCCTGCACCGTGGCGCCCAGCTCCGCCGCGTCGACGATGGCGCGCTCCTCGGCGGTGCCGCTGAAGCGCAGGTGCTGGCGCTCCACCCGGAAGGTGGTCTCCGGGCTGGGCAGCACCTCGCGGAAGGCCTTCCACTCGCGCAGGCGCGCCTCGCCGTCGCGGTGCAGCGCCATCAGCTTGAGCTTGAGGTCCAGGCCGCGCGGCGCCACGTCGTCCGGCTGGAACCAGAGGTCGCCCGAGTCCCACGTGTAGCAGTCGAACAGCGCCTCCCGCGCCTTGTGCTCCAGCGCTTCCATCAGGCGCGCGCTCTCCACGATGCCCTTGTCCAGGAGCCACTGCGCCAGCGGCGCGTCCTCCGCCTCCGCCTGCGCGAAAGCCTCCGCCGCCCGCGTCGTGTCGAGGATGCGCAGATCGCACAGCACCTGCGAGAGGTGCTCCCAGGGAGCGGTGCTGCTCGCGGCGACGAGGTGCCCGTCGCGGATCTGGAAGTCACGGCGAATCTTGCCGCGTTCCACTCTGAGTGTACCCGACGTGCGCGAGCCTTCCGACAGCGCTGGGATGAGAAGCGGCAACCGGTAGCTGGTGAGGCTGACCTGCAGTGCCTGCATTCGAGGGAAAGCAGGCTAGCAACCTGGGGTCGCGGGGCTCAATGTGGTCTATCGTCCTCCCGCGAATGCGTATCCTCTCCGGGGTTCAGTCGTCGGGGCGCCTGCACCTGGGCAACTACTACGGCGCCATCCGCCAGTTCGTGGAGCTGCAGGACGAAGGTGAAGCGCTCTACTTCATTGCGGATCTCCACTCGCTCACCACGGTCCGCGACGGGAAGCTGCGCCAGGAGCTCACCCGCGAGGCGGCGCTCGCCTTCCTCGCCCTGGGGCTGGACCCGAAGCGGGCCATCCTCTTTCGCCAGTCGGATGTTCACCAGGTGACAGAGCTGTACTGGATCCTGGGGACGGTGGTGCCGCAGTCGAACCTGGAGCGGGCCCACAGCTACAAGGACAAGATCGACCAGGGGCTGAGCCCGGACTTCGGGTTGTTCGCGTACCCGGTGCTGATGGCGGCGGACATCCTGCTCTACGGGTCGGACCTGGTGCCGGTGGGGAAGGATCAGATCCAGCACGTGGAGTTCGCGCGCGACTGGGCCACCAAGTTCAACGTCACCTACGTGAAGGGGTACGACCCGCAGGACCCGGACGGAAAGGAGAAGGGCCACGCACCCGGCGTGCTGAAGCTTCCGGCGGTGCGCGTGCAGGAGGCCACCCAGACGGTCCCCGGGCTGGACGGCCGGAAGATGTCCAAGTCCTACGGCAACGCGATCGACCTGTTCGGGGACGAGAAGGAGATCCGCAAGCGGATCATGTCGATCAAGACGGACTCCACGCCGGTGGAGGCGCCCAAGCCGGTGGAGAACAACGCGCTGTACGACCTCCTGAAGCTGATGGCGCCCTCGTCCGAATGGCCGGCGATCGACGCGTCCTGGCGGCAGGGCGGCCAGGGGTACGGGCACTACAAGAAGCAGCTGGCGGACCTGTTCTTCACCACCTTCGGCCCGGCGCGGCAGAAGCGCGCGGAGCTGGAGAAGGACCCCGGCGAGATGGAGCGCGTGCTGATGGACGGCGCCCGGCGCGCCCGCGAGGTCGCCGCGCCGGTCATGGACGCGGTGCGCCGCGCCGCCGGGCTCTGACCATCAGCGGGTCGGCGTCGGGGTTCCGGTGAGCGCGGGTGAGCAGGAGGGCCGAGCCCATCGCCAGCACCGCGGGCAGCCAGTAGCAGAGCAGGGTGAAGCCCGGGCGCGCCCGTACGAAGGCGAAGCCGGCTACCGCCAGCATCGCCGCGCCCGCCACCGCCACCGCGCGCACGTAGCCGTGGCGCTGCCGGAGCGGCTCCAGCCACAGGCCGATCATCGAGGCGAAGAAGACCAGGGCCACGATTCCGGAGATCCACATGAAGCCCCTCGGCGCGCCGTGGCCGCCGTTCAGGAACAGGGCCCCGCCGCAGAGCAGGGCCGCGATGGTGAGCAGCGAACCGGACGCGTAGTCGACCTCGTTGGCCGGGCTGGGCCTCGCGCTGGCAGGCATTGGATCGTCCTCCACCGGAAACGTGAGCACGCGGCGTTGACCGCACAAGCGCCCCGCTGCTACGTAGGCGCGCCTTTGAGCGAGGACGTCTCCACAGCCGAACCGGCGTCTCCCGCGGGCGCGTTCCGGGTGAGCTTGCCGCGGTTCGAGGGCCCGCTCGACCTGCTGCTGCACCTCATCCGCGAGCACAAGCTCGACATCTTCGATATCCCCATCGCGCTCATCACGGAGAGGTACCTGGAGACGCTGAAGACGATGCGGGAGATCAACCTGGACATCGCCGGGGAGTTCCTGGTGATGGCCTCCACGCTGGCGCACATCAAGAGCCGGCTGCTGCTCCCGCGCCAGGAGGTCCAGGCGGAAGCGGAGGCGGAGGAGCCCGGGGACCCGCGCGCGGAGCTGGTGCGACGGCTGCTGGAGTACCAGAAGTACAAGGAGGCGGCGGAGACGCTGCTGCGGCAGGACATCCTCGACCGGGACGTGTTCCCG
>DASRBA010000407.1:0-4699 GCA_035637895.1 Myxococcaceae bacterium
TGAACGGCTTCCAGTCGACGTTCGGCGGCGGCGCCAACAAGACGGACGCGTTCATCCTCAAGGTCGCGGCCAACGGGGCGTCGGTCATCGCCGACTCGTACCTGGGGGGTGGAAACGACGAAACCGGCGAGGCGATGTTCCTCGACGCCAGCGGGAACGTGTACGTCACCGGCTCCACGCGTTCGGATGTTCCGGCCCCCTTCCCGACGACCCCGGGGGTCTTCCAGCCCGCGTACGCCGCCTCCGGCGGAAACCCTCCGGACGCGTTCATCGCCAAGATCAACGCCTCCGGGCCGTCGCTGGTGTTGACCTGGTCGTCGTGCCTGGGGAGCACCTCGGACGACTGGGCCTACGACGTCGCCGCGGACGCGACGGGCGTCTGGGTGACCGGGTACACGAAGTCGTCGGGCTTCCCCGTCACGGCCGGGGCGTTCAGCACCACCCTGTCCGGGACCCAGGACGCGTTCCTGACCAAGGTCAACCTGACCGGGACGGCCATCCTGTGGTCGACGTTCCTGGGAGGCACCGGCACCGAGCTCGGCCGCGCCGTGGTCGTCGACGCCGCCGGCAACGCGTACGTCGGAGGGGAGACCACGTCCACCAACTTCCCCATCTTCGGCGGGGGGTTCAAGACCACGCTCGGCGGGCCCCAGGACCAGTTCGCGGCCAAGCTCAACTCCACGGGCTCCAGCGTCCTGTGGTCCACGTACATGGGCGGGAGCGGTACCGAATACATGTACGACATGCAGATGGACGCCGCCGGCCAGCTCTTCATCGGCGGCGCCACCGACTCCAACCTGGACTGGCCGCTGGTGGGCGCGGTGGACAACACCTTCGGCGGCACCTTCGAGGGCACGGTGTCCCGCGTCAGCGTCGGCGCCGCGGGCCCCGGGTTCTCCACGTACCTGGGCGGCAGCGGGGTGGACCAGGTGTATTCGCTGGGGTGGGACGCGGCCGGGAACCTCTACGCCGCCGGGGTCACTGGTTCGGCGGACTTCCCCGGGACCAGCGGCAGCTTCGATTCCACCCTGGGCGGGATGGGGGACGGGTTCGTGGCGCGGATCACCGGTTCGGGCGTGGTGCCTCCATCGGCGGGCGGCCCGGTGAAGCTGGTCTTCACCACCGCGGCGCAGACGATCAACGCGGGCGCGTGCTCCGCCATCGTCACCGTGCAGGCGCAGGACAGCTCCAACATGCCGGCCAACGTCGCCGCCGCCACGGTCGTCTCGCTGTCCGCCTCCCCGGCCACCGGGTTCGGTTTCTATTCGGACGGCACGTGCAGCACGAGCATCGGGAGCGTGACCATCCCGGCGGGTAGCAGCACCGCGCCCAACTTCTACTTCAAGGACAACACCGCCGGCTCGTACGCGGTGACCGGCGCCGCGGCGGGGCTCGCGAGCACCCCCTCCCAGACGGAGCTCATCAACCCGCTCGCGGCGGCGAAGCTGGCGCTGCTCACCGGGCCCTTCACGGTGGCGGCCGGCGCCTGCTCTCCGGCGAACACCGTGCAGCGGCAGGATACGTTCGGGAACCCCGTCACCACCGGCACCACCACGGTCACCCTGGGGGCCACGGCGCCGGCGGGCTTCGCGTTCTACTCGGATTCGGCGTGCAGCTCGGCGATCGCGTTCATCAACATCGGCTCGGGCTCCAGCACGGCGCTCTACTACTTCAGCGGCATCACCGCCGGCACCGCGACCGTCACCGACTCCGCCGCGGGGCTCACCAGCGTGACGCAGACGGAGACGATCACCGCCGCGGCGGCCTTCGTCCTCGTCTTCACCACCGCCCCGATGACGGTGGCGGCGGGGACCTGCTCTCAGGCGACGGTAGAGCGGCGGGACCAGTACGGGAACCCGATCACCACCGGGTCGGCGACGGTCAACCTGTCCGTGTTCCCCCTCACCGGCTTCGGCTTCTATTCCAACGCCGCCTGCACGACGTCCTCGTCGTCCTTCACCATCGGCGCCGGGGCCAGCACCGGGAGCTTCTTCTGGAAGGGGACCGCCTCGGGCACGTTCACCGTGACCGCCTCCTCCGCCGGGCTGAACCCCGGCACCCAGTCGGAGACCATCAACGCGGGGGCGGCGTCGGCGCTGGCCATCACCACCACCGCGCAGACGGTGGCGGCGGGCGGGTGCTCGGCGGTGGTGACGGTACAGCGGCAGGACGCGCTGGGGAACGCGGTGACGGCCGGGTCCGCCACGGTGAACCTGTCCGTGTCGCCCATCACCGGGTTCGGGTTCTACTCGGACCCGGGGTGCAGCACGTCGTCGTCGTCGTTCACCATCGGCGCCGGGGCGAGCACCGGGAGCTTCTACTTCAAGGGGGCGTCCGCCGGTTCCTTCACGGTCACCGCGGCCTCGGCGGGGCTCACCAGCGCCACCCAGACGGAGACCATCACCGCGGGGGCGGCGTCGGCACTGGTCATCACCACCACCGCGCAGACGGTGGCGGCGGGCGGGTGCTCGCCGTCGCCGGTGACGGTGGAGCGGCGCGACTCGCTCGGCAACCCGGTGACCACCGGCGCCACCACGGTGAACCTGTCGGAGGCCCCGGTCACCGCGGCGTTCACCTTCTACTCGAACAACACCTGCGGCACGTCCGCGACGTCGGTCGTCATCGGGGCGGGCGCGAGCACCGCCAACTTCTGGTTCAAGAGCACGCTCGCCGGTTCGTACACGGTGACCGCCTCCGCCGCGGGGCTCACCAGCGCCACCCAGACCGAGACGATCAACCCCGGCGCGGGCACGGCGCTGGTGTTCATCACCGCCCCGGTGACCCAGCCTTCCGGGGCGTGCTCGGGGAGCGCCCTCCAGGTGCAGCGGCAGGACGCGTTCGGGAACCCCGCCACCAACGGGGCGGTGACGGTGTCACTGTCCGCGTCGCCTCCCGCCGGGTTCACCTTCTCCTCCACCGGGGGAACGTGCGGCTCGCCGGTGACGACGATGCCGCTGGCGGCCGGCAGCAGCACCGTCAGCTTCTTCGTCCGCGGCACCGCGGCCGGATCCGTCACGCTCACGGTGTCCGCCGCGGGGCTCACCAATGCCACCCAGACCGCGACGATCACCGCCGGCGCGGCGAACACGCTGGTGTTCGTCAGCCCCGCGCAGACGGTGATCCACGGGAGGTGCTCTCCGGCGATCACCCTCCAGACCCAGGACGGGTCGGGGAACGCGTCGGCGGTGGCGGCGAGCACCCCGCTCACCCTCTCCTCGCCGCAGGGGACGATGAGCTTCTACTCCAACCCCACCTGCGCCACGCCGCTCTCCAGCCCGGCCGTGGCCGCCGGCACCAACGCCTTCCTCTTCTATTTCAAGGACACCGGCGTCGGGTCGAAGACGCTCACCGTGGCCGCCACCGGGTTCACCGGCGCCAGCCAGGTGGAGACGCTCACCAACGTCACGCCGCTGGCGAACGCGGGCGTGGACCAGTCGCAGGGGGAGGGGAAGCCGGTGACGCTGACGGGCCTCGCCTCCAGCGACGGCGACTCCGACCCGCTCACCTACCAGTGGACGCAGACCGGCGGCCCGGCGGTGACGCTCTCCTCCACCACCGCCGCCCAGCCGACCTTCACCACCCCCACCGTGTTCGTCAACACGCCGCTCACCTTCCAACTGGTGGTCAACGACGGCGCCGCCAACTCCGCCGCGGACGCGGTGGTGGTGACGGTCAACAACGACGTCAACGAAGCCCCGGTCGCCAACGCGGGCGTGGACCAGAACACCCAGAGCGCGTCGGCGTTCATGCTGGACGGGACGGGCTCCAGCGACCCGAACGGCACACCGGTCACGTACCTCTGGAGCCAGGTCGCCGGGCCGGCGGTGACGCTGGCGGACCCGACCACCGCCACCCAGGCGCTGGTGGCGCCGACCGTGGCCTCGAGCACCACGCTCACCTTCCGGCTGGTGGTCAACGACGGATCGCTGCCGTCCGGCCCGGACACGGTGAACGTGACGGTGGCCCCGCCGAACGTGCCGTCGATCACCTCCGTGCCCCGGAGGCTCACCGCGGCGGGGGTGGCGTACCAGTACGACCCCGACTCGAAGGTGGACGCGATCGGGCAGGGGCCGATCACCTTCTCGCTGCTGCAGGGGCCGCCCGGCTTCTCCGTCTCCGGCGCGGGCGCGGTGGCATACACCCCGGCGGCGGCGGGCACCTTCCCGATCAAGATCCAGGCGTCCAACACCGGTGGGAACACCGAGCAGGACTACACGCTGAAGGTGGTGACCGCCCCGGTGATCACCTCCACGCCCGGGCTCACCGCCTCCGTCTTCGCGCCCTACCGGTACGACGCGGACGGGCTCCCGGCGGCGGTGGGCACGCCCGCCATCGGGTGGTCGCTGGTGCGGTCGCCGGCCGGCGCGGTGGTGGTGCACGACACCGGGGAGGTCCTCTGGACGCCGCTCTCGGCGGGCCCGGCGCAATTCGTGCTGCGCGCGGCGAACGCCTACGGCTCCGACGACCAGGCGTTCGCGGTGCAGGTGGGCGCCGCCACGCCGCCCGTCATCGACGCCACCGCCAACCCGGCGGCGCAGCTGGGCCAGCCGTACGCCTACGACGCGGACGGGAGGGTGGGCGTCACGCCCGCCGGCGCGCCGGTGTCGGTGGCGAGCGGCCCGCCCGGGTTCCGCGTGGATCCGCTGACGGGCGAGGTGAGCTGGATGCCGCTGGCCAGCGGCGTGTTCAACGTGCAACT
>DASRBA010000408.1:0-39810 GCA_035637895.1 Myxococcaceae bacterium
TACGTCACGGCCGTGGGCGGCACGCACCTGGTCCGCTCCGCCACCACGCGCGGCTGGACGGAGACCGTGTGGACCGGCGCCGGCAGCGGCTGCTCCGCCTACGAGCCCAAGCCCTCGTGGCAGCACGACACCGGCTGCTCGGCCCGCACGGTGGCGGACGTCTCCGCGGTGGCCGACCCGAACACCGGCGTGGCGGTCTACGACACGTACCACGTGAGCGGCTGGCTGGTGTTCGGCGGCACCTCGGTGGCCGCGCCCCTCGTCGGCGCCATGTACGCCCTCCAGGGCGGCTCGGCGAATTACGGCTCCAACCCGTACTCCGCTCCGGCCGGCTCGCTCAACGACGTGACCTCCGGCTCCAACGGGAGCTGCGGCGGCTCGTACCTGTGCACGGGCGTGGCCGGCTTCGACGGCCCCACCGGCCTGGGCACCCCGAACGGCACCAGCGCTCTCTAGCGCCGCTCCTTCGCGAAACGAACGCTTCACGCGCGGCGGCGCCCTCTTCGCGGAGGGCGGCCGCCGCGGCCGTTTTCACCCTCCGCGCGCGTGGGGTTCCCGGAACCCATTGGAGGCCGGGGGTCAATTCTGTGTACCGTGTGGCCTCCTTGAAAGGAGCTTCATGAGCATGCAGAACGCTGCGGCGGCCCGGGGGACCTCCAGCGCGTCCCAGAACCTGGTGGAGCTGCTGATCGCGCGAGCGGCCGAGCCACCCAAGGTGGCCGTCTCCTACAAGAAGGACACCGGCTGGGCGGAGATGACCTTCCCGCAGGCGCTGGAGGAGGTCCAGGCGATCTCCGCCGGCCTGGTGGGGCTGGGGCTGCAGCCGGGAGACCGCGTGGCGATCTTCGGCGGCACCACGGTGACGTGGATGCTGTGCGACCTGGCGGTGTCCGCGGCGGGCGGCATCACCGTCCCCATCTACGCCTCCAACACCCCGGACGAGGTCCGCTACATCCTCAACAACTCCGAGGCGTCGTTCGTCTTCGTGGACGGCGACGTGCCCACGCCCGCCCTGCCCGGGCGATTGACCCGCGTGCGCAGCCGGCTGGGCGAGTGCCCGTCGGTGAAGAAGATCATCGCCTTCGACGGCGCGCCGAGCGGCCACAAGGAGATGCTGCTGGCCGACCTGAAGTCCAAGGGCGCGGAGGCGCACAAGGCGAACCCGTCCGCGTTCAAGGACCGGGTGGCGCGGATCAAGGCGGACGACCTCGCCATCATCATCTACACCTCCGGCACCACCGGCGACCCCAAGGGCGTGATGCAGACCCACGCCAGCTGGGCGTACCAGGCGGAGTCGCTGCGGCAGATGCGGCTGATGCAGCCCACCGACGCGGTGATGCTGTTCCTGCCCTTCGCGCACGTGTTCGGGCAGCTGATCAAGACGGGCTGGGTCGCGCTGGGCTACCGGCTGATCATCGCCGAGTCGCCGGAGAAGCTGCTCCCCAACCTGGCGGAGACCGGGCCCACGCTGCTGCCCACGGTCCCCCGCGTCATCGAGCGCCTCTACAACGCGGTGCTCGCGCAGGGCACCGCCGCGGAAGGGGTGCAGGGGCGGATGTTCAAGTGGGCCATGGGCCTGTTCGACGAGTACGTGGAGGCGCGCAAGGCGGGGAAGATCTACCGCACGCTCGGGTGGTCGATGGCGAAGCAGATGGTGTTCGCCAAGGCGGGTGAAGGGCTGAGGCAGAAGCTGGGCGGCAAGCTGGAGCGCCTGGTGACCGGCGGCGCGCCGCTCTCTCCGAAGATCGGCTGGCTGATGGAGCTCTTGGGCTTCGTGGTGGTGGAGGGCTACGGGCTGACCGAGAGCACCGCGGTGGCGTGCCTCAACCCGCCCTACCCCATCGGCGCGGCGAAGATCGGCACCGTGGGCCCGCCGCTGCCGGGGACGGACCTCAAGCTCTCCGCGGACGGCGAGGTGCTCATCCGCGGCCCGTCCATCATGAAGGGCTACTACAAGAACCCGACCGCTTCCGCCGAGGCGGTCGACCCCGACGGCTGGCTGCGCTCGGGCGACATCGGCGAGATCGACCGGGACGGCTTCCTGCGCATCACCGACCGGAAGAAGGACATCATCATCACCGCCGGCGGGAAGAACGTGGCGCCGCAGAACCTGGAGAACGCGCTCAAGGCCTTCCCCATCGTCAACCAGGCCATGGTCTACGGCGACAAGCGGCCGTACCTCACCGCGCTGATCACCGTCAGCGAGGAGGTGGCGCGGCGGGTGGTCACCGAGAAGGGCGCCACCGCCGGCAATTACGCGGAGCTCGCCAGACGGCCCGAGGTCCAGCAGGCGGTGCAGGCGGCGGTGGACGCGTTCAACGCCAACCAGCCGCAGTACAGCACCATCAAGAAGTTCACCGTGCTGGACCACGACCTCAGCCAGGAGGGCGGCGAGCTCACGCCCACCTCCAAGGTGAAGCGCAGCCGCATCGTCCAGATGTGCAGGCCGCAGCTGGAGGCGATGTACGAGGAGAAGCTGGTCGAGTAGCGGCGGCGGCGGTCACGCCAGCTCGAGCGGCAGCGCCTTCACCCCGCGGATGGTGGGGTTCTTCAGCCACTCGAGCTGGTCCGCCGGGCACCGCAGCCTCGGGAAGCGGGCGAGCAGCGCGCCGAGGGCGATCTGCCCCTCCAGCCGGGCCAGCGGCGCGCCCAGGCAGTAGTGCGGCCCCAGGCTGAAGGCGATGTGCGGGTTCTGCTCGCGCGGGCGGGAGAGCACCAGCGTCTCCGGGTCGGAGAACACCGCCGGGTCGCGGTTGGCGGCGCCCAGCATGGAGATCACCGCCTGGCCCTTCTGGATCACCTTGCCGCCGATCTCCACGTCCTCGGTGGCCAGGCGGGTGGCCGCCTGGGTGGGCGCGTCGTAGCGGAGGAACTCCTCCACCGCGCCCTCCATGCGGCCCGCCAGGTCCTCCTGGAGCCAGGCGCGCTGGTCCGGGTGCGCCAGCAGCGCGAGGACGGCGTTGGCGATCAGGTGGGTGGTGGTCTCGCTCCCGGCGTAGAGCAGCGCCATGGAGGAGGCGAGCAGCTCCTCGGCGGTGAGCTTCTTCCCCTCGTCCTCCGCCGCCACCATCGCGCTCACCAGGTCATGGCGCGGCTCGCGGCGGCGCTCGTCCGCGAGCTTCTGGAAGTACGCGGCCATCTCCTCCCACACCACGAAGGCGGCCTGCGCCTTCGCCTCGTCCGCGCGGTGATGGCCCAGCAGCCGGGCCAGCTCGTCCGCCCAGTGCTTGAACTGCTCGCGCTCCCCGGCCGGCGCGCCCAGCAGCCCGGCGGTGACCCCGATGGGCAGCGGGTACGCGAGGTCCTCGATCAGCTCCATCGAACCGCCGCCGCGCGCCTGGACCCGGTCCAGGAGGCCGAGGACGATGTCCTCGATGATGGGCTTCTGCGCCTGGATCATCCGGGCGGTGAAGGCCTGCGCGATCAGCGACCGGACCCGGGTGTGGTCGGGCGGGTCCCGGTACAGCAACCACAGCCGGAGCGAGGCCTCCATGCGTTCGAACCGGCCCCGCGACTCCGGGGGCAGCTTCTCGAACAGCTTGTGGAAGTACTGGTTCCCCAGCCGCTTGTCCCTGAGGGCGCGCGAGATGTCGGCGTGGCGGGTGAGCATCCACACCTCCGCGCGCTCGTGCCAGTGGACCGGGTCTTCCGCGCGAAGCCGGGCGAACCGGGGATACGGGCTGGGCGGGGCTTGGGAATCGATCAGCGCCTTGATCTGGGCCGCTTCCATCGATGTCCCCAGGCTACCACCCCGTCTCCTCTTCCTTGAATGGGCCCGGAACCCGAACGTACACTCGTCGGCTTCGAACAATGGGGGAGGCCCGGATGGAGTCGGCGGCGAGCGCGGCGCAGGAGCCGCTGCTCAATCACAGGTACCGCGTCGTCCGTCAGCTCGGGACCGGCGCCATGGGCGAGGTCTTCCTGGTCCAGGACACCCTGGAGGAGAACCAGCTCCAGGCCCTGAAGACCATCCGGCGGGAGTTCGTCACCTCCTACGGCTACAGCGCCTTCAAGAACGAGTTCCAGGCGATGACCGCCTTCCACCACCCCAACGTGGTGGAGGTGTACGAGTTCGGCACCGTCGCCGGCACGCAGGACGACTTCTTCACCATGGAGTACGTGGAGGGGAAGAACCTGCTCGCGGCCGGCAAGGCCGCGGACCTGGAGACGATCTACGACTACGCGGTGCAGATCGCCCGCGCGCTCGAGTACATCCACGCGCAGGGGTTCATCCACTTCGACCTCAAGCCGGACAACATCATGGTGCGCGAGGACGGCACCGTGAAGGTGATGGACTTCGGCCTGGTGGAGCAGTCGTCCATCGGCAACCCGGGCGTGCTCAAGGGCACGGTGCACTACCTGGCGCCGGAGATGCTCCGCGGCGACGCGGTGGACCCGCGGCTGGACCTCTACTCGCTGGGCGCGGTGCTCTACCACGTCATCACCGGCCGCACGCTCTTCGAGGGCACGGTGGAGCAGGTGATGTACCACCACCTCCAGGACGAGCCCGACCTCAACGCCGCCGCGCCCCGCGCGCTGCCGGACGCGCTCAAGCCGCTGCTGCGGCGCCTTTTGGACAAGGACCCGGCCAAGCGGCCCGCCTCCGCCGGCGAGCTGCTCACCGCGCTGCATCTGGCGGTAGGCGCCTCCAAGCCGCCCCAGGCCCGCGAGGTGTCGGAGAGCTACATCCTGGGCAGCCGGTCCGTGGGCCGCGGGGCGGAGCTGAACCGCCTCCAGGAGCTGTTCGTCCAGCGCGTGCTGGACCCGAAGCCCGGCGCGCCCTCGGTGGTGCTGGTCACCGGCACCTCCGGCACCGGCCGCTCCCGGCTGATGCAGGAGCTCCGCCACCAGGTCCAGCTCCGCCGCGTCCGCTACCACCAGGGGACGTGCCTGCAGAACGGCGGGCAGCCGTACCTGCCCTTCGCGGAGGTCCTCCGCGCGATGGCGCGGGACATCCTGCCCTCGCGGGGCGGATCGCTCCCGCGGTCGGGCGGAACGGACGCCGCCGCCTACGGCTCCGGGGTGGCCCCCGGCCCCGACGCCGACTCGCAGCCGGGCCACATCAGCTCGATGACCGGGGCCGGCCAGCGCGGGGCCGTGGACCTCAAGGAGACGGTGCTCGGTCCACGCCCGGGCGCGGACTCGACCGCGCCGCCTCCGGTCGACGCGGAGGAGAAGGAGCCGGGGACGCTGATCTTCGGCCGCGCCATCCAGCTGGTGAACGAGGTGGAGTCCACGGCGGGGACCAGCCGCCCCGGCACCGGGACGGTGATGTTCGGCATCGGCTCCTCGGACCTGGCCCACCTCGGCGGGTCGGATCCGTCGGCGACGCCGACGCCGATCCCATCGGTCGCCGCGGACGGGATGGAGCCGCCGGACGCGCCGGAGCAGCTGGCGCAGACCCTGCTCACGCACGCGCCCGCCCTCGCCCGGCTGCTGGGCGCCGAGTACGGCCTGGCCGAGCTGGCGGCGATGGTGGAGACCCCCAAGTTCTCCAGCCCGGACCGCGAGCGCGCCTGGCTCCAGGACAACATCTGCCGGTTCATCCTCTCCGTGGCGAAGATCCGGCCGCAGGTCCTCTACGTGGCGGACCTGCACTGGGCGGACGCGTCGTCGCTGGACCTGCTGGTGCAGCTGTCGAAGGCGCTGGCGGAGGCGGACAAGGCAGGGGGGACGCCGGTGCGGCTGCTGCTGGCGTCGGACTACCGCGTGGAGGAGCTGGCGGGCAACGCGCTGGAGAAGCCGGTCAGCGACCTGGGGAAGGACAAGCTGTCGGAGACCATCAAGCTCAAGCCGCTCACCTCCGAGGACGTGGGGGCGATGCTGGGCTCCATGCTGGGGCCGGTGGACCAGGTGGAGTCGGTGGCGCGGCTCCTGGCGGAGCGCACCTCCGGCAACCCGTTCTTCATCGAGGCCGCGGTGCGCAACCTCCTGGAGGAGGGCGGGCTGAAGCGGCACGGCGCCACCTGGGCGTTCAGCCCGGACGCGCTCAAGACCGCCGCCACCAGCGTGCAGCAGGTGCTGGACCGCACCCTGGCCAAGATGCCGGCGGACGAGCTGGACCTCATCCAGGCGCTGGCGGTGTTCAACCGGCCGGTGAACATCCCGGTGCTGATGGCGGCCGGCGCGGAGGACGAGAAGGCGCTGCGCAAGCTGCTCACCCGCGTCCGCCGCAAGCGCTTCCTGGCGCGCGGCTGGGCGGAGGGGCACCACCAGTACAGCCTGCGCCACGCCACCCTGCGCGACCACGTCCACACGCGCATCCCCGCCCCGCGGCGCGGCGCGCTGCACGAGGCGGCCGGCGTGGCGCTGGAGCGGCGCTACCCCGGCAGCGACCGGTACCTGGAGGACCTGGCCCACCACTTCCAGATCTCCGGGAACGCGGACAAGGCCATCCACTACGCGCGCAAGGCGGCGGACCAGGCGCGGCGGCTGTTCGACATGAAGCGCGCCTCGCAGCTGTACTCGCAGGCGCACGAGGCGCTGCAGCTGCTGGGCGCGGACCTGGCGGTGAGCATCGCCGAGGTGTCGCTGTACGCCGCGTCCGAGAAGCACGTGGAGCGGCTGAAGGCGGCGCTGCCGAAGGTGGAGGAGATCAAGGACGTAGTGCGATTGGCGCGGATCCAGAACTGGATGGGGCGGATGTACTACGCGCTGGGGAAGCAGCGCGACGCCATCCAGTGGTTCACGCAGTTCATGAAGACCACGGAGGGGACGAAGGACGACGTCACGCGCGCGCTGCCGCACGCGGTGCTCGGGCGCGTGTCCTTCTTCGTGGGGAAGTTCGAGACCGCCACCAAGCACCTGGAGAAGAGCATCTCCTTGCTCCGCGGCCACGTCGGCGCGGAGGAGGACATCTCGTACTCGCTGGGGATGGGCGGGGCGGCGTACGGCTACCTCGGGGACCTGCCGAAGTGCCGGAAGATGATCGAGGAGTCCATCGACCTCGCCACGCAGATCAACAACAAGACGCGCATGGCGCTGGGCCGGGTGTACCTGGGCATCGTCAACGCGCACTACGGGCGCTGGCCCGAGGCGCGCGAGCACCTGGACCGGGGGATCGAGATCAGCAAGCAGACCGGCGACGTCATCGGCGCGGGGACCGGGTCCTCGTTCCGCGGGCTGGTCGCGCTGGCGGAAGGGGACGCGACGCGCGCGCTGGAGCTGTGCCGCTTCGGGCGGGACCACATCGCCAAGACCGGCGGGACGATGACGTTCACCATGATCGGCACCCACACCGCGATGGCGCAGCTTTTGTCCGGGGAGGTGGACGCCGCCCTCAAGACCGCCAGGGAGACGCTGCCGATCCTGGAGACCGGAGAGCGCTGGGGCGAGTCCTGCCTCTACGTGACCCTGGGGCACATCCACGCCAAGCGGCGGGAGATGAACGAGGCGCGCGGGTGGTTCCAGAAGGCGCTGGCGGTGGCGGAGGCGCAGAAGGGCAAGCCCTTCGAGGCCAAGGCGCGGCTGGCCCTGGGCGCGTTCCTCCGCGACGCCGGGGAGTCGCACGGGATGGAGGAGCTCTCCAAGGCGCGCGCGCTGTTCGACCAGCTGAAGATGGGCTGGTACCGCGACCGCGCGGAGGCGCTGCTGGACGGCGAGCAGGTGGGGCCGCTGGCGTGACGCCGGGTTGAGAGGGTCGAGTACAAGGTGGCGGAGGCGCTGGTTCGGCGCGCTGCGTTGGCGGGGCGATCGGCGCTCGCGGACGCGCTGTAACGGGGGTGTAACGGAACTCCGAAAAAAGGGTGCGCCGGCGGCCGGGTCAAGGCACCTTGTGAGGTATGTTCGCTCCCCAACTCTTACCCTCCGCCGACGTCAGGCCCCGTGCTCCGGTCGCCGTTTCTCCGGAGATGGCGCCGTACCGGGCCGCCTTCCAGCAACTGTTCGAGAAGGCAACGGAGCGGTTCGACCTCCGCTTCTGGAATGGCGAGGTGATGAGCTTCGGCGGGTCGGGCCCGCCGGAGTTCACGGTGGTGTTCAAGGACAAGCGGGCGCTGCTGGCGCTGGACGAGGCGGCGCTGGGGGAGACGTTCATCGCCGGGTACTGGGACGTGGAGGGCGAGGGGCTCGGGGCGTTCGGGCTGAGGAAGTACATCACCGCGAAGGCGCAGCCGTTGAGCGCGGCGACGCTGCTGGGGCGGATCTTCCTGGTGTCGGACCGGAAGAACAACGCGGAGGCGATCGCCGCGCACTACAGCCTGGGGGACGACTTCTATTTGTCGTTCATCGACAAGAAGTACCGGATCTACTCGCACGGGCACTTCCGGCACCCGGAAGAGTCGCTGGAGGATTCGGAGGAGCACAAGCTGCAGGACATGTTCGACATGCTCCAGCTCGAGCCGGGGATGCGGCTGCTGGACATCGGCGGCGGGTGGGGCCCGGTGCCGCAGTTCTGCGGGGAGCGCGGGGTGAAGGTGACCAGCGTGACGCTGGCGAAGGACTCGCACGCCTACATCGCGCGGATGATCGAGGAGCGGAGCCTGCCGTGCGAGGTGGTGCTGACGGATTACCTGGAGTACCGGCCGCAGCAGCCGTTCGACGCGATCGTCATCTACGGCGTCATCGAGCACATCCCGCAGTACAAGCGGTTCGTGGAGAAGATCTACCGCGACCTGAAGCCGGGCGGATTGATGTATCTGGATGGGTCGGCGTCGCGGTTCAAGTACGACATGAACCCGGTGGCGAAGAAGTACATCTGGCCGACCACGACCGCGTACCTGTCGACGCACGACCTGATCGCGGAGCTCAACTACAACGGGATGGACCTGCTGGAGCTGAAGAACGAGAGCTACGACTACGAGCTCACGATGCTCCACTGGTCGCGGCGGTTCGAGGCGGCGAAGGACTTCATCGTCGGGAAGTGGGGAGAGAAGCTGTATCGGATGTTCCGGATCTATTTGTGGAGCGGTCACATCGGCTTCCGGGATGACCGGCTGCAGGCGTACCGGATGCTGATCCGGCGCGGGACGCACGGGCCGGGGCCGAGGCCGGGGTTGCTCAAGCGGATGGTCTACTCGGCGACGGGGCCCTTCTGATGCAGCGACGTTCGTCAGTCAGACGACGTTGCCGCCCGTGCAAAGGCCGCGGAGGCAACCACCTCCCCAGATGACGACTGACGCCGCCATCACGCTCAGAAGCATCAGTCGAACGGTCGCTGGCATCGGCCCAAGGCTCCAATGCTATCCTTCCCGACCGGCGCAGGTATTCCCTGGAGATCGTCATGGTGCGAACCGCCGTACTGCTGCTGGGAGTGGTCCTTCCCAGCCGTGTGCTCGCCAACTGCGCCGCGCCGACCACGTACGAGGCCACGGCCACCGGCAACACGGTGACCGTCTGCCTGACGAACTTCGCCGCCCGGCAGTGTCCGGACCAGGGGTTGCTCCGGCAGAACCCGGCCACCGGCGAGGTGGTGACGCTGGCCGACTGCAATTCGAACGCCTGCTTCGTCGACGAGTGCGTGCGGGAGGGGACGTACCGCTATGGCCTGAAGACCCCCTACGCATGCAACGCGTCGTCGTGCGGGACCTACTATTTCACCGAGGCGACGGTCTCCGCGCCGCTGGGGGGCTGCATCCGCACGTCCGGCTTCACCGGCCCCACCGCATTCACCGGCAGCGTTCCCTGGGGCAACAACGCGGAGATCTGCGGCTACGGGGGAGGCCCCTCCTGCGGGTGCAGGAGCACGAGCGCCGGCGCGGTCTTCGCGCTCAACGCCGTGGCGCTGGGCGCCGGCCTGCTGATCCGGGCGCGCGGGCGGAAGCGACCGTCGCCGTGACCTCGCCCCCGTGAATGCCCTTTACCTCGCCGCGCTGGGCATCACGCTCGGCACCGAGGTGCCGGTGGTGATGCTGCTGTACCCGGGCCAGCGGCTGCGCCTGGGAGCGGCGTGCGCGGTGGCGACGACGGCCACCCACCTGGCGATGCACTTCGTGCTCCCCAGGCTTTTGCCCGCGGGGACCCCGGCACTCATCGCCGGGGAGGCGCTCGCGCTGGTCGCCGAGGCCGCCGTCTACCTCGCGGTGTCGCGCCCGCGCGACCCTGGGCGAGCGCTGGTGGCTTCCGCCCTCGCCAACTCGCTGAGCTTCGGCGCCGGGCTGGTGCTGCTGTAGCGAGCTACTCCTCCGCGTCCGCCGGAGCCGGAGGTGGGATCTTGCGGATCGCGGGGCACGCGTCGCGCGGGATCTCGCACCAGCGAGATCCCGCCGGGGCTGGATACCGCAGGGCCTTGGGGCCGGTCTCTTCGAGCACGATGACCGGCGCGTTGACGCCATGGGCGATGAAGACATCGGCCGGGCGCTCGCCCAGGTAGATCACGGCCGTCTGGCTCGCGATCAGCTCGGAGTACCTCGCGTCCATGAGGATCGGCTGCTTGGAGACGACCGGCTGCCCATCGGTGAAGCCGTCCTCGAGGTACGTCCACCGACCGTCCGAGGTCTCGATCGCGGGAGCGAATTCGGACCGGCCGTGCTCGCCACCGTACGTCCGCACCGGGACGCGGTCGGACGGAACGGAGACCCCGCACTTCTTGAGCGCCTCCCGGCACGCCGGCGGCAACGCCAGCTTCTCCTCCGCCTTCGATCGCAACCTGCAGCTCGAGAAGTAGGGAGCGATCAGCTCGTACGTGACCGGGTCGGCCGGGAAGCGGCGCGCGAAGTAATCGAGACGGCCCAGATCCCGATCGCACCTGGGCGGCTCCGTGAGCTGCGCCTTCAGAACCCGCAGCGGCTCCTGGACGCCGGCCGCCTCGGCCTCCATGGCGTGCACGAACGGCGCGCCGCCCGGGCCCGGCAGCGCTGCCCGGTACGCCGCGGCGAGGTCCCGGGGCGCCCGGTCCAGCACCTGCTGGGCGGTGGCGCCCGCGGGCAACTCGGGCACCCGGTGCACGAACGCCGGCGCCGGTCCGACCAGGTAGGCCACCCACCAGGTCGAGAACTGGTCCGTGCGGACCTCCTTGCGGCCCTCGATCGCGACCACGCGCGAGTAGACCGGCGTGCCGACGACGGCGACCCGCGAGCGGCTCTCGTCCATGGCGATCTGGAAGGGCCTGCGAAACACCTCGTCCCAGCTGCACGGGTCCCTGTCCTCGTTCCCGCAGCCGGCCTCCCCGAGCTTCGTGCGGCGCCACGTGTCGCCGTGCCTGGTGAGCAGCCACCACGTGACGAAGCCGAAGCCCGGGCCCGGGGTGTGTCCCAGATCGCCACCGGCCGCGGCGTGGGCCTCGAACACCTTCTCGACCGCGACATCCTTCACCACGGGCGACGCCGCGCAGGCGTCCCGGCGGAGCACCGGATGGCAGACCTGCGACTTGCAGGGAGGCTCCTCCGGGAAGGGCGGTGAGAACGCGAGCTTCGTCGCGCACGTGGCCGCGTCGATCACCGGGGGCTGGTACGGCGCCGGCTCCGCCCCCGAGACGAGGGCGACGATGAGGAGGGGGAGCACCGGCACGGCTTAGCCCAGCGCGGCGCCGAAATCCTCCATCAGGTCCTCGGTGGCCTCCAGCCCGACGGAGACCCGCACCAGCCCGTCCGAGATCCCCGCCCGCTTCCGCTCCTCGGGCGACATGCCGGCGTGCGAGGTGGTGACCGGGCGGGTGACCAGCGTCTCCGGCCCACCCAGGCTGGGCGCCACCGTCCCCAGCTCCGTCCGCTTCAGGAACCGCTCCGCCGCCTCGACCCCGCCCTTGAGCTCGAAGCTGAGCATCCCGCCGAAGCCGGCGAAGAGCTGCCGGGCGCGCGCGTGGTGGGGGTGCGTCTCCAGCCCGGGGTAGTTCACCTTCGCCACCGCCGGCTGCTGCTCCAGGAACCGCGCCAGCTTCAGCGCGCTCTCGTTCTGGTAGCGCACCCGCAGGGCCAGGGTCTTCATCCCGCGGTGGAGCAGGAAGCACGCGTGCGGGTCCAGCGACCCGCCCAGGTGGTCCAGCTTGTGCTTCACCTTCTCCACCAGACCCGCCGGCCCGATCACCGCCCCGGCCACGATGTCGCTGTGCCCGTTCATGTACTTCGTGCACGAGTGCAAGGAGAGGTGGAACCCTCGCTCCAGCGGCCGGTAGTTCACCGGCGTGGCGAAGGTGTTGTCGATGATCGCCACCAACCCCTTCTCCCTGGCGAACCGCGCCGCCGCCTCCAGGTCGCCCACCTGCAGGAGCGGGTTGGTCAACGACTCCACGTAGATCGCCTTCGTCCTCGGCCTCAGCGCCTGCTCCCACGTGGCCGGCTGGTTCAGGTCCAGCGCCGCGTGGGTGATGCCCATGCCCGCGAAGTCCTTGGTCACCAGGTCGTGCGTCCCGCCGTAGAGGCAGTCCTGCACCAGCAGGTGGACCCCCGGTGAGAGCAAAGCCAGCAGGGTCGTGGAGATGGCCGCCATCCCGCTCGCGGTCACCACCGCGGCCTCCCCGCTCTCCAGCGCCGCCAGCTTCCCGTGCAGCACCAGGTGGTTCGGCGTGTTGTTGAGCCGGATGTACCGCACGTCGTGGTACCCGGCGCCGCCCTCCCCCGTCTCGTAGGTGGAGGACTGGAAGACCGGCATGCTGACCGCCCCCAGCACCCTCGTCCCCAGCTCCCCCGCGTGCACCAGCTGCGTCTCCATCCGCTGCGCCTTCCCGGCCATTCGACCCTCCTCGCCAAATTATTCGACTATACCTTACTAATTATTCGACTTCGCTTGCTAAATTATTCGACTATAGTCTACTCATTATTCGACTATGCCGAGGGAAGACTTTCGCCTGAGTTTCCACGAGGTTCGGGAGGTCCTCTCCCGGCGGCTGGCGGAGCCGCCGCCGACCCGGATCCAACTCGTGGCCGGCCCGCGGCAGGTCGGCAAAACCACCCTGCTCCTGGACCTCGCCAAGAGCTACGGCAGCACGGCGGTCTACGCGACCATGGACGGGCCGGAAGCGGCGCTGCCGGGCTTCTGGGAGCGGCTCTGGCTCAGGGCAGATCAGGCGGCCCGGCGGGAGGGGCGCGCGGTGGTGTTCCTCGACGAGGTGCATCTCCTCCCGCAGTGGGCGCGCGCTCTCAAGGCCGAATTCGACGGAATCCGCCGGCTCCGGAGGCCCATCCACGTGGTGGCCACCGGCTCGTCGGCGCTCCGGCTGGATACGGGCTCCAAGGAAAGCCTGGCCGGCCGGTTCGAACGGATCACCCTCACCCATTGGGCCGCCTCGTCGCTGGTCGAGTTGGGGGTACCGCCTGAGGAAGCTCCAACGCTGCTGGTGAAGATGGGTTCCTACCCCGGCTCCTTCGCGCTCCGAAACGATGTCTCGCGGTGGACGGCCTACGTCCGCGACGCCATCGTGGAGCCCGCCATCGGACGGGACATCCTCGCCCTGGCCCCCATCCGGAAACCCGCGCTCCTCCGGCAGGTTTTTGGCGTCGCCGTCTCCTCACCGTCGCAGATCGTCGCTCTCCAGAAGATCCAGGGACAGCTCCAAGATGCGGGAGCGCTGGAGACCATTGCCCACCACCTGTCGCTGATGGAGGAGGCGTACCTGGTCGCGGCGCTCGGGAAATATTCGGACCGGCCCGCGCGCCAGCGTGCCTCACCGCCCAAGTTGGTCCCCCTCAGCAACGCGCTCATCGCCGCCATGGATCCCCGTGGGATCGCCGACCGCGCTACCGACCCGGGGCGGTTCGGCGCGTGGGTGGAGAACGCGTGCTTGGCGCACGCCTGGAACCGCGGCCAGCGCGTCTCCTACTGGCGTGAGGTGCCACTGGAGGTCGACGGCATCCTCGAGGGCAGCTGGGGCTCCTGGGCGGTCGAGGTGAAGACGGGCTCGTTCTCCTCGGCGGAGCTCAAGGGGCTGGCGGAGCTCACCAGGCGCCATCCGCAGCTCCGGCCGCTCGTCCTCTGCGACCGCGAGGCGCGGCCGGCAGCGGAGCGAGCGGGGTTCGAATCCATGGCGTGGACCGACTTTCTTCTGCATGGCCCGCCGCCGCAGAAGTGATTGGATGCGGCCTCCATGCGCCCCTTCCGCCGGCTCTGCGTCTTCTGCGGCTCCAGCCCCGGCGCGCGCCCGGAGTATCGCCAGGCCGCGGAGGCCACCGGGCGGCTCCTCGCCGAGCGCCGCATCACCCTCGTCTACGGCGGCGGCAACGTCGGGCTGATGGGGGCGGCGGCGGACGCGGCGCTGGCCGCCGGCGGCGAGGTGATCGGCGTCATCCCCAGGCACCTCGAGTCCCGCGAGATCGCCCACCGCGGCCTCACCGAGCTCCGCGTCGTCGCCTCCATGCACGAGCGCAAGGCGCTGATGGCCGACCTCTCCGACGCCTTCGTCGCCCTCCCCGGCGGGCTGGGCACCTTCGAGGAGCTCTTCGAGGTCGCCACCTGGTCGCAGCTGGGCATCCACGACAAACCGCTCGGCCTGCTCAACGTCCGCGGCTACTACGACCTCCTCGACCAGCACCTCGCCCGCGCCGTCGAGGAGCGCTTCATCCGCGCCGATCACCGCGCCCTCATCACCCTCGCGGAGGAACCCGCCGCCCTGCTCGAGAAGCTCCAGGGCCTGGAGCCGCGGCACGTGGACAAGTGGCTGGACCGGAAGGAGCGCTGACCCCGGGCTAGCCGCCCGCCCGCGCCCAGCCGGCCACGGACGCCATCCACAGCAGCGCCCCGCACCGCAGCGCCACCGTCACCGTCCGCACCGCGTGGCTGGTCATCAGCGCGCCCATCACCTCCGCGGACGCGTCCCCGCGCGCGAGGCGCCCGTGCGCCGGCAAGTGCCAGCCGAACGTGATGGCGAAGTAGGCCAGCCCCAGCCCGACCGCCACCCACGCCGGCCACGCCGGCACGCCTTCGGGCCGCCGCCACAGCAGCGGGACCATCGCGAAGAAGGAGAGGAGCTCGGGGACGATGAACGCCAGCCGCAGGTGCCCGGTCACCGACGCGTGGAGCGCCGGCAGTTCCGGTCCGGCCTCCCCGAACTGCGGGTACACCACCGCCCACAGCAGGCAGGCCCCACCCAGGAGGTACAGGTTCAGCGCGGTGGCGCCCAACAGCAGCCACCGGCGCCAACCTTCGTTCGAATCACCCACATGGAGGCGGCGGGAATCGAACCCGCGTCCGGAAGCCTTCCGCCCTTCGACCCTACGTGCGTAGCCCGCGATTTGGGTTTAGGCCCCCAAGGCTCCCACGGACGGGATCCCCGAAGGCCGATCCTGGGAGATTTCTCGCCGCCCGGCGTCCAGGCCCACCGGGCGACCAGCTCGCATTCTGACGGGCCTACCCCGACCCACGAGCCGAGGCCGGGAGGACCGCGCGCTACGCTGTGTTAGGCAGCGAGCGCGAGCTCAACGTTGTCGTTGGCTTTTGTTGCTTTCGCCGGCGGTTTTGCGAGTCACCAGCAGCTCGGCACGCGTCTGGGGTTTCAATGCCCCCGTCGAAACCAGGTCGCCCCCTTTCAAGGCAGGCTCTACTCTAACCACCCGGGCAGGGCCAGCAATCCGGGGGCCAGCCACGGGCCCGCTGACGCGGCACGCACCCGCAGCGTACAATCCGCCCCGTGGACGACACCGCCCTTCCCACGGTCATCGTCCCGCTCACCGAACGCGACGTCCTGGACGGGCGGTGGACGCTCGTGCGGAAGGTCGCCGAAGGCGCGAGCGGCGCCGTGTACCTCGCCCAGGAGCAGGGGACCGAGCGCCCGGTGGCGGTCAAGATCCTCTCCCCGCTGCTGTGCCGGAACCCGAAGATCCTCGGCCGCTTCGAGCGCGAGGCCCGCCAGCTGGCCGCCCTCAACCACCCCAATGTGATCAAGCTCTTGGCGGTGGGCCGCTCCGGCGCGCAGCCCTTCATCGTGATGCCCTTCATCGAGGGCCACACCCTGGGCCAGTACATCCGCCAGCGGGGCCGGCTGAGCTCCGAGGAGGCGCTGGGCATCCTCCGCCAGCTCTGCGCCGGCCTGGGCTACCTGCACTCCCAGGGCCTGGTCCACCGCGACGTGAAGCCCGGCAACGTGATGGTGGCGGTCAACGGCCAGGTCACCCTCCTCGACCTGGGCGTGGTCCGCGAGAAGGGCGCGCCCCCGCTCACCGCCCCCGGCGCGCGGCTGGGCACGCCCAACTACATGGCGCCGGAGCAGATCGAAGCCTCCCACGACGTCGACCAGCGCGCCGACCTCTACTCCCTGGGCGCGTTGGCCTTCGAGCTGCTCACCGGCTCTCCGCCCTTCCGCGGCGCCAACATGCGCGAGCTGCTGGAGCAGCACCGGCTGGCCGCCCCGCCCAACGCCGCCCACCTCGCCGCCAGCGTCTCCCGCGCCACCGCGGACGTGCTGTCCCAGGCGCTGGCCAAGGCGCCCCAGGAGCGCTTCCAGTCCGCGCGCCACTTCATGGACGCCCTGGAGCGCGTGATGGCGCCGCTCACCGAGCGCCACCAGCGCAACCGGCTGATGGTCTCCGGCGAGGACTCCATGTCCGGCGGGCAGAGCATCACCCAGGCCGCCACCGTCCCCGGCGAGGACCCGTCCCTCGAGATGTCCGGCAGCACGCTCTCCACCGCGGTGAGCGCCTCCACCGCCAAGCCCACCGTCAGCTCCACCCAGCCGCCGCCCCGCGTGCCGTCGGCCAGCACCCGCACCGTGCGCCGCGCCACCAGCGTGCTCTGGTACGCCGCCGCCGGGGTGGCGCTGGGCGCCGCGGCGCTGTTCGCGCTCGCCATGGCGCGCGGCCTCTCCTTCGCCGAGATCTGGGACCCGGACGCGGAGGGCACGCTGGAGATCGTGGCCGAGCAGGGGGCCCCACCCGCCACCGTGCTGGTGGACGGCGCGCCCCAGGGCGACACCCCGCTGCGCATCAACGTCTCCCCCGGCGCGCACCGCGTGCGGCTCCTCCGCCCGGGCGACCCGGAGATCGAACGCGACGTGACGGTGGGCCCTCGCCAGGAGGTCCGCCTGCCCGTGCCCGCGGCCCGCTGAGCGCCCCGCTGCATCCGGAGCGACCAACGCCCGGAAGTGGTGCTAGGAAGGCGCCCCCATGCCGCGCCACCATCGCCTCGCCGCCGCCCTCCTCGCCTTCGCCGTGGCCGCCTCCGCGCCGGCCGCCGAGAAGAAACCCTTCTTCCCCTACCCGATGAAGGTGGACCAGCTCCCCAACGGCCTCACCGTGGTCCGGGTGCCGTTCGCCTCCAACGGGATGATCGCCTACTACTCCGCGGTGCGCACCGGGTCGCGCAACGAGGTGGAGGCCGGCCACACCGGCTTCGCCCACTTCTTCGAGCACATGATGTTCAAGGGCACGAAGAAGTACCCCACCGGGGAGCGGGAGAAGATCCTCGGGGCGCTCGGGTTCGACGACAACGCCTTCACCACCGACGACTGCACCATCTACCACTCGTTCGGGCCGTCCAGCGGCCTGGAGAAGCTGATCGAGGTGGAGGCGGACCGCTTCATGAACCTCGAGTACAGCGAGCCGTCCTTCCAGACGGAGGCCAAGGCGATCCTCGGCGAGTACCACAAGAACGCCGCCCACCCCGAGCTGAAGATGGAGGAGGCGCTCAACGCCACCGCGTTCAAGAAGCACACGTACAGCCACACCACGATGGGCTTCTACGACGACATCAAGGCGATGCCGGACAAGTACGAGTACAGCAAGAGCTTCTTCCAGCGCTGGTACCGCCCGGACAACGTCATCATCTACATCGTCGGCGAATTCGACGACGCCAAGGCGATGGCGCTGGTGAAGGCGGCGTACGGCCCGTGGCAGGGGACGGCGGCGCAGGTGGACATCCCCAAGGAGTCGCCGCAGGCCGCGCCGCTGGCGGTGGGCCTGGAGTGGGAGACGCCCACGCTCCCGCGCCACGTGCAGGCCTGGCGCACGCCCGCCGCCAGCCTCGCCACGCTCGACGGCCAGGTGCAGAACGTGCTGGCCAGCTACCTCGCCGGGCCCACCAGCCCGGTCTACAAGGAGCTGGTGCTGGAGAAGCAGCTGGTGGAGCAGGTGGGCGCTCCGTACAGCGAGCACCGCGACCCGTACCTCTTCACCGTCGGCGCGATGCTCAAGGACGAGTCGAATCGCGCCGCGGTGGACGCCGCCATCGACCGCGAGGTGAAGGCGCTGGCCTCCGGCAAGGTGGACAAGAAGCGGGTGGCCGACATCCGCTCCAACATCCGCTACTCCTTCCTGATGGGGCTGGAGACGGCGGACGACATCGCCGGCGCGCTGGCCTACACCGGCGCGCTGTTCGGCGCCCCGGACGCGCTGGACCGCTACTACCGCCGGTTCGACGAGGTACAGCCCCAGCACCTGGTGGACTTCGCCAAGAAGTACCTCACCGAGAAGAACCGCACGGTCCTCACCCTGAAGCCCAAGGCCGCCGCCTCGCAACCGGAGGGCAAGTGATGCACGCCCTGTTCGCCTCCCTCGCCGCGTTCGCGCTCGCCCAGGCGCCGGCGCAGAACATCGACGTCGCCCCGCTCCGCACGCCGCCGCCCATGGACACGGTGCTGCTCCCGGTGGCCAACAAGCCCATCGTCAGCTTCCGCCTGGTGTTCCGCTCCGGCTCGGTGGACGACCCCGCCGGCAAGGAGGGCCTGACCAACCTCACCTCCGACGTCCTGGTGCAGGGCGGGACGAAGAAGCTCAGCTCCTCCGAGCTGCTGGAGGCGCTCTTCCCGATGGCGGCGGAGCTGGAGGTCTACAACGACAAGGAGCTCACCGCCTTCGTCGGCCGCGTCCACAAGGACAACCTGGACAGGTTCTTCCAGATCTTCACCGACGTGCTCCTGGAGCCCCGGTTCGACCCCAAGGAGCTCGATCGCATCCGCTCCGACGAGGTGAACGCGGTGAAGAACCACCTCCGCGGCGAGGATGACGAGACGCTGGGGAAGGTGGCGCTGGACGCCGTCCTCTTCGACGGGCACCCCTACCGGCACTTCGTGGGCGGGACCGTGCAGGGCCTGCAGTCCATCACCCTGGACGACGTGAAGGCGCAGTGGAAGCGCGTCTTCACCAAGGACCGGCTGGTGATCGGCCTGGCGGGCGCGGTGGACGACGCGCTGGCGAAGAAGGTGAAGGACCGGCTGGCCGCGCTGCCGGACACCGGGGCCCCGCGGGTGAAGCTGACCCCGGTGCCGCGGCGCACCGGCCAGGCGCTGGTCCTCAAGAAGGACGCGCTCTCCACCGCGGTGTCCATGGGCTACGCCTACCCGCTGCGGCGCGGCGACCCGGACTTCTTCGCGGTGGCGTTCGCGCTCTCGTACCTGGGGCAGCACCGCCAGTCTCAGGGCGTGCTCTTCAACGAACTGCGCGAGAAGCGCGGGATGAACTACGGCGATTACGCCTACGCCGAACACTTCATCCAGGACGGCTGGGGCGCCAACCCGCGCACCAACGTGGGCCGCACCGTGCAGGACTTCACCATCTGGATCCGCCCCACCGAGCCGCAGAACGCCATCTTCGCCACCCGCGGCGCGCTCCACTTCCTGCAGAAGCTGATCGACAAGCCCATCCCGAAGGGCGAGTTCGACGCCGCCCGCGGCTTCCTCGCCGGGTTGACCCGCGTCTGGGAGCAGACCGACCAGCGCAAGCTGGGCTACGCCATCGACGACCGCTTCTACGGGACCAAGGACTTCCACGAGGCCTTCCGCCAGGCGCTGGCGGCGATGACGCCGGAGCAGGTCCAGGCCGCGGCCAAGCGCCACCTGAAGGTGGAGGACCTCAACTTCGTCTACGTGGCCAAGGACGCGGAGGCGCTGCGCAAGGCGCTCACCGGCGGCGCGCCCACGCCCATCGCCTATCCGACGCCCAAGCCCCAGGACGTGGTGGCGGAGGACAAGGCGTTCACCGGCCGCCGCATCCCGGTGAAGGTCGACGCCGTGAAGGTGATCGACGCGCAGACCTTCATGGAGAAGTGAGCCGCTCCACCGCGCGCCGGTGACTGGAGCGGACGCCGTGGCCCTCTCGAGCCGCACCCGGCGGCGTCCGCGTTCAGCGCGGAGCGCCCATGGATCCGTCAGTCCGCCGGTCCCTCGGGGCGGCGCGCGGCGCGGAAGGCCTCCACCTCGCTGCGCTTGGGGTTGAGGCTCACCAGCCCGTGGTTGCCGTCCACCAGCGCGCGCTCGCCGTCGGTGGCCCAGCGGAGCAGCCCCGGCACCTCCGTCACCACCGGGACGTGGAGCTGGTCGAGCAGGGCGCGGAAGGAGCCGGCGCCGGCGGGCTCCGCCGTCACCACCGCCGCCGGGAAGGCGACGCCCACGCTGGTGAGCAGGTCGAATGCATTCAGCGCGTCGCACACCACCACCGCCCGGCGCGGGGGCGCCTGCCGCTCCTGGGCGGAGAGCCAGGCCAGCGCGTCGCAGACCTCGCTGATCCGGCCGGCGCGCTCCACGCCGAAGGCCTCGCCCGCCCGCCGGGCCGCGCGCGCCGCCTCCACCCCCACGTGCTGCAGCGCCTCGCCCAGGGTGCGCCCCTGCGCCGCCACCTCCAGCGCGCGCTCCCGGAGGCGGTGGTCGTCGAGGATCATCCGCAGCGCCGCCAGGAGCGCCGCGGCCTCGCCGTGGTCGCGCAGGTGCCGCTCCAGCGAACCGATGGCCCGGCGCGCGCTCAGCACCGCCGCCGACAGCGCCTGCTGCGCGTCCGCGGGGTTCGGCCGCGCCGGCCCCCTGAGCTCCTTGCGCGAGGGCCGCGGCGCGTTGAACACCACGCCCATCGCCTGCCCCGGGCGGATGGAGCGGCCGGAGAGCGTCACCCGCCTCCCCGCCGCGCCGCCGCCGGCCCGCCGCCCCTCCAGCGCGTCCACCAGCCGCGCGCGCTCGACGATGGCGGCGACGGGGGCGGTGAGGGCGGCGGCCAGCTCGATCTCCGGCCCGTGGAAGGCGGGCGGATCGCGCCGCTGCAGCACCAGCGCCCCCAGCGGGCGGCTGGCCCCGGGGACGGGCACCGCGAGGAAGATGGGAAAGCGCTCCTCTCCCAGGCCGGGGAAGCGGCGCCAGCTGGCGTGGGCGGAGGCGGTCTCCAGCGACATGGGCCGCATCGTCTCCACCGCCAGGCCGGTGACGCCTTCTCCCACCCCGAGCCGGACGTTGCCGATGGCCTCGGGGCCGAAGCCCACGTTGCCGCGCATCACCAGGTCGTCACCCTCCAGCAGGTAGATGCTGCACACCTGGGCGCGCAGCGCGGCGGCGATCATCGCCGGCATCTCGTCCAGCGCCACCGCCAGCGAGCGCGGGCGCGCGGAGAACGCCACCAACTCCAGCACCGCGTCCAGCCCGGCGGCGTCGCCGCGGGCGTGGATCTTCGGCGCCAACCTGCGCTCCGTGCTCATGGATTCTCGGTTCCGTCCGACCGCTGACGCGAGGCGTTTATTTCCGACCCCCGTGTGGGTCCGCTATAACCTTTTGGAAAGGGCCGGACCTGGAGATGCGCGTGAGACTCACCGCGACAGCCGTAGCGCTGGTGGCCGTGCTCTCCGTCCCCGCTCTCGGGCAGGACACCTCTCCCTTCACCCGCGGCATCGACGTCATCCCGCTCAAGCCCACGCCCACGGCGGGCTCCGGGCTGTTCCTGGACGGCGCGTGGGTCCCCTACCCCAAGTCCGTCCACGCCGCGGTCCTCCTGGACCTGGACGGGAGCGTGCTGGCGCTGAAGTACGGCACCCAGAAGCTGGGGGACCTGATCCCCCTGCGCGTCGACGCGCACGTGCTGGCGGCCTACCAGCTCAACGAGAAGCTGGAGCTGGCGGGAGACCTCCCGGTCACCCTGTTCCAGATGGACAACTTCCAGCTCCTGCGCAACCAGGGCTACGACCAGCCCGGCGTGTCCCCGTTCGGCCTGGGCGACCTGCGCGGCCTGGCGCGCTGGCAGCTGGCGGACCCGGAGACCTCACCCATCGGCCTGGCCGCCGTGGGCGAGGTGCGGGTGAACATCGGCAACGAGGCCAGCTTCCTCGGCGACCGCGCCATGGTGTTCGGGGCGCGCGCGGCGGCGGAGCGGAGCCTGGGCAAGCTGCGCGTGCTGGCCAACGGGGGCGTGCTGCTGCGGCCGTTCCCGGGCCAGTTCCTCAACCTCTGGGTGCGCAACCAGCTGTTCCTCGGCGTGGGCGGGACCTACCGGCTGCCGGACCTGGGCCCGTTCCACCAGGTGGACGGGTACGCGGAGACGAACCTCCTCACCCCGCTGGAGGCGCCGTTCACCTTCCTCAACGCCGACGCGCTCCCCACGCCGTGGGACGTGGTGGTGGGCGCGCGCGCCAGGCTGTTCGGCCCGTTCCACGCCGAGCTGGCGGTGGGCCGCGGCGTCACCATCGACGGCAGCTACGGCCGCGAGTCGTACCGGGTCATCTTCGGCCTGCGCTACGAGCTGGACCTGGACGTGCGCGACCGCGACCACGACGGCATCCCGGACGGCCAGGACGCCTGCCCCGACGAGCCCGAGGACAAGGACGGGTTCGAGGACAGCGACGGCTGCCCGGATCCGGACAACGACCACGACGGCGTGGCGGACCCGGACGACCAGTGCCCGATGGACCCGGGGCCGAAGGAGCTGGACGGCTGCCCGGACCGCGACCAGGACGACGTCCCGGACATCGTGGACAAGTGCCCGGACCAGGCGGGCCCGGCGGAGAACGAGGGCTGCCCCACCGAGGAGCCCGCCGTCGTCCTCGAGACCAACCGCATCCGCATCAAGGAGAACATCCTCTTCGAGACGGCCTCGGCGGTGATCCAGCCCAAGTCCTTCTCCCTGCTGGACGAGGTCTACAAGGTCCTCAAGGACCACCCGGAGGTCGGCCCGGTCCGGATCGAGGGCCACACCGACAACCGCGGCAGCCGGCCCTACAACCTGGACCTCTCCAACCGCCGCGCCCAGTCGGTCATGAAGTACCTGGTCGACAAGGGCACCGCCCCCAAGCGGCTGCGCTTCAAGGGCTACGGGTTCGACAAGCCGGTGGCCACCAACGCCACCCCCCTGGGCCGCGCCAAGAACCGGCGCGTGGTGTTCCACATCCTCGAGAGCGGGGAGAACGAGGCCAGCGAGTCGTTGCAGGAAACCGGCGCGCAGGTGGAGGAGGGCGACAACGGACCTCCCGAGCCGGGGCCCGACGCGGGGACGCCGCCTCCCCCGCAGAAGAACCCGCCGCCTCCGCAGAAGCCCCCGAAGAAGTGATGGCCACCCGAGCGTCCAGGGCCCCCAGGGCCGAGCGCGAGCTGCTCATCGTCTTCACCGACCTCACCCGCTTCACCGCCCTGGCGGCGAGGCTGGACGACGGCGCGCTGGCGAAGCTGGTGGACCAGCTCTACGAGCGCCTGCACGCCGCGGTGTCCGGCGCGGGCGGCCAGGTGGTGAAGTTCATCGGCGACGCGATGCTGGCGGTGTTCGAACCGTCGAAGGCGGACGCGGCGGTGGCCGCGCTGCTGCGCGAGAAGCGCGCGGTGGACGCGTGGTTCCAGAGCCGGAAGATCGACTGCCGGCTGCACGTGAAGGTGCACCTGGGGAAGGTGATCGCCGGGCCGTTCGGCGGGCGCGGCGAGAAGCGCTTCGACGTCATCGGCAAGGAAGTGAACGCCTGCGCGCGCCTGCCCAACCCCGGCTTCTCGCTCTCCGCTCCCGCCTTCCGCGCGCTGTCCGCGAAGGGGCAGGCCGCGTTCAAGCAGCGGGCGCCGGTGGTGTACTTCCTGGACTGAGCTTCGGGCTCTCCGCCTACGCCTACGTCGAGCCGCCCGACCCCCGCCGCGGCACCGGCGCGGGCGGCGGCCGCGGCGCCGGCGTCGTCGAGCTGAACGAGCCCAGCTGGAGCTGCGCCAGCTGGTCGTCCCGGCCGCCCGGCGGGAGCAGGGTGACGTGCGCGTGGCTCTCCAGGACCTTCTGCGTCTCCAGGACCTCGAACATCGACTCGGCGATCTCCGGGTCCTCGGAGATCCGCTCCAGCGCCTCGCCGACGATCATCGGGCGCTGCGCGGCGGCCTTGGCGAACTCGATGGCCGCCTGGCGCTCGGCGGTGCTCTTGATGATGCTCACCTGGTTGACGCCGTCCTGGGTCACCGAGGCGGTCACCTGCCGCAGCCGGTTGACCACCTTCTCCTGGATCTGCCGGATCATCCCCTGGTCCCGGAAGTGGACCTTGCGGATGTAGACGGAGCCCAGGCGGTAGCCCCACTCGTGCGACTTGGGGGTGACCTCGGCCCGCACCGACTGGCTCATGGCGTGGCGGTTCTCCAGCATGTCCGCCAGCTTCAGGTTGGAGAGCGAGCGCACCGCGGCGTTGGAGACGTTGGCGCTCAGCGAGCCGCGCGGATCGGTGTTCTTGAAGAGGTAGGCCACCGGGTCGCTGACGTACATCTCGTACCAGATGCCGATCCCCATGGGCGCGCCCTCCTCGGAGTTCACCGGCTGGCTCCGGAGGTAGACCTGGTCCAGGCGCATGTCGACCACGTGGCAGCGGCCCAGCCAGTTGACGAAGAGCGCCGCCAGGCCGAGCTTGGGCCACAGGAGGTGCAGGCCCGGTTCGTCCAGCACGCCCACCACGCGGCCGGCGAGCACGTAGACGCGGTAGCGGCCCTCCTCCACGATGGCGTAGAGGCCGAAGGTGCGCGCCAGGCCCTTGAGGATGGGCGCGGCGACGAAGCAGCCGAGGAACGACATCGCGGCGATGATCAGGGTGGCCATCTACTTCTTCGCCTCCGCGATGACGGTCTCCGCCTTGCCGAACAGCGCCAGCCTCACGTTGCGCACGTAGGCGCGCAGCGCGCCGGAGCCCCCCTTCTCCTTGAGCGTCTTGAGCTGCGAGGCCAGCGTGGCCAGCGGCTGGACCTCCGCCTGCGCCTTGAGCATCTCCACCTCCACCGCCCGCTTGGACTGCACGATGCGCTGGTCCGCCCCCGCCTGCGCCAGGCTGATGTCCGAGGAGACCTGGTTGTGGGCGGTGTTGATGGCCGCCAGCGCCGACTCCACGTCCGGCGGCGGGTCGATCTCGGTGATCAGCGACGCGTCCAGCACGATGCCGTAGCGCGCCGCGGACGAGCGGCACTCCCGCTCCATGTGCTCGTTGATGTCCCGCAGGTTCTTGCGGAGGTCGTTGATCGACACCCCGGCCACCTCGGCCAGCCCGCTGGGCGTGCCGCCTTCGCCGGGCGCCTCGTTGCCGGACGGCAGCAGGTGGTCCGCGCGCCGCGGCGCCTCGAAGTTGGCGAGCCGCTCGCGCAGCACGGAGATGAAGTACCCCATCACGTGGGCGATGGGGTTCTTCACGCCGAAGAGGTACGCGTAGAGGTTGGCCTCCGAGACGCGGAAGCGGACCTGGCCGGTGAGCCCCACGTTGAGCTGGTCCTTGGTGACCGCCTCCAGCTCCGTCCCGCCCTCGTTGGCAGACGGCGCGTCCGGGTCGTAGGCCATGTTCACCGTGTTGGTGGCCACCGGCGCCTTGTGCACCTTCTCCCAGGGCCACTTGAAGTACGGCCCGCCGGGCGGGATGACGCGGACCGCGGGGTAGCGGTAGCGCTCGCGCTCGGACTCGTTGAGGTATTCGGCGATGGGGTTCTGCAGCGTGGTGGTGGTGAGCCGCTGCGCCCGCCCGAACACCGTCTTCACCGCCCGCTGGTTCTGGTCGACCGTGAAGAAGCCGCCCAGCCCGTGCCGCACGAAGAACCAGCCCAGGAACCCGAGCAGGATCCCCATGCCGATCGAACCGCCGTCGAAGAAGTCCATGGCGGCACGCACGCTACATGACCCGCGAGCGCGCCGCTTCCGGATCGCCCGCCTCCGTTACATCTTGGGCGCCACCTTGCCGGCGGTGGTGCAGGGGGTGGCGCCGCTGGGAGAGAGCAGGCCGGTGATGGTCGGAGTGCCGGTGCTGGTGTTGATGCGGATCCGCCCCGCCCCGCCGCCGCCGCCGCCCGGCTGGCCGGAGACCGGACCCGCGGCGGTGCCGTTGATCTGGTCGCCGGCCGAACCCAGACCTCCGGTGCTGCCGTTCGCGCCCCCGGCGCCGCCGAGCGCCGCGGTGAGGTTGCCGGTGGCGTTGGCGCCGTCCTGTCCGCCCGCGGTGGAGCCGCCCCCGCCCCCGCCGCCGTTGACGGCGACGTTCCCCTCGATGGTGACGGTGTCGCCCTCGATGAGGACGGCGCCGCCGCTGCCGCCGCCGTTGCCGAACCAGCCGCCGCCCAGGCCGCCCATGTTGATGGCGGCGTCCGAGGTGATGTGGACGCGGCCGGAGGCGGCGAGGTGGATCGCGCCGCCGCCCGCGCCGGCGTGGTTCCCCTGCTTGCCGCCGGAGGAGCCGCCGCGCAGGGGCATGAGGTCCGCGGTGCCGTAGGCGGTGCCGGCGCCGGCGCCGGTGGTGGGAGTGCCGAGGTCATCGCCGCCCTTGCCGCCCAGCCCGCAGTAGGAGCCGCCGGCCGCGCCGGCCGCGTTCACCGCGTTTCCGCCGCCGGGCCCCAGGCCCTGGGCAGGTCCCGCGCCGGCGGGCTCGCTGAAGCCGCCGCCCTGGCCGGCGTACTGGGTGATGGCGTCCTGGGCGGTGATGCGCCCGGCGATGGTCATGTCGCCCAGCGCGAGGATGACGGCGGGGCGGTCGCCGCGCAGCTGCACCTCGGTGCCGATGTCGATGGTGACGTTCTTGCCGGCGAACACCATCAGCTTGGTGGTGTCGGACTGGGCGATGTCCTTGGTGACGGCGGCGCGGAACGGCACGGTGAAGGCGCCGCCCCCGGAGGCGAAGCAGCGGACCTCACCGGTGTTGGTGTCCAGCTCCGCCCGCGGGCCGCAGCCGCCGGAGCCGAAGACGAAGTCGTCGGTGGCGGAGACGTTGAAGCTCGCCGGAAAGTTGGACGGGTGGAAGGAGAAGGTTTCGGCAGGGCCGCAGGCGGCGGCGAAGCCCGCGAGCGCGAGCACGGCGAGTCGATGGATCACGGATATCCCCCGGAGGTTGTCCCGGTACTGTACGAGAAACGGGGACCGGGTGATTCCTTGTCGAGCAGGCGGCTACGGCCGCAGCGCCTGCTCGATGGCGTCGCGCAGGGTCCCCTCGCCGGTGAGGCCCTGGTAGCGGTCGACGATCCTCCCCTCGCGGTCGAGGAAGTAGGTGGTGGGGAGCGCGCGGACCTTGTACTGGTCCAGCGACTCCTCCGCGGCCAGCACGACGTGCACGTTGTCCGGGTGGTCGGGCATCAGGCGGTTGGTGAAGATCCCCACCGCCGCCGGCCGGTCCGAGACGGCCTGGTCCGCCAGCACCACCACCAGCCCGCGGTCGCGGTACTCGCGCGCCAGCTTCACCAGCGTCGGCAGCTCCTCCCGGCACGGGTCGCACCAGGTGGCCCAGAAGTCGACGATCACCGCCTTGCCGCGCAGCGCGGAGAGATCGAACGGCTCCCCGCCCAGCACCGTCCCCACCACGGGCGGCGCCGCCTCCCCCACCTTCACCAGCCCCATCTTCCGCGCCTCGCCGATGCCCTGGTACAGCAGCACCGCGGCGAGGAACGCCACCAGCCCGCCGGTCACCACCTTCGACCAGTCGGTCCGCGGCCGCGCCAGGGGCTGTGCCTCTTCGACCGCCATCAATACCCTCGCGCCTTCAACAGACCATGGATCCGCGCCAGCGCCCAGCGCACCCCCGCCCGCGCCCGCGGCCGCTCCCGCAGCGGCGCGGCCAGCGACGGGCCCACCCGGTAGTACCAGCGCACCGCCCACGCCCCCGCCGCGGACCGCATCAGCACCCGGTCGCGGAAGGCGCGGAACGCCGCCAGCTCGCCCGCCCCTTCGCCGAACGCCGCGGTGGCGAGGAAGCACGGCCCCCCGCGCGTCACCCACAGCAGCTTCGTCGACGACAGGTCCACCACCGCGCGCAGCTCGCGGTCCGGCGTGTAGAGGAAGGCCAGGAAGTCCCCGCGCGCCACGCGCAGCTCCGCGCCGCTGGACTCGTCGAACTCCACCCGCGACAGCCCGCCGCCCGCCTCCTCCAGCCGGAACACGTAGTGGCGCAGGTGCTGGCCCTGCTGCGTCACCCCCACCATTCGCACCTCCGCGAAGTACGCCACGAAGGGCTGGTGGCAGCGCGGGCAGGTCAGCTCGTGCGCGGGCGAGCGCGGCGAGAACCCGTACTCCTCCACCCGCTGGCATCCGCTGTTCGGGCACGCCAGCTTCACCTTCACCTGCGGGTCCGGCGCCGGGTCGTACCGCGAGACGCCGGTGGCGCGGTCGTAGACCGGCGGCGCGCCCTCGTCGGACCGCTCCCACAGCCGCTGCGCGCGCGTGGCCCGGTCCTCCAGCGACAGCGCGTCCGCCCACGCCGCCTCCGCCTCTCCCAGCCGCCCGTTCGCGGCGTGCACCAGGCCCAGCAGGTGCCCCCGCAGCGCCTCCTGCAGCGGCGCGCTCAGGGACGCCGCGGACGGCTCCCGGCCGACGGACAGCGCCCGCGCCAGAAGCTCCTGCCCCTCCTGGAGGAGCTCCCGCGCCTGGCTTCGCGACGGGTCGTCCCGCCGCAGGTACACCGGCGGCTCCGGCACCTTCTCGAAGAAGCGCAGGCAGTCCGCGCGCAGCCGATCCAGCGCGGCGTCCGGCGGGCCCACCCGGCCCAGCTCCAGCGAGCGGGCCTCCGCCGCGGCCTCCACCTCCTGCATCTGCACAGGCTGCATCCCTGCCCGCGCTCTTAACGCGGACCGCCGCCCGGCGGCCGGCCGAAAACTGGCGACCGCCTGGAGGTGGATGTACGGTGACGTGTGGAGGTCTCCCATCATGCGTACCCTCTCCTTTCTCCTCTGGACGACCTGTTCGGTGGCGCTCGGCATCTGGCTGGCGACGGTCCCCGTGGGCGGCCGCACGCCCTGGGAGCACGTCAAGCACGTCTGGGCGGAGTCCGGCGTCTCGCTGCCGTCGCTCTCCATGCTCCACGGCCCGGCGAAGGGCGCGGCGGCGGAGGGCCGCGCGGCGCCGAAGATCGCCGAGCGCCACACCGAGCAGGAGCGCGACGCGCTGAACCGGCTGATCACCCACCGCGGCGAGAAATGAAGTAAACGCGCCCGCCGTGGCGCCGCGGCAACCACTCACCCTCCGCAAGGCGATCATCAGCGTGCTGATGGTCGCCTGGCTGGCCGTCCTCCTGTGGTCGCTGCAGAGGAAGTACGACGACAGCGACTACCGCAAGGTGGACGAGCTGGTGGTGGCCTCCGGCGCGCCCTGGTCGCTGGAGAAGGAGCTCTTGGCGCGCAACCCGGGCAACGCGCCCCGCTGCGAGAAGGAGCTCACCTCCTCCTTCCGTGGACTGGTGAACCTCACCTGCACCGCCGCCGGCGTGGACCCGTACCGCTTCGAGGTGGACCTGGTCCGCCGGCGGATCCGCGGGCGGGACGCGCGCGCCGCGGAGGTGATGGCGGCGGTGGAGATGAAGCGTCAGGCGCCCGACAGCGGGGCTCGCTAGACACCCATCGATCGGCTCCCTACCTTCGATCTCCGGTGCGGGGGTGGCGTGCGATGCGGTTCGGGGTCGGGTGGGCGCTGGCAATGGCGGTGCTTCTGGCCGGAACGTCGGCCGGAGCGCACGAGCAGCTCTGGGTGAACGCGAAGCAGGAGCGGGTGCGGCATCAGCGCTCCGAGCTGACGAAGGTGGCGAAGAAGTCCATGGGAGCGGTGGTGTCCATCACCACCGTGCAGGCGCCAACTTCCGAACAGGTGGCGAGCGGCACCGCGCCCTCCTCCGAGCCGCAGAAGGGGCTGGGCGCCGGGTTCGTCATCCACCCGGACGGCTACATCCTCACCAGCCAGCACGTGATCGAGAACGCGACCGACATCCGCGCCTCGCTGCTGCTCGAGAACGGCAAGACCGAGGAGTACCCGGCGAAGGTGATCGGCGAGGACCGCCAGAGCGACTTCGCGCTGCTGAAGATCGACGTGCCCCGCAAGCTGCCGGTGCTGAAGCTGGGCTCGGCGAAGGCGGTGGACGTGGCGGACTGGGTGGTGGTGATCGGCAACCCGTTCGGGCTGGGGCACTCGGTGACGGTGGGCGTGGTCTCGTACAAGGGCCGCCAGGACGTGACGCCCTCCGGCCGCAGCGGCTTCTTCGACTACCTGCAGACGGACGCGTCGATCAACCCGGGCAGCTCCGGCGGCCCCATCATCGACCTCCACGGTGACGTGGTGGCCATCGCCAACGCGGTGAACGTGGCCGGCCAGGGCATCGGCTTCGGCATCCCCATCGACATGGCGAAGGTCGTCATCCCGGACCTGAAGGAGCACGGGACCATCCACCGCGGCTGGCTGGGCGTGGCGGTGGAGGACGGCGGCGACGGGGTGCTGGTCTCCGAGGTGACGGACGGCGGGCCCGCCGCGCGCGCCGGGCTGCTCGTCGGCGACGTCATCCAGGGCGTGAACCGGAGCAAGGTGGAGCGGGCGCTCGCGCTGCGCTGGCGGGTGGCCACCTCCGGCGCCGGCCACTGGGTGCGGCTGCGCATCCTCCGCGGCGGCGAGGCCCTGTCCAAGCGCGTGCGCCTGGAGGCCATCCCCTCGCCGGACCCGGAGAGCGAGCCGATGGAGGGCGCCGCGCCCACCCCGGCCCCGCCGCACCCGGCCCGCCCGGCCGGCGTCGCCGATCCGTAGATCCGACGGAGGCTTCCATCCGGGGGCGGGCTCGGCTATGGAACCCGCCCCATGGCTGAGACCGAAGCGAAGAAGAAGAGCGGGAACAAGCACAAGAGCTGGCCGCGCCGCGCGAAGGGTGGCGAGGGCAAGGCGTGCAGCGTCCAGGGGTGCAAGCGGCCGTACCGCGCCAAGGGCTACTGCTTCTTCCACTACAAGAAGTGGCGGCAGGGCGATCTGCCCCATTCGCGCTACCGCGTGTGCTCCAAGACCGAGTGCCGCAAGAAGGCGATGAGGGGCGGCCTGTGCGAGCAGCACTACGCCGAGCACTACAAGAAGGGTGAGGCCGCCGCCGCCCCCGCCGCCGCTGCTCCGGCCGCGCCCGCGGCGTAGCGCCGCGGTCCCTGCCCCGACGGTCGCCGGTCTCCTCGGGCCGGCGACCCGCTGCATTCCTCGGCTACTTCAAGAACGCGCCCACCTTCTCCGCGTCCTCCTCGCCGTCGGGGCCGACGATGACGCTCTTGCCGCTGGCCACCATCACCACCACCCTGTCGCCGAGCGCGAACGCCGCCTTCAAGTCCGGCCGCGCCTGCAACAGCGCGAAGTAGGCCTTCGAGAGGAACTTCACCTTCAGCTGATGGCCCGGGTTGGTCAGCGCCTCCGAGTCCATCCACCCGCCGTCGCGGAACAAGAACGTGCGGCCCGCCGCGACGCGCACCGGCTGATCCGCCGACGGCCCGCGCTCCTCCTCCTTCATCTTCTTCGTCGCCCGGGACACCGCCACCGCGTCCTTGCCCTCCGCCTTGCTCATCGCCTCGGCGGGAGGAGTGGCCGCCGCGGGAGCCGCGGAACCCGAAGCGGTCCCCATGCCGCCGCCTCTGCCTCCGCCGAACACGGACGAGAAGTCGTCGTCGGACGATGACCCCGGGTCGCGGGCCGGCCGAGCGCGGGCCGTCGGCGCCGGCGCCGGCCGGTTCTGCCAGGGCCGGAACGGCGGCGGCGGCGGCGGCTGGTTGGCGGCCACCTGCATCGGCCTGTCCTCGACCACCAGGTAGCTGGTGTACGGCGTCACGATGCCGAACTTCTTGCCCAGGGCGGTCACCTCGTCGCGCAGCTCGGGGCGCTCGCCGTGGAGGCGGATCTCCTCGAGCAGGAAGCCGACCTTCCGGATCGCCCACAGCCGCGGGATGAAGTCGTCGCGGGTGGCCTCGTTGGGCGTGGTGCTCCCGTACTCGAAGGTGCGCTTGTTGCCGTTCACGGAGCCGGTGAGCACCACCTTGGCGTCGCCCGCCTTCCGGTAGCGCCCCATCACCACCAGCTGCGAGCCCTTGAAGAGGTCCGGCAGCTTCCGCGGGTAGACGTCGTACGCGTCCATGGACGCCAGGTCGAGCGCCAGGTCCGCGAGCACCGGGTTGCTCACCCGGTCGTAGAAGCCGGAGACCTTGGTCTCGAACTCCCGGCCGTCCCGGACGTACTCGGGGGTGCCGTTGCCGTCCGCCGCCAGGCGGTCCAGGAGGCGCGCGTTGAGGTCCTCACCCACGCCGAAGGTGAACAGGCGGGTGTTCGCCTTGCGCTCGTTGCGCGCGTGCTGCGCGATGCCGTTCTCGTCGGTCTCGCCCACGGTCGGCTGGCCGTCGGTGATGAAGAGCAGCAGGTGCGGCGTCGCTGACTGGCCGTCGTTGTCCTGCAGGCCCCGCGCGAGCGCCTCGTCGATCGCGGTGCCGCCCGTCGCCTCCATCTGCTCGACGAAGCCGACCGCCTTGTGGACGTTGTCCTGGTTCGCCGGCTGGAGCGCCGGGAAGAGCGCCTCCACGTCCGTGGAGAATCGCACCACGTTGAAGCTGTCCTGCGGGTTGAGCCGCGTGACGCAGTACTTGAGCGCGTCCTGGGCAATCTTCATCCGCGCCCCCTGCATGGAGCCCGACGTGTCGATCACGAACGTCACGCGCTTGGCCGAGACCTCGTTGGCCTGGACCTGGGCCTTGGGCGCGATCAGCGCGATGAAGTAGCCGGGCTCCTGGGAGCGCTTGAACGTCAGCAGCGACAGGCCCACCGCCTTGTCGGAGACCGTGAAGTAGAGGTCGAGGTCCTTGGACAGGTCCGCCCCGCCCACCTGCTCCAGGCCCGTCACCGCCGCGTTCTCGCCCTTGCGCGAGACGTAGAGCGGGTGCGTCGGCGAGTAGATGCTCCGCAGCGGCGACCTGGTGGAGACCTTGGCGGTGAAGGTGAAGTCGTTCTTGGCCTGGCCGCCCACCACGCGCCAGTCGTTGGGTTGGCCCTTCGCCGTCGCGCCGAGCGGGTAGTGATAGCGATACAGGCCGCTGGAGAAGTCCAGCACCTGGCTGAAGGCGAGCTCGATCTTCTGTTCGCCGCGCGCGGGCACCGGGAACACGCGCACCCGGAAGGTGTCCGAGTCCACGTACTCGAGCAGGCCTGGATCCTGCAGCCGCCGCACGATGCCTTCGTAGATGCCGGTGGCCTTGTCCCGCTCGAGGATCTCCCCCTTGGTCTTCTGGCCGTTGATCCACAGGTAGAACTCGGAGAGCGCGGCGCCCTTGGGGAGCGGGAAGACGTAATGCGCCTCGAGCTGCGAGGGGCCGTCGTTCTGGAACGTCTGCTCCACCCGGGTGACGGCGGTGCCGTCCTGGATCTCCACGTTGACGCGCTGGCTCTTGATGGCGAGCGGCCGCGCGTTGGGGGTGGTGGGCAGGAGCATTCCCTGCGCCGAGGCGAGGGCGGGGGCGAGCAGCGCGCCGGTCAGCAACAGGCAGCGGGTCATTCTCATGGGGGTCTTTTCCTCCAACGTTCGGAGCCTTGAACGCATGAGGCGCAGGCAAGGTCTACGCACATCAGCACCCATCGACGCACGCTCCCGCGGCGGGTTCCCGGTCCAGGCCTAGACGGTCGCGGCGATCCGGCCCATCACGCGCGCCGCGTCCTGCGCGATCACCTCGCCGTGGCACGGCACCAGCCGCGCCAGGTTGGGCTCCGCGGCGAGCCGCTCCATCCGCGCCTTGAACGCCGGCTTGTCCTTGACGAAGAACAGCTTGAACACCCCCGGGCACTTCGGCCCGCCGGTGAAGCCCGCCAGCCGCATGGTCAGCGCGCCGGTGGCCACGTTCATCACCGCGTCCGTGAAGCAGAGGTTGACGCGCTGGCCGCCCCCGCTCACCACCCGCATCAGCGCGTCGCCGTGGCGCGTTCCCGGCATCGACTCCAGCTGCACCGCCGCGTCCCTGGGGAACTCCTCCAGCGGAGAGAAGTCGATCTCGCGCTTGCGCAGGCCCTCGTGGCTCTCCTTGGGCCCGAAGGTCTCCAGCCCCAGCTTGGCCGAGAAGGGATGCGCGTCGATGCCGTGGTTGGAGTGGCCCACCACCAGGTAGGCCGGCTGTCCAAGCCCGCGCACCTGCTCCAGCGCGGCGTCCTCCAGCGGCACCGCGTGGAAGAAGACCAGCTTCCCGTCCGACATCTTCGCGATGCACATCCGGCGCGCCAGGGGCACGCCGGGGACGGCGCTCTCCACGCCCCACAGGTTGTCGTCGAGCTGCTCGATGGGGCCGTGCTTGGTGACGATCCAGGGGCGGCGGGGTCTGGCCATGGGCGCCTGGTTACTCTCCGGCGTGCGCCCGCGCCAGATGTTTGAAAGCGGCCAGCCACATCTCGGCCTCGCGCTGGCTGAGCCCGGCGCGTCCCAGCGCCCGCCACAGCTCGCCCAGCGCGTGCTCCGGCGCTTGCGGGTTGAGGAACCCGGACGCGGACAGCGCGCGCTCCATGTGGCTTCGCAGCGCCTCCATCGTCTGGTGGCGTGCGCCCGGGGGTTGGGGTTCCGCGCCCGGCTCCTGGCGCGCGCACAGGTAGAGCAGCACCGCCGCGGCCTGGGCGAGGTTCATCGACGGCTGCTCGGCGTTGGTGGGGATGACCAGGTAGTCCTGGCACGCGGCCAGCTCCGAGTCGGAGAGCCCGCGCTTCTCCCCGCCCAGCACCAGCGCCACGCGACCTCGGGGGGCGTGCGCGCGCAGCCGCTCGGCGGCCACCTCCGGCGACAGCGGCGGGCGCCCCTCCAGCGTGCGCGACGTCGTGCCGCACACGTACACCGTGTCCTCCAGCGCCTCCGGGAGTGAGCGCGCGACCTGCATGCCCTCCAGCACCGCGTCGCCGCGGATGGCCATCTTGCGGGCGGAATCGAACGCGTAGGTGACGGGGTCGGACAGCCGCAGCGCGCGGAAGCCGAAGTTCGCCATCACCCGCGCCACCGCGCCCAGGTTGTCGGGAGATCGCACCTGGTGGAGCACCACCACGAGCTGTTCACTGAGCGTTGGCACGCCGGGAGTTTAGCTGGCTCCTGGGGGCGGCCCCCGGTATATTGGGAGGTTCAGATGAACCGCCTGTCCGTCGTCCTCGCCGCGCTCGCCACGATGGTGCTCACCGCCTGTGGCGGCGGGCCCACCACCTCGTACGTGTGGCAGATGCGGCAGGCGCTGGTGAGCCCGCCGGAGCTGCTGGAGTTCGAACCGCTGCCGGCGCGGAAGGAGATGTTCCGCGAGATGGCGCGCGCCTCCGAATCCGAGGCCGGCCAGGCGGCCACCGCGTCCGTGCTGTTCCCGGTGAGCCACGGCGCCGACGCGCTGGTGGCGGCGCCGGGCTTCGACGTGAGGTCCGACCTGCTCCAGGCGCCGGACGCCGGCCAGCTCCAGCTCAGCTTCGACCCGCGCGGCGGCGAGCGCTGGCCGGAGGACCGCCGCGACAGCCTGATGGGCTTGTCGGAGCGCGAGGCGGCGGAGCTGGTGGCGCGGACGCTGCTCAACCGCTGGTCGGTGCAGCCCTCGGGCGCGGTGGAGGTGGACCGGGCCACGGGCGCGCCGTACGCGGCGGCGTATGTGGACGGCATCCTGCGCCTCAACCCGTCGGTGCTCTACCTGGCGGCTTCGGTGGGCGCTTCCACCGGCACCTCCGCGCAGTAGTGCGCGCCCCGCATGGGCGCCTTCGAGACGCAGCTCCAGCACACCCTCCGCGAGACGGACTTCCCGGGCCTGGGCGACAAGTACCGGGGCAAGGTCCGCGACGTGTACGGCCGCGGCGATCGGCTGGCGCTGATCGCCACCGACCGCCTCTCCGCCTTCGACCACATCCTCACCACCGTGCCCTTCAAGGGGGAGCTGCTCACGCGGACGGCGGTGTTCTGGTTCGAGAAGACGAAGGACGTGGTGCCGAACCACCTGCTGGACGCGCCGGACCCCAACGTGTGCGTGGTGCGGCGGTGCGAGCGGGTGAACGTGGAGGTGGTGGTCCGGGGCTACCTCACCGGCAGCCTGTGGCGCGACGTGCAGGAGGGGAAGGCGGGCGTGTACGGCGTGCCCATCCCGGCGGGGATGAAGAAGGACGCCGCGTTCGAGAAGCCGATCCTCACGCCGTCCACCAAGGAGGAGGTGGGCAAGCACGACGAGCCGATCTCGGCGGCGGCGCTGGTCGCGCGGGGGTTGTGCACGCAGCGCGACTGGGAGCGGATCTCCGAGGCGGCGCTGGCGGTCTTCGCGGAGGGGCAGAAGTGGGCGGCGTCGCGCGGGTTGATCCTGGTGGACACCAAGTACGAGTTCGGGAAGGTGGGGGACGCGCTCTACCTGATCGACGAGATCCACACCCAGGACTGCAGCCGTTACTGGGACGCCGGCGAGTACGCGGCGCGCTTCGCCGGCGGGCAGGACCAGAAGATGCTGGACAAGGAGAACATCCGGCAGTGGCTGATCAAGGAGCGCGGCTTCTCCGGCCACGGCACCCCGCCCGCCATCCCGGACGAGGTGCGCGTCGATCTCGCGCGCACCTACGCCAGCACCTACGAGCGGCTCACGGGCCAGCCCTTCCGGGCCGAACCCGGCGACGTCGCCGACCGCATCCGCCGCAACCTCACGAAGGCCGGGCTGTTCGGGAGCTGAGCGTCCGCGAGACGTGGGCGCGGATCTCGTCGACGCGCGCCTGCCAGGACTCGTGGAAGATGCGCTGGGCGCGCTCGCTGGTGGGGCCGCCGCCCTCGCGCAGGCAGGCCTCCACCTCGCGCACCGCCTCCTCCGGCGTCTTGGCCAGCTTGCACAGCCCCACCTGCTCCACCTCCGGCAGCGGCGTGGAGACCACCGGCAGCCCGGCGGCGAGGTACTCGCGCACCTTGAGCGGGTTGGCGTTGAGCGTGAGCTCGTTCCACTTGAATGGCATCAGCGCCACGTCGAACGCCTTGCAGTAACCGGGCAGCTCCGCGTACGGCTTGCGCCCCAGGAAGTGGAGGTTGGGCAACCCGCGCAGGTGACTCACGTCCACGTCCGGCGCGATCTTCCCCAGCACCACCAGCGACCACTCCGGGTGCAACCGGGCGCACGCCTCGAACCACCCCAGGTCCACCCAGTCCGCCACCAGGCCGAAGAAGCCAATCACCGGGCGCGGCAGCCGCGCGATGTCCTCGGGCACCCTGGTGCCCGCGTCGCACGCCTTCACGAAGTGGTCGAAGTCCACCCCGTGGCGCACCAGCACCGTGTTCGGGTTCACCTTCACCTTGTTCTCCCTCAGCCGCTCCGCCGAGGTGATGCACAGGTGCGCGCGCTTGAGCAGCCGCTCCTCCAGCTCCGCGATGTGCCGCCCGTTGGTGTCCGAGAAGGCGGAGAACTCGTCCACGCAGTGGTAGACGACCAGCTCCTCGCCCAGCGTCCCCGAGACGGGCGCCGACGCCGGCAGGAACGACCAGGAGATCACGCTCTCCCCGAACCCCAGCTTCCGCATCGCCCGCTTCACCTGGAACCGGAGCAGCTCGCGGTTGGCGGCGCGCACCGCCTCGGACCCGTAGAGCGGGACCGCCAGCGGCGAGAGCACGTGGAGGTTCGGCTCCACCTCCCGCAGCGACTGCGTGGCCGCCTGCGAGACCTTCTTCCACACCCGCTTCAGGTCGTGGGCGTTCGCCTTCGGCGCCCGGTTGCCGATGCTGTTCACCCAGAGGATGCGGTTGTCCTTCGCCAGGATCCGCATGATGTGCATCTTGGACAGCGGGTCCCCATCCCAGTCCGTGGAGAAGGCGACGATCGGCCTCCCCTTCAGCTCGCTGCTGTTTCCCACCATTCGCCTCCCGCGCTGATCCCTCCAGGTATGCATCGTCCGCGCCTTGCGCAGCCCGGCCGGGATGCAGATCTGCTGGCAATGAAGATCTGCTTCGTCACGCCGCGCTTCCCCTACCCGGCGATCAAGGGCGACACCCTCCGGACCTTCCACCAGCTCCAGGCGCTGTCCGCCAGGCACCAGCTCACCCTGGTGAGCCTGCACGACCGCCCGGTGACGGCCGACCTGCTCGCCCCGGTGGGGACGCTCTGCGACCGCGTGCGCGTCGTCGCCCACCCGACGTGGCGCTCCGTGCTCCGCACCGGCGCCGGGCTCTTCGACCGGGCGCCGCTCCAGCTGGCCTACTACCGCACCAACCGCTTCCGTCAGATGCTGGACGCGGTGCTGGCCGCGGACCGCTACGACGCCATCCACGTCTCGCTGGTCCAGATGGCGCCGTACGTCTGGGACCTCGCCAAGGGGAAGATCCCGGTCGTCCTCGACCTGGTGGACTGCCGCTCGCTCAACCTGATGTCGCGCCGGGACGAACGCCGCGGCCCGGTGCGCGCGCTCTACGGCCTGGAGTACCGCCGGGTGCGCGACTACGAGCGCGCGGTGGCCGCCCACTTCCCGCGGCTGGTGATCTCCTCGCCGGTGGACCGCGCGGTGCTCGGCGACCGGGCGCACGTCATCCCCAACGGCGTCGACCTCGACCAGTTCCCCTTCCAGAGTCCCGAGGGCCGCCAGCGCCAGACGCTGATCTTCACCGGCAACATGGCGTACCCGCCCAACGAGGAGGCGGTGCGCTGGTTCGTCCGCTACGTCTGGCCGCTCCTCCAGGCGCGCTGGCCGTGCCTGCGGCTGGAGATCGCCGGCGCCTCGCCGGGCGCACGGGTCAAGGCGCTGGAGAGCTGGCCCGGCGTCACCGTGCTCGGCCGCGTCCCCAGCATGGCGGAGCACCTGGCCCGCGCCACCGTCTCCATCTGCCCGCTGCAGTCCGGCTCCGGCATCCAGAACAAGGTGCTGGAGGCGCTGGCGGTGGGGACGCCCGTGGTCTCCACCACCGTGGGCAACCAGGGCACCCAGGCCACGCCGGAGCGGGAGCTGCTGGTGGCGGACTCCCCGGAGGACTTCGCCTGCGCGGTGGACCGGCTGCTGCGCGACGAGGACCTCCGCGCCCGCCTGGCCACCTACGGCCGCGCCTACGTGGAGCAGCGCTTCCAGTGGTCGGCCCACGCCCGGGCGCTGGAGGCCCTCTACTCCGGTCACGCCCGGCCGTCGCTGGACGACCCGCGGCTGGCCATCCCGCAGGGCCGCTTGATGGCCGGGCGGAGCGCCATCTCCGCCATCGCCGACGCCCAGCACCGTCAGTGGCCGGCCCCAGGGGACGCTCATGAGGCGGCCTCCGGCCGCGTCGATCGGGCTCAGTGGCCGAGCTGATTTCCCTTCGGGCCTGGCTGTCCCGACTTCGGCTTCGCCTGCTCCCGGAGCTCGGCGCCGGCCCGGAGCTTCCGGAACTCCGCCTGTAGCTCCTTCAGCTCCTCCTCCGTCGCGTCCTCCAGGTCGGCGAAGAGGTTCCGCGCGTTGCGGGTGGAGCGGATCAGCTCGTCCAGCTTGAGGTGGAGGGCGCGGGAGTCGCGGTTCTGGGTGGTCTGGATGAGGAACACCATCAGGAAGGTGACGATGGTGGTGGCGGTGTTGATGGTGAGCTGCCAGCCGTCCGAGTAGTGGAACAGCGGCCCGCTGATCGCCCAGGCGACCACCGACCCGAGCGCCAGCCCGAACGCCCAGTGCGTACCGACCTTCTCGGACGCCTTGTTGGCCCACTTCCGGAAGTGCTCCGCCATGCCCGAACGTTGGGCACCGGGCAACCGGGGCGCTACTCCCCGAACACGCGCCGGAAGACGTCGTCCACGTGCCGCAGGTGATGGTCCAGCGAGAAGCAGGCCTCGATCTCCTCGCGCGACAGCCTCCCCCGCAGCTCCTCGTCACCCAGCAGCGCGTCCTTGAAGTCGGCGCCCTGCTCGTAGACCTTCATCGCGTTGCGCTGGACGATGACGTAGGCCGCTTGCCGGTCCATCCCCCGCTTCGCCAGCTCCAGCAACAGCGACCCGGAGCTCCACATGCCGCCGGTGAGCTGGAGGTTCTTCTCCATCTGCTCCGGGTAGACGCGCAGGTCGGCGATCAGCCGGGTGAAGCGGTGGAGCATGAAGTCCAGGAGCACGGTGGCGTCCGGGCCGATCACCCG
>DASRBA010000409.1:0-11042 GCA_035637895.1 Myxococcaceae bacterium
CCTGACCCACCCGGGCGCCGAGCTCAGCTACAACGGCCACCCGGGCGCGGGCTACACCGGGATGCCCCAGGAGAGCATCAACTACGTCTCCGCCCACGACAACATGACGCTGTTCGACGCCATCCAGGTGAAGTCACCCGCCGGGGCCAACCTGGCCACCCGCATCCGCTACAACAACCTGGCGCTGGCGGTGGTGCTGCTGTCGCAGGGCGTCCCGTTCTTCCACGCGGGCGACGAGATCCTGAGGTCCAAGTCCGGCGACAACAACAGCTACAACTCCGGAGACTGGTTCAACCGGATCGACTGGTCGCTGGCGTCCAACGGCTGGGGGAGCGGGCTGCCGCTCCAGGGCGACAACGGGTCGAACTGGAATACGCTGCGCCCGCTGCTGGCGGACACCAGCATCCGGCCGGGGCCGGCGGACATGGCGCACGCCATGGACGTGTTCACCGACTTCCTCAAGATCCGCAAGGAGGAGCCCGTCCTGCGGCTGGCCACGGCCGACGCCGTCCAGCAGCAGGTGAAGTTCTACGACACCGGCGCGACCCAGTCGCTGGGCCTGATCGTCGAGAAGATCAGCGCCAGCGGGGAGGGGACGGCCGGGGCGGGCGACCTGGCGATCTTCTTCAACGCCACCCCGGACACCAAGACGTTCCAGGACCTGGACTTCGCCCGGCAGGACTACGCGCTCCACCGGATCCAGGCGGACGGCGCGGACGACGTGGTGAAGGCGGCGAAGTTCCACCCGCTCACCGGCAAGTTCGACATCCCCGGGCGGAGCGCGGTGGTGTTCCGGAACAACGGAGGGAAGGTCAAGTTCCTGCCGGACACCATCGCCCCCGCGTGCGCCTGCTCCAGCTCCGGAACGACCGCCGCGGCCGGGCTGGCCCTGCTGGCGCTGGCCACGCTCTGGCGCCGCCGCCGGGCCACCGCCCGTCATCCATCCACCCACTCGCGATCCTGAGAACGAGGTACCGACCATGAATCACAAGGCCATGAAGCTGGCGGCGGCGCTCGCCGCCTCCACCGCCGCGCTGCTGCTGGGTTGTGAGCCCCCCTCCAACACGGTCTCGGTGGATTTCACCGTGGACGTCTCCGGGGTGATCCGCCCGCAGGGCTCCGGCGTGTCCATCGTGGGCAACGCGTTCTCCCTGGGCGCCACCGCGGACAAGCCGGACGGCGATCCGGTCCACGGATTGAAGCTGCGCCAGCAGCCGGACGGCACCTGGCGCGCCTCGGCGTGGCTGCCGAAGCTGCAGCCCAAGGACCCGGCGCATCCGCTGCCGGAGGAGCTGGTGACCTACGCGGTGTACATGAGCAACCCGTACGCCCCGGAGATCGCCTCGGCGGGTGGGTCGCCGGTCAGCCACACGGTGGACTTTACCCGCGCCACCGGCGAGTCGATCACCGTCGCCGCGTTCGACGTGCCCCAGAACATCGTCAAGCCCTGCGTGGACTTCACCGTCACCGTGCCCGCCAACACCCCATCCGGCGATCCCGTCTACATGGGCGGCGACGACGACCAGCTGGGGCAATGGAATCCGTCGAAGTTCTTCACCATGACCAGTGACGGCGCGTACACGTACTCCAGCCACCTCTGCTTCGATGTGGGGAAGGAACTCCATTACAAGTACGTGCGCAGCTTCGGCGACTGGTCGAAGGTGGAGAAGAACGCGGACGGATCGGAGCGGCCGGATCGCGCGCTCACCATCACCGAGGACGTCTCACACGGCGACACCGTGGTGAAGTGGGCGGACCTCTGAGCGTCCGCCTCGCCGCGCTGGCGGCGGCGGCCCTCGCGCTCTCTTGCCCCCGCGGTGGGGCGACCCGCGAGGCGCCGCCGCTGTTCTCCCTGGAGGACCCGCGCGGCGACGACCACGGCGACGGCCAGATCGCCTACCCCGTCCGGGACGACCTCCAGGACGGGGACCTGGACCTCCTCCGCGTCGAGGCGCGCGCCGGGCGGGAGGGGACGGACTTCGAGCTCACCTTCGCGCACGCCGTCCGCCGCCCTGACGCGCGCGCGGTGGACATCTCCGGGACGGCGCTCACCGACGTCGCCAAGCTGGGCTTCTACACCTTCAACGTCGACCTCTACGTGGACACCGACCGGGTGGAGGGATCGGGGCGCCGGGCCATGCTCCCCGGGCGGCTGGCGGAGGTGACCGCGGACGGCGCGTGGGAGAAGGTGATCTGCCTCACCCCGCGGCCGGCCGACGCGCGCGAGGAGCTGCGCCGGCTGTGGCTGGGGGAGAAGGTCCGAGAGCGCCGGAGCGCGGGCGGCCAGCTGGACCCGTCCACCGAGGGGTTCCTCCAGCGCGAGGTGGAGCGGGAGATCCAGGGCGCGGTGTTCTTCCCCACCCGGGTGCACGTCTCCGGGCCGTCGCTCACCTTCACCGTGCCGCGGTCCTTCTTCGGCGGGGTGGCCAGCCCGGAGTGGGGCTACGTGATCGCCGTCACCGCCGCGGACATCGCCACCAAGGTGCACCTCAAGTCGCTGCTGGGGCTGGAGCAGGCGCAGGGCGGGCTGATGATCGTCCCCCTGGGCTCCATCGCCAACGCGGAGCACCTCGGCGGCGGGCGCGCGGTCGATCCGTGGGAGCCGCCCATCCTGGATCTCATCGTCCCCCCTGGGCGCCGGCAGGAGGAGGTCCTCACCGGGCCCACGCGGAAGATCGGCGAGCGCGTGCAGGTGCCGCCCGTCATCCCCGCCGGCCAGCCGCCTCCTCCGCCGCCGCCACCGCCACCCGAGGCCGCGGACGCCGGCAGCCCAGGTGGCGGAGTCGACGCCGGGGCGCCGTAGCCCTCAGGGCACCATCCGGTAGATCCCCGTCCCCCGCCCGCCGAGCGAGGCGTGGAAGCTCCCGCTCGAACCGCTCAGGTCCGTCACGCCCGGGTCCGCGAACAGCGTGACCGCGGCGCTGCCGCTCACCTGGTACGGCCCGGCGTTGGCGGAGGTGTCGCTCAGGTTGTGCACCACCACCACCGTCTCGGAGCCGAAGCGCCGGACGAACGCCAGCACCGACCCGCTCCGGGAGAGCCACTGGATGGAGCCCTGGCTGAGCGCGTTGGAGTCGCGGTGCGCGGCGATCAGCTTCCGCGTCCTCGACAGCAGCGAGGTGTCCACGCCGGTCTCCGCGGCGACGTTGGCCGCCCCCTGCCCGGGCGCGAACGCGTGCCAGGGCGTGCCGGTGGTGAAGCCGCCGCCCGGCGTGGCGTCCCAGGGCATGGGCGAACGCTTGTCCTCGTCGCAGCCGTTGCAGCTGCTCCCGTTCAGCAGGCCCAGCTCCTCGCCGTAGTAGAGGAACGGGGAGCCGGGGATGGTCAGCAGGACGGCGAGGGCGTTGGCGATCTTCCCGGTGGAGCCGCCCAGGCCGGACGCCGTCCGCTGCATGTCGTGGTTGCGGAGGAACGGCGCGTCGGTGGCGCCGGCGGGGTAGGTGGCGCGGACCTGGTCGATGGTGCCGGCGATCCCGGCGCCGTTGCCGGCGTTGACCGAGTCGATCACGGCGGACGCGAGCGGGAAGTCGAAGTTGAGCGGCAGGTCGTCGTAGTAGCTGGCGATGGTGGAGGTATCCGTCCATACCTCCCCGACCATCATCGCGTCCGGCTTCACCGCCCGCACCGCCGAGGCGAGCTCCCTCCAGTACTGGTGCGTCTGCGCGGTGTCCGCCGACCCGCCGCTGCCCTCGATCAGGTACCGCGCCGCGTCCAGCCGGTACCCGTCCGCGCCCAGGTTCAGCCACTGCTGCGCGACGCGCTTCATCTCGTCCCGCACCGCCGGGGTCTGGAAGTTGAGGTCCGGCATCTCGCTCCAGAAGAGCGCGTAGTACCAGGCGCCGTTCTTGAGGTGCCAGCAGTCGCCCCCGGTGTACGGGTCCCACGGCGGCCGCCAGCCCAGGTCGGTGGGGCTCCACACGTACCAGTCGCGGTGCGCCGACGTCGCCGACGAGGCCGCGTCCTGGAACCACGGGTGGCCGGAGCCGGTGTGGTTCACCACCAGGTCCAGCACCACCTTGATGCCGCGGCGGTGCGCCTCCGACGCCAGCCGCTGGAAGTCGGCGTTGGTGCCGTAGTCCGGGTTGATCCGGTCGTAGTCGGTGGTGTCGTAGCCGTGGTAGCTGGGCGAGGCGAACACCGGCATCAGCCAGATGGCGTCCACCCCCAGGTCCGAGGTGGTCGAAGGGTCGCCGTCGTTCAGGTAGTCCAGCCGCGAGATCAGCCCGGGCAGGTCTCCCTTCCCGTCGCCGTCCGAGTCCTGGAAGCTCCGCACCAGGATCTCGTACGTCACCGCGCGGCGGGACCAGGGCAGCGGCGTCTCCGGCGGGATCACGCCGCCGTCGCTCCCGGAGCCCGCGTCCGGCGGTGGAGGTGGAGGAGGCGGCGGCTGGTACGGATCGCGGTACCTGCAGCCAGCCAACAGAAGGAGTGTCAAAAGGAGAGCGACAGGACGGGGAGCCATTTCGCCCCGTTTCTAGCAAGCTACCTTTGTCGCATGGGCCGTGCACCGCCGCTCGCGACCATTTCGCCGCCTTCGTGGCCTGCCCCGGGCCCGAAGGGATCTCCGCTGTGGGGCGTGCTCCCCCAGGTCCGGAAGGATTCGCTGGCCTTCTTCGTGGGCGCGGCGCGCGACTACGGCGGCGTGGCGACGCTGGACTTCGGGCTGCGGCGCTTCCTGCTGGTGACCGCGCCGGACGGGCTCAAGCACGTCCTCCACGACAACGCGAAGAACTACGTGAAGGGCTACGCCATCGTGCAGCCGCTCCTGGGCGACGGCCTGGTCACCTCCGAAGGAGAGCAGTGGCGGCGCCAGCGCCGGCTGCTGCAGCCCGCCTTCCACCGCGACCGCATCCGCGGCTTCGTCCGGACGATGACGGAGGACGCGGCGGTCATGCTGGACCGCTGGGCCGGCGCCGCGCGCGACCGCGTCCCGCTGGACGTGTTGGAGGAGGCGATGCGCGCCACCCAGTCCATCATCGTCAAGACCATGTTCAGCGACGGCGGACTGGGCACCGAGGCCGAGGCGGAGCGGATCCACGCGGCCTTCACCGTCACCCTGGAGTACTTCACGTACCTGATGTTCCGCCGGCTGCGGCTGCCGGGCTGGGTGCCCACGCCCACCCACCGGCGCTTCCGCGCGGCCGTCGGGACCCTGGAGCAGGTGGTGTACCGGCTGATCGCCCAGCGGCGCGCGTCCGGCGAGCGGCGCGACGACGTCCTCTCCATGCTGGTGGAGGCGCGCGACGAGGAGACCGGCGAAGGGATGAGCGACCGGCAGATCCGCGACGAGGTGATGACCATCTTCCTCGCCGGCCACGAGACCACCGCCACCACCCTGGCCTGGGCCTGGTACCAGCTCTCGCTCCACCCGGAGGTGTGCCGGCGGGTGGAGGAGGAGGTGGACCAGGTGCTTCAGGCGCGGGTGCCGCAGGCGGAGGACGTGCCCAGGCTGACCTTCACCCGGATGGTGGTGGACGAGACGCTGCGCCTCTACCCGGCGGCGTGGATGTTCGCGCGCACCGCGCTGGAGGAGGACGAGGTCGCCGGCTACCACGTGCCCGCCGGGCAGGTGCTGATGCTCAGCCCCTACGTCCTCCACCGCCGGGCGGATCTCTGGCCGAACCCGGAGGCGTTCGATCCCTGGCGCTTCGCCCCCGAGCGCGCCCTCCACCGCCACAAGTACGCCTACCTCCCGTTCAGCGGCGGCCAGCGGGTCTGCATCGGCAACAACTTCGCGCTGATGGAGGCCACCCTGATCCTGGCGATGGCGGCGCAGCGCTTCCGGCTGGACCTGGTGCCGGGGCGGCCGGTGCGGGCGCAGCCGACGTCCACGCTGAGGCCCCAGCCCGGGGTATGGATGGCGGTGCATCCGCGCGCCTAGGACGCGCGTACTCTGCTCTACTGGCCCGCATCCACCCCCGGGGTGCCCGCATGCCGCCCGCACCTGAGCCGCACACCACGCCCACCGTCTCGCTCCGGCAGCGGCTGGCCAACGACGCCAAGAAGCGCGAGGCGTACGTCTCCGCGTTCGTGGCCGGCCTCTCCGCGCTCTCCATCGTCCTGTTGCTGGTGGTGGTCCAGGTGGGCGCCATCGACTGGGACCTGGGGAAGTGGCTGGCGGCGGTGCTGATGGGGCTGGTGGGCTACTACGGGACGCTCTACGTGGTCCTCAAGCGCGGGTTCTTCCACCGGTGGATCTACGTGGTGAACTGCTGCATCGAGGTCTCCGCGCCCTCGGCCTTCCTGATCGCCGACACGCTCTACCGCGGGCCCGAGTACGCGCTCTCCTCGCCGCCCCTGGTGGTGTGGGGCGCGCTGGTGATGACCTCCGCGCTGCGCTCCTGGCCGCGGCTGGCGCTGATGGCGGGGGCGATGGCGGCGGCGGAGTACGCGGCCATCTACTGGCTGCTCATCCTGCCGCGGCTGCCCCAGGACGCGCTGGTCACCTTCCGCCCGGCGATGGTGGCGGCGCGGGTGGCGCTGCTGTTCTGCTTCGGCCCGCTCACCGCGCTCACCGCCCGCTACATCATGCGGCAGGCGGAGCAGGCGCTCTCCGCGATCCGCGCGCAGGACCTGATGGGGAAGTACCTCCTGCACGAGCGCGTGGGGTCGGGCGGGATGGCGGAGGTGTTCCGGGCCACCTACTCGCCGGAGGGCGGCTTCGAGAAGATGGTGGCGATCAAGCGCGTGCTGCCCGCCTTCGCCGAGGACCCGGAGTTCGTGGCGCTGTTCCGCCAGGAGGCGGAGCTGTGCTCGCTGCTCAACCATCCCAACATCGTCCAGGTGCTGGACCTGGTGCGGCACGGCGACACGCTGTTCTTGGCCATGGAGTACATCGACGGGCCGTCGCTGAAGAACGTGCTGCGCGCGGCCACCGCCTCCGGGGCGCCGCTGCCGCTCCAGGCGGTGACCTACCTGGGCGCGGAGATCGCCTCCGCGCTGGACTACGTGCACCGCAAGGCGTCGCCGGAGGGGCAGCCGCTCAACCTCGTCCACCGCGACCTCAACCCGCCCAACATCCTCGTCTCCCGCCACGGCGAGGTGAAGCTGGCGGACTTCGGGATCGCCCGCGCCATGGGCCGCACCCACGTCACCCGGGTGGGCACGGTGCGGGGGAAGGCGGGCTACATGGCGCCGGAGCAGGCCTCGGCGCGGCCCTTCGACGGGCGGGCGGACCTGTTCGCGCTGGGGCTGACGCTGCACGAGGCGCTCACCGGCGCGCGCGTGCTCAAGGGCGACTCGGACGCGGCGCTGATGCGGGCCTCGGTGGAGCAGGAGGTGCCGCCGCCCTCGGAGCTGCGGAGCGACGTGCCGGGGGCGCTGGACGCGCTGATCATGAAGCTCCTGGCGCGGCTCCCGCACGACCGCACGCCGTCCGCGGAGGCGTTCCGCCAGGCGCTGCTCGCGCTCCCGCCGGAGCTGGCGCCGTACCCGCGCGGCCGCGCGGAGCTGGCGCGCGCGGTGCGCCTCACCCTCGGGGACCGGCAGACCGAGGCGATGATGGACGAGCCCTCGCTGCTCTCGCAGATCGGCACCGCGCCCGCGGCGCCCCCCGGCCCGCCCGGCACGGAGAGCCAGAATCCGACCGCTCTCACCATCAAGGTGCGCGCGCCCTGAAATCCCGTGGCGCGTGTGGGAGCGGGTCGTGCGTTTTCCCCTGGAGAGTGGCCGTCCGGTTCGTGCCACAATGCCTCTCCCGTGAACCGCGACGATCTCGTTTCACCGGTGATCCTGATCTCGGACGACGACCCGCGGGTCGTGCGCGCGCTCTCCCAGCAGGTGAACCGGGCGGGCGCGTGGGCGGTGCCGGACCTCTCGTCGGAGGTGCGGCAGATCGCCAAGGTGGTGCACCCGTCCCTGGTGGTGCTGGACCTCAACCAGGCGCGCTGGGGCGTGGACCTCCTTTTGGAGCTGAAGGCGGATCCGGAGACGCGCGAGGTGCCGGTGGTGGTGCTCACCGCCAACGGCACGCCCGAGCTGCGCGAGGAGTGCCTGCGCGCCGGCGCGGAGGCGTTCGTGGAGAAGCCGTTCGACGTCTCGTTCGTGGTGGACATCGCCCGCAAGGCCGCGCTGGCCAAGCGCGAGCGCGACCGCCAGCGCGTGGAACGGAAGACCGTGGAGCAGCAAGCCAACTGAAGGCAGCGCCCGGGACCTTCGCGGCGCTGCGGCCACCGCCGTGAAGCCGGTTCCCCCACGACTCGCGGTCAGAGCCCGGCCACCTTCGCCGACGCGGACACGTCGTAGGCCAGCGTCACCTCGCGGTGGTCGCGCGCCGGCAGGTCGAGCACGAACCGCACGATGCCGTCGCGGGTCACCTCCGCCGGCGCCGGCTTGGTGTCCTTCGCCCGGACCGACACCTCCACCTCCTTCACCTCGGAGACGGGGATGCGCTCCTCCAGCGCCAGCTTCACGCTCTCCGCCCCGGCGTTGGAGACGAACAGCTTCACCGCCCGCTGGATGGTGCGGCGGCCGGTGAGGCGGCTCTCCTCCTCGCGCCGGGTCTCGTCGCGCGCCACGCGGAGGTGGTCCTCGCTGCCGAAGGAGAGCTTCACCTGGTCACCGCGCGCGGCGAAGCGGAGCTGCGAGCGACCCACGTAGCCGCTCTCCCGGATCAGGTCCACCGGTCCGGCCAGCAGCAGCGCGCTCGGCGAGTTGCGGAACGTGGCCACCAGCGACACCAGCGGCGACTCCTCCGGCGCGCAGAGCAGCTGCGTCTGGGCGGGGCTCTTGAACGACGACAGCGGCACCCGGTGCGGCTGCCCGTCGGACGGGACGGTGACCTTGGCGGGCGCGGAGAGCACCTGCACCTCGCCCGCGTCGTCGATGCCGGGGACCTCCGAGGCGGGGGTGGCGTTGCCTTCGCCCACCGTCTGGATGACCTCCTCGCGGACGGAGACCTCCACGGTGCGCTTCTCCTCCGCGGACTTGGGCCGGGCGGAGAGGAAGTCGTCCATCAGCTCCGGCGGGGCGGTGCCCAGCGCCGGCCGGGCCGTCGAGAGCGAGAGCGCCACCTCCGCCCACGCCTCGCCGGTGCGCTGCCAGACGGAGGCCTCGGTCTCCAACTCCACCTGCGCGCCTTCGCCCGCGGCTTGCCGCAGCGTCGCCCGGTAGCGCGGGCGCCAGGCGGCGCAGGGCACCAGGTAGGTGACGCGCGCGGCGGCGGCGGTGGCGGGCGCGGCCGCCTCCACGGTCAGCTCCAGCGCGGCCTCCAGCGCCTCGGGCGGCTGCTCGGAGACGTTGAGGGCGGCGCGCGCCTCGGCCAGCTCGCGCTGGGTGCGCAGCTGCGCCGCCTGGAGGTCGCCCACCGCTCCCTCGGCGGCGGCCTCGGCGGCGCGGAGCTGCTGCAGCTGCTTCGACCACACCTCCGGCGCCGCGCTCCCGGTGGCGCTCAGCTCGCCGGCGGCGCGGAGGAGGTCGGCCCGCGCGGCGCGCACCACCTCCAGCTCCGCGGCGCGGCGGCTGGCGTCGGAGATCTGCTCCGCCAGCGCCTTCTCCAGGTCCTTCGCCTTCGCCCGGAGCTTCGAGGCGTCGGCCGGCAGGCCGCCGGGCGGCACCGCCTTGAAGGTGCGCAGCACGCGCGCCTCCACCACCTTGGCGCCCGCCACCTGCGCGCGGAGCGAGCGGTCCACCACCAGGGTGGAGACGCCCTCCACCCGGAGGACGTTGCGGCCCGCGGCCAGCTCCACCGGGCCCTGGCGCTCCACCTGCGCCCGGTCCTCCAGCACCATCACCTTCGCGATCGGGAGGTTCGCCGTGGCCATGGGTCAGATCCTCCGGTTCCCGCCGACCAGCACCTGGTCGCCCGGGAGGCGAATGGAGTACTGCGCGGTGAGCTTCGCCTTCTGGCCGGGCGCCACCGTCACCTGCCACACGCGCGCGCCGGTGGTGGCGGCGCCTGGCTTCGGCGGCCCCAGCTCCGAGGCGGGCTTCCAGGGCGGCGACGCCTGGCCCTCCTCCACCTTGATCTGCTCGTGGGTGGAGACGGGGACGCGCTCCCGTATTTCCACCGGGACGGGCCGCGCCAGGTTGTTGCGCAGCTCGATCTCCACCTCGTGCTGGAGGACGGAGGCGCCGCCCAGCAACCCGCCGGTGGTCTCCTTGTAGCGGGTGTTGCGCGCCACCTGGATGGACTCCTCCACGCCCAGGCCGGCGCGCTCCTCGCCGCGCGGCGGCACGGTGGGCAATTGCACCGTCATCGCCAGCTCCTCGCCGAAGCTCACGTCGGTGGGGCCGGCGAGCAACGCGTGCGGGGACTGGTTGAGCACGGTGACCGTCCGGTACACCTTGGGTTCCACCGCGGGGACGGAGACGTAGCGGGGCGACAGCGCCACGTCCGCCTGCGCCACCGGCACCGAGTGCCACGCCCCGTCCGAGGGCACGTCCACGGCGTTCTCCGCGTCGTAGCGGTAGTCGTAGGAGCCGGCCGACTCGCGCGGGGCGACGGCGCCGGACGGCCAGGCCAGGGCGTCCCCGGCGCGCTCCGACTCCAGGCGGTGCTGCGTGACGAGGGCGGCGATCACCTGGACCTGGACCTGCACCTCCACGCTGGCGGCGGCGTAGAGGCCGATGGCGGCCAGGTCGCGCCGCACCTCGTCCTCCGGCTGGAGGCGGCCGCGGCCCTCGGGGCCGGCGATGGTCAGGCCGTCGTAGTCGAGCATGGCTTCTTCCGGTTCCAGGCCCACGTCCAGGCCCGCGGGCTCGTCCGAGGGCATGGGCATCCCGCCGCCGCCGTCCAGCGCCACCGAGCGGTCCTCCAGGGCCCTCCCGAACGCCTCCGTGGTCTCGGCCGCCTCCGCCATGGGGGCCTCGTCGTCGTCGTCCCTCGCGCGGGAGCGGCGCTTCATCGCCATCGCCGCCTTGGGGGCCTTCCTCGGAGGAGGCGGCGGGGCCGCGGCGGCGCGCATGGGGACCATGGGCGGCACGGGCGGCACGACCGTCGCGGACTCCGCCCGGAGCGAGTAGGCGCCGGCGGGGGCGGGGCCGGGGCCGGCGAGGGCGGCGGACATCCGGGCGATGTCCACGATGGGGGTGGGCGGCTCGGG
>DASRBA010000410.1:0-4169 GCA_035637895.1 Myxococcaceae bacterium
GCGCGCTCACCAGCTTCGTCCGCGGCCTCGAGGCGCCCGAGCGCCTCGAGATAGGTGGAAAGCGCGATCAGGCTGAGCGCGCAGGCCGGCTCGAACGCAATGGGCCGCTCCCTGGCGAGCCGCTCGTAGGCCGCAACCGCGCGGTCACCGGCCTCCAGCGCGGGCTCGAGCATTCCCAGATCAGCGAAGCTCCGGGCGAGCACGTCCGCGAGCGCCGCAGGTAGCTCTTCTGGAACGTGGGCGCCTGGCGTCTGCGTCCCCGCCACGTACTGCGCGTGGGCCACGGCCGCCTGCTGGAGCGCCCACTGGTCCCGCGCCCGGAGAGCGCGCGCGAGGATGGCCGTCAGCGCCTTGCACGCGCGCGTCCACTCGGCCGCTGGCTCTTCCGACCGGCTCCGCAGGTAGTCCGCGAGTACCCGGTGCATGGCGCCGAACATCGGTACCACCGGTGCCTCCGCGCCATCGTGCGCCGTGACGAAGGAGCGCGCGGTGAGCACCGCCCGCGCGGACCTGGACAGCTGGAGCTCCCGGATCAGCTCCACCGGGATCGGCGCTGGAGCGAGCCGGGCCAGCAACCGCGCGGCGCCCCGGGCCTCCGCGTCCAGCAGCTCGTAGGACAACGTGAAGGCCTGGGCGATGCCGCGGAGCGCGCCGGGCGGCACCAGCGGCTCCAGGACCCTCATCTGCTCGTCCAACTCCGACGCCTGCCCCACCGGCTCCGCCGCCTTGGCGGCCAGCTCCGCCACCGTCGTGCTCCCCAGCCGCACGGCCGCGTTCAGCAACACCAGCGCCAGCGGCAACCGCCCCACCCACTCCACCACCTGCCCGGCGTCATCCGCCCGGTGGCCCGCCGGCGCGCCCGCCGCCAGCAGTTGGATCGCGGGCGGCCGCTCGAGGACGCCCACGGGCAGGACGTGCACCCCGTCCGAGGGTCCCAACCTGGCGCGCGAGGTGGTGAGCACCGCCACCCGGTCGTGGGACGGGCACCACCACTCCAGCGGCCGCGGGCGCTCTCCGGCCGCGGGCTCCGGAATGTTGTCCACCACGAAGAGGATGCGGCTGCCCGGTGCCAGCCCCGCCAGCGCCGCGGAGAGATCGTCCCGCACGGTGCGCGCCCCGGGCTGCCCCCTGGAGGCGCGGTACGCGGCCAGGTCGGGGACGTCGGGAGCGAGCGTCCGGAGGATCCCGTGGTGCTGCTCCTCGAGGTCGCCGTCGGCGTCGATCCAGTACAGCCCGTGGGGGAACCGGCGCGGCCCGAGCCGGTGCACGTACTCCAGCGCCAGCTGCGTCTTCCCCACGCCGCCTCCACCCTCCAGCGCCGCCGCAGGCCGAGCCCCTCCCAGCGCATGGTCGATCCGCCACAGGTCCCGAGCCCGGCCCACGAACCCGGCCCCCTTGGACACCGGAAGCTGGCGCGGGTAGCGCTGGATCGGCCCGGCGGCCGGCGGGAGGTCCGCCCCCGCGGAGCGCTCCAGCAGCTCGGCGCGGAGGGTGTCCGGGGACTGCCCCAGCGAGACGCACCGCTGGGCCAGCGTTTGCGAGCACCGCTCCAGGCGCCGCCGGACCAGGTCCACGATGGCGCCGATGTCGTCCGCGGTGTTCCAGTGGGTCGCCTGGATCTCCGGAGGGAACCGGTCCAGGTCCCCCGCCGAGCGGTGCCCTGGTGGGAGGACGACGACGAGCGGATCCAGCTGGCGCGCCGGCTCCTCCTCGCGCGCCGCAGCCCGCGCATACGGCTGCAAGGCCGCGTCGAGCTCCCAGCGGCAGTACCAGGAGTCGAAGTAGGCGTCGTCCGCGAAGACGACGGCCACGCGGCTCCCCAGCAGCGCGTCGGCGATGTGCGCCGGAAAGGCTTCGCCGGGCTGGAGGTGGCGCTCGTCGAGGAAGGCGAGCCCGGCGAGCGCGTCATGGAGCGCCCGCGCGCCCGCCGCGCTGGTCCGCCTCGCGTAGGAGATGAAGACCGGGAGCACCCACCCTGGTGACGCTCGGGGCGGGAAACATTACCCCGGGCGGCGATTCGGCCCTGGCGGCTACGGCAGCCGCCCCGCGGCCGGCTCCTTCCGCGCCGCCGCGAGCGATTCGCGCAACGCGTCCACCGCCCCGCCCGTCTCGCCCGCGTATTGCACGGCGGAGGTGGTGAACAAGTCCATCACCCGCGACAGCCGGTCGTACACCTCGCGCAGTGATCCCCGAGAGCGGGACTCCAGCGCGCAGCGCGCCTCGGCGTCGCGGTAGCGCTCGATCCACCCGACCCGGAACTGCTCCCAGGTCAGGTCGGAGTGCGCCGCCGGCACCGAGGCGGCCACCTTGGCCCGCTCCGACTCCAGCTCCTGGAACAGGGCCTCCGCCCGCTGCAGGCACTCCGCCACGGTGAGGGTCTGCTCCGCGGGCGGCTTGCGGCCCGGCGTCATCCGGATCACCGACGACACCACGCTCTTGATGATCAGCAGCGAGGCCGCGGAGACCACCACCAGGTACAGCGCGTAGGCGCCGATCCGGAACGGCCGGTACCGCGGGTCGTTCGCCGCCCCCTTGGAGCTGCTCTTGGAACTGGAGCTCGCCATGCGCGAAGGCCCACGGCTTTACGCCGCGGGCCTCCGGATCTGCAAGGGTTGTTCTACCGTCCTCCGCCGTTCGGCTTCGGCGCGGGCGCCGCCGGGGCCGCCGGCGCCGCCGCGGGCTGGGTGGTCGCCGGGCCCGGAGCCGGAGCCTTGGCCGCCGCGGGGGCCGGCGCCGCGGCCGTCCCGGGCGTGCCCGCCGCCGGGTCCGCTCCGTCCGCCGCGCCGCCGCTCTGCAGCCGCTTCACGGTGGAGAGCCGGCCCTTCATCTGGGGCGCGAACTCGCTGTTGGGGTACTGCGACAGCCCGTCGCGCGCGACCTGCGCCGCCTTATCGAGCTGGTTGGTCTCCTGGTACGACTGCGCCAGCAGCAGCATCGCGTAGTCGCGGCTCTTGGACTTCTTGTCCTCGGTCACGAAGCGCGCCAGCAGCGGGACCGCCTGCTCGTGCTTGCGGAGCTGGTTGTAGGCGATGCCGAGGAAGAACGACGCCTCCAGCAGGTCCTGCTGATCCGGGTTCATGTTGATGAAGTGGCCCAGGTCCGTCACCACCGCCGGCATGTCGTTCTTGCGGAAGGCCGCCTTGCCGCGCTCGAAGGTCGCCTGGCCGATCTCGCGGCGGAGCTGGTCTGCCTTGTCGGTGAGGGCCTGGCGCTCCAGCGCGGAGAGCTTGGTGGTGTCCAGCTTGGCCAGCTGGTCCACGCCCCGGAGGCGCTCGTCGCCGGGGAGGGTGGTCATGTTCCGGTACACGTCGGACGCGTTCCGCTGCGCGCCGGCCAGGGCCTGGGCGTCCGCCTTCTGCTTCTCCACCTGCTGGGTCAGCTCGGCGACCTGCTTCTCCAGCCGCTCCTTCTCCGCGCCCGCCCCGGCCGTCCGGGCGGTGGAGATCATCAGCCCGCCGCCCACGGCGATCACCGCGAAGGCCACGTACGCGGCCGCGGAGGAGATCCACTGCCGCTTCTGGAAGTCCTCCTGCCGCTTGCCGACCATCTTCATCTCGGCGTGCAGGTTCTTGAGGAGGTTGTCGGTCTTGATGACCAGGTTGCGGGACTCGATGACCTCCTTGCGGATCTCCCCGAGCTCCTTCTCCACTTCGTGCTTCTCCTGGGACATGGACAATTTCCTGGTCGGACCCGCGAGGATCTCCGCCCGCTCTTCGATCATCGGTGCCTGGCTCCCTTTCGAGAGGCGCAAACACCTCCAGCGACGCCGCTGATTCCACCCGCGGGCGCGGATCTACCCCTTCAGCGGGCTGGCGACAAAGCGGTCGTTCACCACGACCGCCAGCCGTCCGGGACCGGCGCCGGGCGGGCGGGCGGCGGCGGGGGCGGCGGCCGGGGGACCGCCTTCAGCCTGGGCTTGGCGGCGACCGGCGGCGGGGGCGGCACCGGCCGCGCGCGCGGGCGAGGCGGCGGGCGCTGCTCCACCTTCTCCTCCAGCAGCTTCACGTACATCCTCAGCTCCGCCAGCGCCTGCTCCTTCTCCATCAGCTGGCGGTGGAGCTCCACCCGGCGCTCCTTCTCGTCCATCAGCTCGGTGTGGAGCTGCATCAGCGACGCCATCGCCTTCTGGGCGTACCCCTCGGGGACCAGGCTGAGGCGGGGCTGGGGGG
>DASRBA010000411.1:0-26163 GCA_035637895.1 Myxococcaceae bacterium
TCACCTGCGCCCGGATCTCTCCCAGCTCCAGGCCCGACAGATCCACGGCGCCCACCGAGAACGAAAGGCACCACGCCAACGACGCCGCGAGCGGGAGCAGGCGCATGATGGACCTCCTCCGGGCCTCGGGCTGCACCGCGCGTGCCGCGCCCTCGGGTGGTGGACGCCGACGTAATCGACGTGCCTTCCATGAGTCGCACAGGGTTTGCGCGCCGCCGCACGAGAGGGCGCAAGTCGTGCGGTTCCAGCAGGCGCGTCTCCAGGCGCGGGCGCGGCAAGCGATCTGCACGCTCTGGAGGTGACCTGAAGGAGGTCCAAGATGACGCTGCAGACGACGAAGCCCGTGACCGCGAAAACGACGCCGAGCCGCAAGCCAGGCTACTTCACCGGGCGCCTGGAGCGGCTCCGCGACGAGATCCGCCTGGACGCGCACCTGGCCGGGATGGACGCCATGGACCGCTGGCGGGAGATCGAGCCCCGGCTGTTCCAGGCGGAGCGGCTGGCCGAGCACCTGGCGGAGATCTCCTTCAACGCCGTGGGGCGCATCGCCACCGAGGTGAAGCGGTACCGCGATCAACAGCGCCGCCCGCGGTGATGACCGCGCCACTGAAACGCATCGTCCCGTAGCCGGCTGCGCTCCCTACGCCGAAGCCCGACGCAGCCTTCGGCTCCGCTTCGTTCCAGCGCGGCGTGCGCCCGCAATTCCTGCTCCAGGGCATCGCCGCGACCTCGTACTCGGCGCACGCGCAGCGCTCCAACGCGGTTGCTCACCTCGTCATGGCTGGTGCGCGGCGGAGCGCCGTTACCGAAGCGACCAGCAGGCAGACGCAGAGGGCCGCCACCCACCACGCGTCCCACGGCCGCAGCTCCAGGCGGGCTGCGTCCATGGCGTCCGAAGGGGTCATCAGCGGGGTGGCGGTGGCCGAAGCTCCGCGCTGGTCGATGCGGAACTCTGGAGGAGCGCCCGACGCGCCATCGCGTACCCGCTGGGCAGCCCATGAGATGAGGCGCACCAGCGCCCAGGCCGTGGTCGGCTCATACCGCGCCGACCCCGGCACCAGCGCGCCATCGAGCCCGGCAGCACCGATGACCAGGAACGGTCGCCCCGTCGCATCCGCGCCTTCCAGCACGACGGGTTGCTCCACGCCGGTGCCCTCGGAGAGAGGGGTGTCATCGCCCCGAACGGTGGCGAGCGTCTCCAGGTCTCCGGCGGCCCTCAGCACGGGGGACACCGGGAGATCGGAGAGCGAGAACACCGTCATGGGTCCGAGTGCCACCGGCCTGCGGACCCTGCCTACTCCGGAGGCCTTCGCCGAAGCCATGGCCCCGGCGGCGCCGGCGCCGCGCCGGGCGGCGTTCACGTCGACGGCGATCACCAGCCAGTCTACGGACACCAGCATCATCGGCGCCCGGAGCTCCCCGGAGCGATGGACGAGCCTGGGAACCCGCAGGCCCATCGCGTCCAGCTCAGCTCGGAGGGCGGCGAAGCGCGGGGCCGTCCCGGCGTCGTAGAACAGGCGCAGCCATTCCGGCCGAGTACCGGAGACGACCAGGTCCGGCGGACGGTCGTCCGGAACAGCCAACCGGACCGGCGCCCACACGTCCGGGCCCGAACCGCGGCGGGGTGCTCGGAGTCGGACGGCGGCGCCACGAGCCACCGCGATCGCCCGGATCTCCTCCAGGTCCACTGCTTTCCCCTTGCCGTCCGGCCCGTCACACCGCGAGCCGAGGCACACGCGGGCGAGGCGACTGGTGAAGCCGTCTGCCTTCACGACCAGGGTGAGCGCCGCGTCCGCCGCTGGCACGGGACCAGGGGTGACCGCCCCCCAGAGCTGGAGCGACAGGGGAATCGTCTCCTCGGCCGCACCGGGCGGGAACCGGCCCTCGACCAGCGCCCACCCGGTGATCTGGCCGTCGGCGCTCCAGTGGGCTTGCGCCAGGCGGGTCACGACCGGCCTGTCGGGGAGCCGGTCAGCTGCGCGACCACAGAGTCGAAAGGACGTCCCCGGGCGACCCAGGAACGTCCGCGCGACGTCCCAACTCGAACGGCTCTCGAAGCTCGCGCCGGGCAGGACCCGGACCTCGCGCGCGTTGAGGCGCACCATCTCCAGCTGGATGACCGACACCTCGATCGTCTCCAGCACCCACCGGTCAACCTTCATCGAAGGGTCCCCGTCCGGCAGCGGCGCCGGTGGGCTGGTCGGATCGCCGCTCGAGCTCCGTCGCGGCGCCACGCTCAGCACCGCTTCCCGGACGAGCGCTGCCAGCGCTTCCCTCTCCTCTGGCGTGCCGCGATACGTCGCGCATGACTGTCCGCAGCGACGCACGACGTCGTCCACGATGGGCCGCAGATCGAACGCGCCCTGACCTCGGTCGAGCGCCCGGAACGGCGTCTCCGGGTGGCCGAACCCGTCCTTGGCGCACATCATCTCCTCGACCATGAGCACGTCTCGCTGAGCGCGGCTCTCCAGAAGCAGGAGCGCCGGGCGCCTCGGAGCGAGGACGAGCATCGCCAGCGCCGCCATCCAGGTGATCGCCGTCGCCCAGTAGATCCCCAGGGCGCCGAGGCGCCTGGACCGCGGCAAGAGCGCCGCGCGGCGCTCGGCGGTGCTCAGCGGGCCTGGAAACGTCGTGGACCGGTGCACCAGGATGCCCAGTACCAGGACCACCAGCGCTAGCACGACAGCCAGGATACGCGAGGCGAGCGAGGGCTCATCCGGCGCCAGCCACTGGAAAGCCTCTTCCAGCCCGCTCATCGCAACACCGCTAGCAGCGGCGCCTCCGAAACCAGCGCCAGGATCTCCGGAGCCTGGAGGGCTCCTGAGATGGACAGGAACCCACCCGCGTACCCGCCGAGCGCCACGTCGACCTCGTCCCGAAAGCGCTCGTGAGCCAACCGAGCGTCCGTCGCGGACCAGCTGGTCCGGTCGCAGAGCAGGTCGAACCCCGGAGCGACCCCCGCTCCGAGGAGCTGCAGCTCCTCCGGGATATGGACGTGAACGGCTCCGAACAGCCCGCCTTCCTCCTCGACGTCCGCAGCGAAGCGCCCCAGGGCCCCGAGGTCGTCGTTCAAGAAATCGGAGACGACCACCACGCTCATCGGCCGATCGACCTCCGGCATCCGGGCCAGACGCATCCAGGGCGTCGGGTGCTTGCCCTGCGCGAGCACGTGCGCCGCCACTGCGCCCGCGGCTCCGGCGAAGGCAGCAGGCCCGAAGGTCTCCCCGGCTTGCCGCAATCCAGCCGGGACGACCTCGACCATGGAGCGGAAGTGCCACCCCACCTCCGCCAGCAACTGGCAGACGTTCGCCGCGGCATGCAGCTTCCCAGCGCGGCCCTCGCGCACCGCTGGCGTGCGCATCGACATGCCGACGTTCACCACGATCCGGACGTGGCGCCCGAGCTCCTCGATGTGCCGGGCCACGCGCGGGAGCCGCGTGGGCCGCCCCAGCGACCGGGCCCGCGCGTAGACGACGAGGTCGTCGCGGACCACGGAAGAAAGCCGATTGCCGGGCTCCAGGGGGCGGAACCCGGCGAACGCACCGACCTGGAGTGCGCTCTGCGGCCGGCCGAGCGCCTCGCCGGCGGAGTGGACGGCGCCGCGAGCGTCGATCGCGAGCGAGAGCCTGGCCTGCCGCTGGCTCGTGAGCCGGAGGCCCGCGGCGGCGCGCCAACGCTGGACCAGGCGGACTCCCCAGTACAGAAGTGCGGCGACCACCAGTGCTCGGACGGCGCTCGAGCGCACCGGGAACCTGGACCGCGAGGGCTGGATGCCGGGGAGGATCTCCGCGCCCCCCGAGTACAACGCCAGGGCGCGCAAGGCCTCCAGCACCGGCAGGTCAGCGACGGCGCCGGACGCGCCGCCGGGGACGCCGTCCACGAACAGGCGCACTTCGCCTGGCGCAGCGCTGCCGCCGGCGCGCTCCCGCTCGAGAGTGGCGACGCAGCCCCTGGCCCCGCCGCAGACCTGGAACAGCTCGCTCGGCGCGAAGGTGTACGTCAGCCGCTGAGAGGCCGCATCTAGCCCGACGATCCGACCGGCCATGCGCCTGGCCCCGTCCGGCGGCTTGCAGGCCCCGGAGAACCCACCGGCGCGGCAGCCGGTAAGCCAGAGTCGGTCCACCACCCCGCCGGAGTGCAGGCGCTGGACGACCTCCAGCTCGATCCGCCCCGACGGATCCACGACCCGGGCGTCGACGATCCGGGGCTCTTCTCCAGGGCCCGGCTGGATCGACCGCTGGAAGATCACCGCATCCGCGACCCGCTGCGGCCCCCACGCGTCGCCCGGTCCCGCCCTCGGGACGAGCGCGATCCGCGACTGGGGCCGACCTCGCCAGGGCGCGCCGGGAAAGAACTCCCCGGTCATCCCTTCGAAGATCGAATACCCGAGGACCAACACCTCGCCTCGACCGTGAAGCCCAGCGAAGCCCACGGGAGCGCTCAGGGGTGCCCCACCTCCGGGCCCGGGAGCCGGGACCGCCGACAGCCACTTCGCAGACTCGACGTCCTCGTTCCGCTCCAGCACTTGGAACTGGAGCGGCGCCGCCCACGCGCCGGGGGGAGTGGTCTGCCAGCGCGGCTCGACCCCATCCGGGACGACCGGGCCCATCGCGCCGTCCACGAAGCGACCCTGCCGGTGGACCACCATGATCGCTGCCTCGGGCGCCAACCGCCGGCCCAGCTCGGCGCCCAGCGCCTCCCCCGCACGCGCCGCGGCGGCGAGGGGATCTTCGCCGTCCAGATCGACCTGGTGGCTGGAGTCCACCCGAAGCCGCTCCCCCAGCGCGCGGCCGTCGAACAGCGAGGACGCAGACAGCGAGGGGACCAGTCCATCCCGCGCGTACTGCCTCGCCACCGACATCGCGTCGCGCAGGGAGCGGCTTCCGGCCAGCGGTCCGAGGCCGGCGGAGTACGGCGTCCGTAGCAACACCACGTCCACCTGGACCCCGCGCAGCAACAGCTTAGCCAGCTCCGACGAAGCCCGGTCGAGTTGCGCCACGTCGTAGGTGAACAACACCAGGACCTCGTTGCTGCGCACGACTGCCGGAGGCGGCGCGCCGGCGGAGAGCGCGGCCAGCCGCGTCGACAGTTGCGAGGCCCGCGCCAGCTGGTCCTCCCTGCCGGCGGAGGTGGCCGACGCCTCGAACTTCGCCGGCAGCGTCTGTCCCTCGACATAGCGGCGCCGCAGGCTCCCGTCGCGCTCCAGCTCGGAGCAGTCCGCGTCCGCGTCTAGCGCGCGCAGCGCCCCGCACGCTCCGTCGATCAAGGCGCGCTGAACGGCGAGCCCGTTGGCGAGCGGGCGTGGCGCGCCGTATTTCGAAGCCGGCGTCGGCAGGTGCGCCACCGGCGGCGCCGTCCCGTCCTGGGGCCGGTGGTAGAGCGCCCCCAGCCGCGATGGATCCAGCAGGAACGTGAGCCGCGGCCGGCGGTCCACCATCACCGCGCGCGACCCGCTCTCGCGCGCGAACGCGGGCAGGAACGCGCACCCGGGCGCCTCCGTCCGCGTCGGGGCGCCGGAGACCAGCAGCGTGGTGCCGGACGCGACGAGCTGCGCCAAATCCTGGCAGCGCGCGGCCCAGGTCGCCGGGGTGAGGTCGTGCAGGACGAGGACCGCGGGCGCCGCTCGCGGAGGCAAGCCCGAGGCCCGGAACGCGGCGTCGGGGACGACCCCGCCGAACGCGATGTCCCCTGTCCAGCGACGGGCGCCGCCGGATGGCCCCCAGAGGGCGTGGATGTCCATCTGCCGGGTCCCGTTGATCCCGTCGGGGGCGAACCGCGCCGTCGGTCCGTTGATGACCATGAAATACCGGGGGCCCACGTCCACGTATCGCGCCCCTCTCGCCGTCGGGAGTTCGCGCCCATCCGGCAGGCGCAGGGTGACCGAGCACTTGAGTAGGTGATAGCCGCGCACCAACTGGTATGGGCTCGCCCCAGCGACCCCCTGGAATTCTCGGAGTTGGATCGGCCTTCCGAGGACCGCCTGGTCTCGGGCGGCCATCACGTAGTCGTCGACCCGCGGGGGAAGGGTGAACCCGGAGCCCTCCTGCAAGTCCAGCTCGCACCGAGTGGTGCCTCGCAAGAGTCCAGTCTGGCCAACCAGCGCCCGGGAGAGGATACGCACGTCGATCGTGCCGTCGACCTGGCGCTCGGGAAAGCGTGGCGCGCTCAGGTCCAGCGCCAGGGTCGGAGGCTCTTCGTCGGGCGCATGGTCGCTACGGTGGACCAGGTCGACCGAAATACCGTCCGGGGCAAGCTCGGCCAGGCGCGCGACGGGGTCGATCAGCCAGGACTGGGTCCACTTCTTGGGTTGGGAGGCGACGACCACTATCCGCTGGCTGGAGAGTCGGAGCGCGGCCGCCAGCCACCCCAGGGGCCCGTTCTCTTGCAGGCGGCGGCGGGCGAGCTGGAGGGCGCAGTCCGGGTCATGCGCGGCGAGCACCTCCTCCAGATGAATGCGCTCGCACCCATCCGCCGGCCTCCAGGCCCGGCTCGACAGGTCCGGTGGAACGCGGCAGGTACCGTCCGCCGGTGGGGCGCCCTGGATCAAGAGGACGTCACAGGCCGTCATCCCGGCCGCGGCGTATTGCCGAACCACCGACGACAGGCCGCCCTGGGTGGGCTCCAGCAGGCCGGGGCCGTCCAGCACCAGGACAACGCGGCCGGACGTCGGCCAGCCACGGGCGACCAACAAGCCCGCTCCCAAGAGCACGGTCGAGCTCGCCAGCGCGATCAGCCAGCCGTGGCGCCGGAGACGTGACGTTCCCGGCAGCGCCACCAAGAGCGCCACCGCCAACGCGGCGGGAACGACGGGGACCATCCAGGCAAGGTCGCTCATCGCTCTTCCAGCAGCCTCAGCCCGCTGTCGGCCCGGAGGCGGTAGTCCGACGATACAGGGCCGCTGCCGCTGACCACCCGCAGCGCGTCGGACATGACCTTCACGGCCTGCTGGGGGTCGCACCCCAGGTTGGCGAACCGCTGCTTTGCCTCGTCGATGAGCGCGGACACCTCCCCGCCGTGAGGATCGATGACCCGCTCCACCGCATCGATCCATTCTCGCTGTACCTGACCGTTGGCGAGGCTGGCGAGGAACGGTTCGTTGCGTCGGGCCACGTCGAGCAGGAGGTCGGCGAACAGGGCGGCGTAGGTGGTCTGCTCCAGGCGGTGGCGAGCACTGGACTCGCCGCTGGTGAGCGGCCTCCCCGCGAGGTAGGCCAGCAGGTGCGGGCGCGCCGTTCCGGCGTCGGAGGGCGCCTGCTTCGGCACGTCCGCCAGCATCGTCCTCATCAGCCAATCGCGCTCGTCGTGGTTGAAGAAGCTCCCGGCCCTGGTGAACGCCCTGACCTCCTCGCGGTCCGACCGGTGCCGGCCGAACCATCCTTCGACGGCAGCCTCACCTGGCTCGTCCGGAAGATCGGCCAGCGCGCGCAACCACGGATGCCATCGCGACTCGTCCTCCAACGCGCTCAGCCGCGCGAGCAGCATGGATCGGCCCATCTTGAGCCGGTCGGCGGCGGCCTGATACGGCAACACGAAGAGCTGCTCGTAGACGGGCTTGGTGAGCACCGTGCTGACGATGTCCTGGATGCACCGCTGGAGTTGCGCCACCTTCTCCGGGTGCGATCCTTCGTTGAAGCTCTCGCGCAGCTTGTGGCCGAGCACGGCGCCGGCGGTCTTGATCAGGTGGGCCGCTTTCACCTCGAAGGACCGATCCTGTTGCGCTTGCGCCGCCGCGGCGCCAATCCACTCGCCGACGGCGCGGGCATCCGGGCCGAACTGGATGAGGTCGCTCAGGTCCGTCATCGCTTGCTTGACCCGGATGCTGAGCCTCATCGCTCTCCGGAGCAGGTGACAGGTGCCGGAGGTGAGGAAGGCGGCGCCGCGCAGGCCGTGGTCCGGGTCCCCCCACAGGCACAAGGTGGCCGCGGAGGCGAGGTACTTCTCCCGCTCCCGCAGGGCCACCGTTTGCCCGAGCGCGGCGCCGAACATCTCCTCCTTGGAGGGAAGGATCACGTTGACCAGGTGATCGAGCGGCGGCTGCGACACGCGATACGACCGGCCGATGCGCGCCTGCAGCGGCGGGCTCAGCTTCTTGGCGGTCACGTCGTAGCCGGGCGGATTGGCGGTGGCCATCACCACGACCGGCACGTGGTACTCGTCCCCGCCCCGGACGATGATCCCCTCCTCGGTGAGGCTGAGCAGGCTATCGAGGAAGCCGTCTCCGAAGCGGTTGATCTCGTCCAGGAACAGCACCACCCAGTCGGTCTTGCGCCCCCAGGGCGTCCACTGCTCGCCGCGCTCGCGACGGAGCTCGTGCAGCGTGATCGCCGGAATGGCGGGCCATGACGGGAAGGGGACGGGGCGGGCGCCGTCCGGCCCCTTCGGCCCCCTGGCTGTGCGGATGGCAGCGATGCGCTTTCGGGCGAGGGTGGTATTCGGTGAGCGGATGGCGAGCGCATCGACCAACTCCGGTTGCCCTTCCCGGTTGATGATCAGCATGTCCTCGCTGATGTAGTCGCGCGGAATCTCTCGGTTCCCCTGGAGGAAGTGCCAACCTCCGATCTCTCCGGCGTCGTAGGCGCGCTTGATGGCTTGCTTCACGCACCAGGTCTTGCCGCACCCGCGCGGGCCGGTGACGAGCACGGACCGCCGGATCCGGATCGCCTCCAGGATGCTCTCCACCAGCCCATCGCCCGTCACCACCAAGCCGCGTCCCAGGTCGGGACGGCCGGCGTGCGCGGAGGGCTCGCGCCGCGGCAGCAGATAGTCGCGGGCGAAGTCGAGCAGCCTGATCATGGCGACGTCCCCGGGGCGGTGGGCTTGCTCGCCCGTCCGAGGCTCGACAGCAATGCCTGGGTCGTGGGGCACAGATCTGCGGTGGGAAGCTTGACCTTCTTCAGGACCTCCTCCGAGACGCCACGCTCGCTCGCCGCGATGGCGAACGCGCAGGTGACGGGCTCTTCTCCGTTCAGCACGGCCGCCTTCTGGAAGAAGGCGCTCCGGTCCTCCGGGCTTGCGCTCCTCAAGCTCAGCGGCGGCGAGCACACGCCAGCGAATGCCTCGTTGATCGATTCCAGGGCCTCCTGGGGAGAGAGGCCGCCTGGGCGGAGATTGGCGGAGGCCTTGTCGTGCAGGACCTTCACGCACTGGAGGACGCGGTCGTAGTCGCTCTTCAACGCCTTCGCCCTCTCCAGCGCGCTGCGCACTCCCGCCTCGTCGAGAGGGACCTTCCCGCCCGTTCGCAGCGCATCTACGACCTTGATGAAGGCGTCCAGGCCCTCTTCCGGGTTGTTGAATCCGAATTCCAGGAATCGCTGCTCGAACGTCGACGAGTCGAAGGTCGCGAAACTCCCGTCCGAGCCCGCGAACTCGGCGATCGCCCCCATGAGCTTGGTGGCCTCTTCGACCCGCTCTCGTTTGCCGCCGCTGAACAGCCCTCCCAGCAACTGATCGATCAACGCGATGGCCGCCTCGCAGATGGCCGGAGGGGCGCCGATGTACAAGCAGGCCGCCGTGCCGGCGATGGTCTCGAATGGCGTGAGGCCGCCCTTGGGGTCATCCGAGCCCGGATCCTCCATCGCGCCCCCGCTCGCCTGCTCGCCAGGGGTCGGCGGTTTCTCGCGTTCATTGCTGGTGACTGGCGCGCTGGTTCCCTTGGTCGACCCCTGCGCCACCGTCTCCGAGCCTGCATCGGAAGTCTCGCCTCCGTCCTTCCCGGCATCTGGCGTCGTCTCGGTGGTCGCCGGCCCCACCGGCACCGTCGCACCGGCGCGGCCACCGTCGCCCTCGTCCGGACCAGGCGCGCGCCCAGGAGTGTTCTTCCGCAGAGCGCCGCGCCCAGCCACGGCCCGGCCGTTCAGGGTCGGCAAACGGATCTTCTCTGCTTGCCGCTGGACGTCTTTGGCGTACTCGCGCGCGGCTTTGGCGGAGGGTGGGGCATCCCGCCTGGACCGGTACATCGAGGCCATGAGCTGATCCAGGTACTCGCGTTCGACCTTGGAGACAGCCGGGAGCGATCCACCCCTGTCCGCCTCCTGGTGACCTGCCTCCTCCGCGCCGCCGACCTCTCGCTCGAGCTTGGCGCACTCCGCCAGCTTCGTGCTCTGGATGACCCACTCCGTGACGCCGGGCGCGTCCTTCTGCTTCAGCGCGCGCGCCCCGCACGGCTCCAGGTCGGCGCGGACCTGGTCGGCCCAGGCGATCTCCGACGGTGGCCCCCGGCCTGCGACGGCTCGCATCCCGATCCAGGCTGCCAACCCGATGGAAAGGATCAACAAGCCCCACCGCGCGACGATGGGCAACACGCCATCCATGCGGTGGAGCGCGAGCCCCAGCCCGGCGCCGGCGCCCGCCGCGATGGCGACCGCGGCCGCGACCCCCAGCAGCGGCCACGGTCCGAACCATAGGTCGTCCCCAGTGATGATCTGCCAGATACGCGGCTGCGACAGCTTCCAGCAGGTCAGAGACAGCAACGACCCAACGAGGGCGCCGTCCGCGGCGCTCATCGACAGCTTGCGTGGATTCAAGGAAGCTCCAGTCATGACCGTGGTTGTCTCTGGGTGTATCCACGAGGATTGTTCACGGGCGATCGATCTCGATGATCAGGTGCAGCTTGGCGGCGCTCACAGGATTCACCGTGCACTTCGGTTCGCCGAGCATGATGCATTCCTCCCTCCCCCTGCACTTGCTTTGCACCAGTGCTCGTCCGGCCGCCCTTTCCTCGTCAGTCGCATCGGGAGACCCGATGTCGAACGAGTTGGCCGGGAGGGAGAGCTGGCCCAACCTCACTTCACCGTCGTGCAGGGCGACGTAGACGTACCCACCCGAGCCGAGCACCTCGCGCGCCTTCGCTTCGGGGCCATACAGCGGGAACGCTTTGTCGCCGGGGGAGGTGGCGAAGACGAGCGTGGGTCCGAGCTGTAGGAAGGGTGTGTACCTCGTGGCGTTGTCTTCATCGATGTCCAGGTTGCCGTATTGCCGGGTATGCACCACATCGGTGCAGGTGAACAGCCCGAAGGGCCCGCAGGATCGCTTGTGCTCGCTGGTCGTAGTGTGCGTGTAGAAATGGATGGTTCCGTGCACATGGATGGATCGACCCACCAGCGACGCGCTCAGGTCCGCCTCCTGGGCCTTGATCGCGACCCGATCGCCGATCTGGAACGAGACCGTGGACGGGGATGCCTGCGCGCTGTTCGAGTAGGCTACGACCACTGTGGGTAGCGGGCGCGCCAGGATCGGCGTTGCGACGATCGAGGCGACCACGAGCACCAGGCGCTGGCGGTGACGACGCCCCATGGCGGACTACCGCACCACTCTGGCGGGTCCCTTGCCCTGGGGCACCTCCGTCGAGGTTTTTGGGGCCTTCTCTTTCGCCTGGCAGTCCGCGCGCTGAGATCGGCAGGCCGCGGCGAACGAGTTGAAGGCCGATTGGCACCTGTTGGTGCCGCGGCAAATCTTCACGCAGTCGCGCACGCACTGGTCCTGCGCTTTCCGCCCTTTGCACTGTGCCGAGCAGCTCGATTGACACCGCGGCTCCTCTTCCTTGGCGCAGGCCTTGAGTTGGTCCTGTGCACCGCTCATACAGGTGGCCCAGCGCTCATCACAACCAGCGAGCGCGGGCAGAGCGTAGGTGGCCGAGACCGCGATGATGCAGGCGGCCAGAATTCGAATCATGTGTGGAGTCCTCCTCTCAAGACGGGGTGAACTTCCGTGAGCGAAACGACCTAAGCAAGGCCCTTGCCACGTAATGGGACGTGTCGATCCGCGGCATCGCCCGCTCCGCCGGGATGCCCGCGCTGCGAATGCGAACGCATTCTGCGAGTGGGTTGGCTGCCGTGCTCCCGCGGCTCATCTGCAGAGGCCGACCGCGGACGCCACCCTGGATGAGGTGGGGGCGTGTGGTGCACCGGGAGCAGCGGTGGTGGCGGAGGATCCTGCGGGTCAGGTCGAGCAGGTTCCGGACCCGTTTGCCGAGGATGCGCGCTGGTCCCCCACCCCGCGTCAGTGCCGGCCCGGCGGCGGGGGCGGGATGTTCCTGTTGAAGTACCGGGTCCAGAGCTCCGACAGCGAGCCCATGGCTCCGTCCATCAGGTTCCCCTTCCCCTTCACGTAGGCGTCGTAGTCGACCACCGGCTTCTCGGGGTTGGACCACGGGTCCAGCACAAATTTCGTCCCGTCCGGGAACATCACCCACACCACCTCGTGGTTGACCAGTCCCCAGTCCAGGTGCGCGCGGCCGAACTTGATCCCGTCGTTGTCCACGTTGCCGTCGTTGGTGTTCGCCCCCAGCCAGGACATCACCCAGGACTGCCACTTCTCACAACCTTGGGCCTCGCCGACCCACGACTCGAGCTGGTTCCACCAGGAGACCGACGACCAGCCCACGTCCTTGGCGTGCTGGGTTGCCGCCGAGGTGAACTTCTGGATGAAGCTGGCCGGCGCCATCCCGCCGGCGGTCCACTTCGGCGGATTGGCCAGCTTGTCGTAGACGCCGTTCATCAGGTCGTCCGCCTGCCGCATCAGCGCCTCCGCCTTCGCGGTGTCCCCCGCCTCGAGCTTCGCCTTCGCCGCGATCAGATCCGCCTCCGCGTGCATCAGGTCGGTCCCGAGCGGACCCGCGGCGCCGCCGAACGCCCACGCCACGGAGCCCAAGTGGTCCTTGAGCAGCCCCACGTACTCGTTGGAGTCGCGCAGCCACGACCGCAGCTCGGCCGCGGTCTTCGGCTTCTCCGCGTTCGCCGGATCCGCCATCGCCGCCTTCGCCTTGCCCAGCTCCGCCTTCGCGCCGGCGATCGCCTGGCGCGCCTTCGCCGCGTCGCCGCGGTCCAGTGCCTGCTTCGCCTCCGCCAGCTTCCCCTCCGCCTCGTCGAGGTGGAAGTCGATCTCCGCCCGCGCCTCCGGCGTGAACGTGTTGCGCGCCTTCTCGAACTCGGCGCGCGCGGAGCCCTCGCTGGTGGTCACCTCGCCCAGGTCGGTGCGGAGCTTCGCCAGCTCGTTCGGGGTGGCGGGGACGGGCATGGCCCTCAGCGCGGACCAGCTCGCGGCGTCCATCGCGCCGGTGGGGTTCAGCCCGGCCCGCTGCTGCAGGCTCTTCACCACCGTCTGGGTGGCCTGGTCGTACACGCCGGTGGGCTCGGGGACGCCGAACTTGGCCTTCAGCATCCGCTGCAGCGCCTCCACCTCCGGGCCCTTGTCGCCCGGCCCCAGCCGCGGCTCCTTGCCCGGGGTCACCGGCTCGGCGCTCGGCGCGGCGCGGAGCGCGTCCAGCGTCTTCTGGTCCACCTCGCCGGTGGGGGACAGCCCGGCGTTGCGCTGGAAAGCGCGCACCGCGGTCGCCGTCTCCGGGCCGAACTTGCCGTCCACCGCCACCCCGGCGAGCAGCTTGTCGTTCAACAACCGCTGCACCTCGTAGACGTACGGCCCGGTGGCGCCCTGCTTCAGCGTCTGGAACGCCGGCGCCGGCGGAGGGGCCTTCTGCGCGGTGCGCAGCGCCGCCCAGGTCGCCGAGTCCATCTTCCCCGTCTCCGGCAGTCCGGCGGCCTTCTGGAACCTGGCCACCGCGTCCCGCGTCGAGTTCCCGTAGAGGCCGTCCACGTCCAGCTGCTCGCCCGCGTTCTTGTCCAGCAGCTGCTGCAGCTCCTCCACCGCCGGGCCCTTGTCGCCCGGACCCACGGGCGCGCCGGTGTGCGCCTGCGGGAGCTCCTGCACCTTCGCGTCCAGCGCCTTCCAGGTGGCGGCGTCCACCTTGCCGGTCACCGGTAGCCCGGCCTGCTGCTGGAACGCCTTCACCGCCTGCTCGGTCTGGGGGCCGAAGGCGCCGTCCACCTTCACCTGGAACCCCAGCCAGCGGAGGTCCTGCTGCAGGCGCGCCACCTCCACCGGGTTCCCGCTGTCGCCGCGCGAGAGGACGGAGTGGGAGGGCGGCGGAGGCGGCTGGAGCTGCGCCAGCAGGTCAGCGCGCCGAGCGTCGGGCACGCGGTAGCCCTCCGGCGGCGCGTACAACTCGGTGCCCACCGCCAGCGCGTTCGGGTCCTGGGACAGGTTCGGATCCAGCCCCCGGTTGTACTCGAACAGCTCCGGCCAGCGGCTCCGGTCGCCCAGCAGCCGCTCCGCCACGTCCGGGAGGGCCTCGCCCGCGCGCAGGGTGGTGGAGGTGGCGTCGGGGGGCGCGGTATCGCCGATGCCGTACGGATTGCCCGGCTTGCTCGGGTCCGCCACCGGCGGCTTGCCCGGGGTGAGGTCCCCGTTCACCGGCTTGGTCGGCAGCGCGGGGTTGACGAGGTCATTGGCGTGCTGCAGCGCCTGGGCCAGCTGCTGCCCCGCCATGGCGATGGCGTCGAAGCTCCCGCCGGAGCGGATCACCTGCACCACGTTGGAGGCCGCGCGCAGGACGCTGTCGGCGGCGTGCACGTAGCCGTTGTTCACCAGCTTGTCGACGAGCTGGGTGGACTCGCGGATGATCGCGTCCGGGTCCTTGTTCTTGATCGCGGTGACGACGTTGGACACCGACTCGAACAGCTTCTGCGCGCCGCCGAACTTGTCGATGAGGCCCTTCACCCCGTCGATCAGATTGGAGAGGAAGGTGCGCTTCTCCGGATCGGTCTCGGTCTTGAGCTTCCCCTCCAGGTCCACGTGCTTCTGCATCAGCTCAAAGAGGAACTTGCCGGCCACCTCGGCGGCGCCCTTCGGGTCGTCCTGCTTCAGCTTCGACAGCGCCCCGGTGAGCGCGATGCCCGCCGCCATCACGTTGTCCGGCGCGCCCGGGTACAGCTTGTCCAGCCCCACCAGCACCGCGTTGACCGCGCCGGCGTAGTCCTTCTTGTCCAGCGCGGCGCCGGCGCCCCGGAGCGCGGCGGAGATCACGCCCCAACTGGAGGTGACGCCCGCGGGGAGCTCGTACTCGCCCTTCACCGACCGCATGGCGTCGATGGCGCAGCCGAGCGCGGTGGCGTAGTCCCCCTTCTGGAGCGCCGCGTACCCCTCCTTGCCGAACGCGACCGCCAGGCTGGTGCGGTCCGCGTACTTCATGATCTTGTCGAACGCGTCGGCGTACTCGGGCGCCAGCTTGCCGCCGATGCTGGCCGCCATCCCCACCGCCTGCGCCAGGCCCTGCACGTACGCCAGCGGCTGGCCGCTGGAGAACGCCGCCTCCACCGACTTGATGGTCTTCAGCGCGTCGCCCACCTGGCCGACCACCTTCAGCGTGCTGGACGTCTCCTCGCTGAACCAGCCGGTCTTCCCCAGGCTGCCGGCCAGCGACGCCGCGCCCAGCGCCGCGCCCATCCAGTCGTCGTTCTGCACGGCGCGATAGACCTTCTGGGCGCTGGAGGCGATGCCGGCCACGGTGGCCGCCGCCGCCAGCGGCGGGTAGAAGACCGCCGCCACCTTGAGGACCGTCGCCACGACGGTCACGCCGTACTGGTCGATCCCGTCCAGCCACTTCTCCTGGGTGGACTTGCGGAAGTAGTAGGACGTGGTGACGTTGCCGTTCTCGTCCGACTTGATGGAGAGCTTGTGCTTGCCGTGGGAGTTGTTCTCCAGGACGATCTGGACCTCGCCGCTCTTGCCGGGCTTGGTGGGATCGAACGAGGCGAACTTCTTCAGCGCGTCGTCGGCGTCGACGTCGCCGCACGCGTCGAACGTCATCCCCGTCTTGAGCGAGAGCTCGGAGACCTTCTTGTTCTCCTCGGGTGACTTGTCCGGGTCCCAGCAGTAGCCGAAGCCGTGCTCGGTCACCGCCAGGTAGCCCTTGCCGGCCGGCGGGGGCGATCCGGTGTCGCCGCCGGAGGCCTGGAGCGCGGCGCCCAGGTACTGGAGGTACTGCGGGTTGTAGATGTTGGCCTGGGAGGACTCGCGGAGCATCTCCACGCCCGGGTTGGTGCGGAGGTACCCGGTCACGCCGTCCTCGGGCGGCGACGGCACCTTCAGCGATCCGTCCTCCGCCAGCGGCGGGAACCCGTCCGGCCGCGCGCCCTTCTTCTCGTTCTTCGCCTCGTCCGAGGTGAGCGTCTCCGGCGGGCCGACCTGGAAGTCGGTCTTCAGTAGCCGGGTGGCGGCGTCCTGGGAGAGCCTCTCCAGCCGGGACTGACCCACCGCCTCCAGCTCGAACGCCCACGGGGCGCCGGACTGCTTCGCCTTGGCCAGGGCGTCGCTGCCCAGCACGTGCTGCCACTCGGCGACGCCCCACTGGCCAATGGGCTTGGTCCGGATGTCGTCCCATTTGCCGTAGGCGATCTCGTTGAACCCCGTGGCCGACTTCTCGATGCCGTTCATGATGAACTGGCCCGGCAGGAAGTACTCGTCCGCCAGCGCCCACGGCTCCTTGTTGCCGATGGCCTCCAGCAGGTGGCCCTGGAACCCGGTGGGGTCCTTCGGGTCGAGGCGCGGGCGGTCCTCGGGCGGCGGGGCGGTGTAGGCGCGGGACGCGACCGCCCAAGGCTCCAGCGCATCCGCCTTCTCCTGGAGGCGGCGGTCGAATTCGGTGAGGTACTTGGTGCGCGCCGGCTCCTTGGAGACGTCCTTGAGGCCCAGGTCCTGCTTCACCTGCGTGCCGATCTTCCCGGACTCTTCGCGGCGCTTCTGGTCCAGCGCCACCGCCCAGTCCTCGTTCTTCATCAGGCCCTGGAGGAACGCGGCCTGGAATTCGGACTTGTTCTCGGGGGTGAGCGGGTCGTACCGGGGAGGGACGTCCGGCGTCTTCGGCGCGGAGGTGGACGTGGCGGCGGCGGTGACGGTGGCCTGCGCCTTGAGCGACGGGGTGCTGGCGGTGCGCAGGAGCTGGTTGAGCGGGATGGTGTTCTTGGGCAGCGGCTCCGCGACCGGGGCCGGCAGCGGCGACGTCTCGCTGGGCAGCGACGCCTTCTTGGTGGTGATGCCGTCGCCCTTGTCGTAGCCGCCGCGGCGCGCCTGGAGGCGGGGCTTCACGGCCGCCGCCACCGTGGGAGCAGGAGCCGCGGGCGGCGGCGCGGGTGGCTTGACGTCCGGCCGGTCGACGCTCGGCAGCGTGGCCTTCTTCTTGGTGATGCCGTCGCCCTTCACGTAGGAGCGCTTCGGCGGCGGAGGTGGGGCCTGAGGCTCGGGCGGCCTGGGCTCCTGAATGGCGGGCTGCTTCGGGACGGAGGGGGTCCTCTTGAGCAGCTCGTCGGGGCGGAGGTCGCGGGGCATGGACCGAGCGTCCTACAAACCCCGTGCCCTCGCCTTGCCCCTGTGGCGCACCAGGTTCCCCCACATGAGCATTGCGCGGTCTGCGCAAGGGGCGGGTTGCGCGAACTGCGCAGCCCGCCCAAGGCCTTGGCCCTGCTTGGTCGCGGCTAGGCCGAGCTCCGCCCGGCCATCACGCCCCCGTCCACCGGGAGCACCACGCCGGTGATCCACCCGGCCCGGGGGGACGCGAGGAAGGCGATGGCCTCCGCGGCGTCGGCGGGCTGGCCGTTGCGGCCCAGCGGGTGGAAGGCGTTGAAGCTCGCCAGCACCGGGCCCAGCTGATCGGGCGGGAGGAACGTGCCGTAGACCGGCGTCTCCACCACCGCGGGCGCGATGGCGTTGACCCGCACCTTCGAGGGCGCCAGCTCGATGGCCAGGTTCCGCGTCAGGGCGTGGACCGCCGCCTTCGCGGCCGAGTACGCGCTGGACGGGGTGGCGGCGATCGCCTGGAGCCCCCACATCGAGCCGGTGTTGACGATGGCGCCCTGCGCCTTGGCCAGCTCCGGCAGCGCCGCCTGCGAGGTGAGGAACGTCCCCTTCACGATGACGTGGAGATAGCGGTCCAGGTCCGCCTCGCTGTGGTCGCTGAACGGCGCCGGGCCGAAGATGCCGGCGTTGTTCACCAGCACGTCCAGCCGGCCGAAGCGGCGCACCGCCTCGGAGACCAGCTTGCGCCCGGTCTCGGCCTTCCCCACGTCGCCCGCCACCGCCGCCACCAGCTTCCCCGTCGGGTCCAGCTCGCGCGCGGCCTTCTCGACCACCTCCGGCCGGCGGCCGTTGATCACCACCCGCGCCCCGCGCGCCAGGAACAGCTTCGCCACCTCGCGCCCGATGCCCGTCCCGCCGCCCGTCACGATCGCCACCTTGTCTTCCAGCTCCCTGGTCATGATGCGTCTCCTTGGGTATGTCTACCTATTAGTAGATAGTTTGGACAGCCATGCTTCGCGCGACCTCGATTGGGTGTCGTCGGCCCGGCGGTCGCGGCCAGGCCGAAAAAAATGGCGTTCAGCCGGTGAGCGACGCGACGAGGCGCTCGGCCATGGGCCGGAAGGTCTGGGCCCCCGCGCCCGCGCGGGCGATGAGCATCGCGCCCTCGAGGGACGCGAACAGGGCCTGGGCGCAGGACTGCGCGTCACCTTCGAACTTCAGCGAGCCCGCGCGCCGCCCGGCGTCCAGGAGCGTCGCCAGCCAGGACGTCTCGTCCGCGATGAAGGCGCGGACCTGCCGCTGGAGGCGCGGCGGGAGCGTCTCCAGGTCCGCCGCCAGCATCCCTCCCAGGCACATCCGGTTGCCGCTCTTGAGCGTGGAGGCGAACAGCTCGGCATAGGCGCGGAGCCGGCCGGGAGCGTCCGGCTTCCCCTGCTGGATGGCCACCCTGGCCTCCTCCATCGCCGTGCGGTAGCCCTCCATCAACGCCACCCCCAGGTCCTCCTTGGTCGGGAAGTGGTGGTGGATGCTCGCCGTCTTGATGCCGATGCGATCCGCCAGGTCCCCGAAGCTGACCGCGTTGAACCCCCGGGTCTGCACCAGGGTGCGCGCGGTCTCCAGCAGCCGCTCCGCCGTGTCGCCTCGCCGTTCCATGCTACCTATCTACTAGTTGGTAGATTTCCTGTCAAGCCCACCGTCCGGCCGCGCGCCCGCGGGGGGCTCCCCTCGTGGCTCACGGGTGCGCGAAGTTGTAGAGCGGCGGCTTGGCGGCCTTCTTCTCGTCGACGTGCCCGGCGATCTCCGCCTTGAAGTCCTTCCGCTGCTTGAGGACCTCGCCGTCGAAGGCGAAGCGGTGGTCGTCGTCGAGCGTGTTGTAGAAGGCCTCGTACCGGGCGTGGAGCGACTTCTCCTCGAGCGCGCCCAGCCCCCGCCAGTCGTAGATGTCGCCCAGCGGCTTGAGCGCCAGCGAATTCTTGTCGCCCGGATCGAGGTGGGCGAACGTGGCGATGAACTCGTTCGTCGAGGCGAGCACCTCGGTGTGCTCGCGGCCCGGCCCGCCCATCTCGGTCGTCTGCTCCAGGATGGTGTCGTACTCCTCGCGGGTGATCTTCGGCTTGATCTTCCCGTCCATCCGGTCGAGCAGGTACTGGGTGAACGTGTCCTTGGGGCCGGTGGCGCGGTAGTCCTTCAGCACCTCGTCGGCGCGGTTCTGGTGCTGCAGGTGGGTGGCCTCGTGCACCAGCACCCCGCCGGCGTGCACCGGGCTGGCGAATGCCTGGGGCCCGAAGGTGATCGTCGAGGGGTTGCGGACCGCGGTGTCCTTCTTCCCCGTGGCGATCGGCTGGAACGACTTCGACCCCGAGGTGCCGGTCGTCGCCTCGCCGTGAGGGAGATCCAGCATGAAGTTGAGCTTGCCGCCCACCGCCTGGTCCTCGCGGGAGATGACGTTGATCTGCTTGGCGTCCACGCCCAGGGACTCGGACATCAACGCCTGGTAGGCGTCCTCGGCGGCCTTGCGGTTCTCGGGCGTCTTGTTGGCCTGCCACGCCTGGATCTTCTCCGAGGCGGTCTTCTTGAGGTCCGTCCAGCGCCTGGCGTCGGGCAGCGGCACCGGCTCGACCGACTTGAAGGGCGTCTTGGCCGCCGGCGTGCCCGGGGGCTTGTAATAGACGTTCGTCTCCACCGCGTGCCACTTGCCCTTGGCGTCCTGGATGACGGTGGTGTTCTGGACGTTGGCGGCGCGGGCCGCGCCCAGCGCCTGCAGCCGGTTGTCGTAGCCCTCGTTGGGCGACAGCTCCCGCGAGATCATCACGTCGCCCTTGGCCGCGCCCGACTGGTAGGTGCCGAGCTTGGTGCCGACCAGCGTCGACGCAGACGGCGCGTTCTTCACCGCCTGCGCCACCAGCGCGCGCGCCCTGGAGTTGAAGTTGTCGTGCGAGAGCATGTCTCGCAGCACCCGCTTCTCCTCGGGCGTCTTCGCCTCGGCGATCAGGCTCTTGGCTTCGGTGGCGTCGATGGTCCCGTTGACCAGCGCCTTGGTCTCGAGGTCTCGCAGGTTGGTCAGGCTCATGGGGCCGGGCACGTTACCCAGGCGGGGACTCCCGCGTCGAGCTGGACCTCTGGCATGGTGCTCGCGAAAGGTGGGCTCGATGGGTCCGGGGATCTTCGCGTTGCTCATGGCGCTCGGCGGTGCACCCGCCGCGGCTCCAACGACGACGCCGCTGTCGTTGCCAGGTGGCGAAGGGCGGGATCGGCTTCGACGATCTCCTCTCCTCCAGGGCGCTGGACCGGATCCTGGTGCCGGGAGGCCGCAGCGGCCGGCTCGACCTGGTCGATCCGAAGACGGGCCAGGTGGAGGCCGTCGAAGGGTTCACCCAGGCCGGGCGTCGACATCATCGCGTACAACGCCCAGCTGCGGCACCTCTACGTGCCCGGCGGCGACGGCGGCACCATGACCGTGCTCGCCGTCGGCCCGACCGGCGCCTTGCGCGCCCTCGCGACCGTGCCCACGGCCGCGGACGCCCACTGCGTCGCGGCGGATCCGCTCGGGCACGCCTACGTCTGCGACCCCGCCAAGGGCCGCCTCCTGATCTTCACCGACGCGCTGGGGCGCTGAAAGGGCGCCGCCCAGAAGCTGGCCGCCAGCGCCCGCGCGGAGCTGGCGCAGATCTTCGCCCGGGACGCCGGCGAACAGCCGCGGCGCCCGGCCTGACGAAGGCGTAGAAACGAAAACGCCGGGCGCGCGCAGGCGTCCGGCGATCCGCGACTTCGTCCTTTCGAGACTTCCGGGGGGCGCGCGCGCCCGGGCTGGACTCCGCCCGGGCGCGAGCCGCCTACCGTGCTACCGCGCCGACCGGCGCCGCCGGATGGCGATCGCCCGGAGCGCCGCGCCGACCGCGGCCAGCAGCGCCGCGTCCGCGCCGCCCGTGCCGGCGGTGCACCCGCATCCCTGCTGGCCGATGCTGACGGTCAGCGGCGTGGACTGCACCACGTTGCCCGCCCCGTCCGTGATGACCGCGTGGATGAGGTGGGTGGTGCCGGACTTGAGCTTGCTGGCGTCCCAGGCCCCGGTGACCGGCGACGTGGCCCCGCTGGTGAGCTTGGTGCCGTCCACGAAGATGTCGATGCCGACCAGCGTGGTGCCGGTCGCCACCGCGCCCTCCGCGGTGATGCCCACGGAGGCCCCGGTGACCGCTTCCCCGTTGCCCGGCGCGGTGATGCTCACCGTGGGCTGCGGGAAGTTCGTGACCACCACCGAGGCGCTGGCGGTGAGCGTCGAGTCCGCCGAGTCGGTCACCGTCACCTGGTGCACGCCCGTCGTCTTGAAGGTGACCCTCACGTCGGAGGCCACCCCGGAGGCGAACGTCGGGTTGGCGGGCAGCGCCGCCTTCGTGTCGTCGCTGGTGATCCTCGCCGGACCCACGTAGTCGACCGCCACGTTGTCCTGCGCGTCGTACGCGGTGACGGTGAACGGCGACGCCACGAACGAGGTCGCGCTGTAGAGCCCGCTGATCACCAGGCGCTTGACCGGCCCGTTGGAGATGTTGAACGCGGCGCTGGTGGCGCCGGTCAACCCGCCGGAGCTGGCCGACAGGGTGTAGCCCTTCGCCTGCTTGTTCACGGACAGGTCGGAGAAGGTGGCCACGCCGGCCACCGCGTTCACCGTGGCCGTGCCGCCCAGGGTGGCGCTCGAGCTCCCGCCGCCCAGCGACACCGACACCGCGCCGGTGAAGGTGGCGTCCACGTTGCCGGCGTCGTCCTTCGCCTGGACCGTCACCGCCGGGGCGATGGCGCTCCCCGCCGTGGCGTTGGACGGCTGCGTGCCGAACACCAGGTGGGTGGCCGGCGCGGGCCCGGGCGCCACGTTGAACGCCGAGGTGACCGCGGAGCTCAGGCCGGTGCTGCCCAGGACCAGCGAGTACGCCTGGCCCGCGCGATCCACTGCCAGGTCAGAGAACGTGGCCACGCCACCCGACGCGTTCACCGTCCTGGTCCCCAGGAGCTGAGCGCCGGACGCGCCGCCGGCGAGCGAGGCGGTGATGGCCGCCGAGGACCCGACCTCCAGGTTCTCGTACGCGTCGCGCACGGTGGCCACCACCGAGGAGGTGGGGACGTACACCGTGGTGTCGGTCGGCTGCTGGGTGACGGTGATGTGGTGCGGGGCGTTGGCGCTGATGTCGAACGCCGCGGACGTCGCCCGGCCCAGGTTGATGAAGTTCGCGCTCAGCGTGTAGCCCGAACCCACCTTGTTCACCGCGAGGTCGGGGAACGTGGCCCGGCCGTTGACGGTGTCCCGGCTGGTGGTCCCCAGCAGCGCGCCGCCGCTCGGGTTGTTGGCGATGGACACCAGCACCGTCCACACCGACGACCCGTTCACGTTGCCGTACTGGTCGACGGCGTCCGCCTCGGCCACCGGGTTGAACGGCGCGCCCGCCAGCGCGTTGCTGGGCTGGACGCCCCAGCGCACCCCCGCCGGCACGTCCGGCGAGATGGTGATGGCGGTGGAGGTGGCCGTGGTCAGCCCCGTCGCGGATGCGTCCAACGTGTAGCCGGCGCCCGCCTCGCGGATGTTGATGTCGCTGAAGGTCGCGACGCCCGCCGCCGCGGCCTGCGTCAGCGTGCCGCGCAGCGTGCCGCCGCCGGGGTTGGCGTTGATGGACAGGGTGACGGAGTTGGTGGCCGTGGGCACCAGGTTCCCGTAGATGTCCGAGATCCGGACCTTGATGGCCGGGGCGATGGCCACCCCCGCGACCGCGTCACTGGGCTGCACGGTGTAGCTCAGCTTGGCAGGGGGACCCGGCGATACCGTGGTGCCGCCGGTGCCCGAGATGCCGGCGGTCACCGAATCCGTCGCGGTCACGCTCTGCACGCCCACCGTGCCGAAGGTGACGCTGGCCGTCGCCGCGCCCGCCGTGAACGACGCGGTGGCCGGGAAGGTGGCCTGGGCATCGCTGCTGGTCAGGTTGGCCGTACCGGTGTAGCCCGTGGCCACCTGCTCGACGGAGTCGCGAGCGGTGATGTCCGCGGTCACCGCGATGCCAGCCTGCGCGGTCGCCGGGAGCGTCACCTGGTAGCTCACCGCCGGGCCCGGCGGCGTCGAGCCTGGCGCGCAGGCCCCGATGGAGCTGATCTGGAACCGCACGTCGTCCAGGTAGTGGCCCTCGAAGGTGATGGAGACGTCGCTGACGTAGTGCCAGGCGAACCACACCGTCTGGCCGGCGAGCGCGTCCACGTTCACCGTCGACTGGGTGAACGAGCCGTTGGCCGGGTAGGCCGCGGTGCCGTTCCACACCGGACGGTTGCTGGTGGCGTGCCCGGTGTACCCGTTGGTCACGATGTACGGCGAGCCCGCGGTGGGCGTCGAGGGCACCGTCGTCCACGGCCCGGTGGCCGCGGTCGTCGAGTACTCCAGGTACGCGCCGTCGAAGTTGGTCTCGAACTGCCAGGCGTGGAAGAAGGACAGCGTGGCCTGCGTGGTGGAGGAGGCGGTGTTCGCGGGGAGCACGAAGCCGTTGATCCCCGCGGTGCTGCCGTTGCCGCCCAGCACCAGCTGGTCCTCGCGGTTGACCGGGTAGGCGCCGCCGCACGCGGCGGCCGCCTGGCCGAAGCGCCAGGCCTTGTTGGTGGACTGGAAGCGGCAGTTCGTCGTGGTCTGGATGGTGGTGGCGCTGGGGATCCAGTACGCCGCCGCGTTCGGGGGCCGCGTCCCGTCCAGGTTGTCGAAGTAGCTGGTGACGGGGGTGCTGGGGCCGGTGGGCGAGACCGACCGCTGCGTGGTGTTGGCATCCTCGTTCACCGCCGCCCCGGAGGTCTCCACCGCATGGACGACGTAGTAGTACGCGGTGGACGACAGGTTCGCCCCATCCGCGTACGTGGTCCCGCTCACGCCGGTGGCGATGCGGTTGGCCGCGGACGGGGTGAAGCCCGCGGTGCGGCTGCGGTACACGGAGTAGGTGATGGGGCCGCCGCAGCTGGCGGTAGCCGCGCTCCAGGCCAGGGTCGTGCCGCAGGTCGCCGTGGCCGCGTTGGCGGCGCTGGTCAGGCCGGCGAACGCCGGCGGGAGGAGGCAGTCACCGGTGGCGGTGGCCGACGCCTCGTTGGAGTTGGTGGACTCGCCGCAGTTCACGCCGCGCACCACGTAGAAGAAGGTGCTGCCTCCGGACACGGGGCTGTCGGTGAAGGTGGTGGCCGGCGCCGTCACATTCCCCACCTTCGTGTACGGGCCGCCCGCGGTGTTGCTCCGGTAGATGCTGTAGTCGGTGTTGGCCCCGGTGCTGCCGTCCGTCCAGTCGATCCGGATCTGGTTGGGGGCGGAGGCCGTGGCCGTCACGCCCGTGACCGGCACGCCCTGCGTGGGGCAGGTGTTGTACGCCACCAGCGCGAAGTCCTGGTCCAGCGCGGAGGCATTGCCCGGCACGCCGTCCGAGTTGATGTTGGTCGCGGTGACGGTGACCGTGGCCGGGCCGGTGATGCCGGCCGGGAGGAACACGCTCTCCACGTTGTTCCGGATGTCGGCCGCGCCGCCGGTGACGGAATTCCGGCCGGTGAACACGTTGCCCAGGTAGGTGTTGCCGCCGACGGTGACGCTCAGGTCCAGGTTGTTGTTGAACGAGTTGCCGGTGGTGCTGCCCGGCGCGTCCGTCCAGGCCAGGGTGACGCGGAAGGGCTTGGTCGCGTCGCCCGCGAAGATGTTGAAGGTGCGGGTCTGGCCGGTGGCGGTGAACAGGTCCGCCGGATCCTCGTCGCGCACGAAGTGCGCCGTGCCGTCGAAGGCGAAGCCGAGGTTCAGGTGACCCATGCCCTGGTTGTTCGAGTACAGGTTGTCGTTGGCCCCGGACCCCGTCATGTAGCGGGCGGAGTTGATCAGCCAGGCCTTCACCAGCGTCGCGCTGGGGGTGAAGGACATGTTGTTGATGATCCACTGCCGCGTCAGCAGCGCCGCGCCGGCGATGAGCGGGGTGGAGTGCGACGTGCCGGAGGAGGCGGTGGTCCACTGCTGGTTGAGCGGCCAGAAGTTGCTGGTGCCCGGGCCGGCGCACACGCCCGAGGCGTCGAAGCAGGCCAGCTGCTCGCCGTTCACGTTGCCCGGCGGGTTGGCGTGCTGCCCGGCCGACTGGGAGACGCCGCCGGAGACGTGCGTGCCCGCCGCCACCAGGTCGGGCTTGATGCGGCCGTCGTCGCAGGGCCCGCGGGAGGAGAAGCCGACGATGTCGTTGGCGCTGTCCGCGTCCACGTCGCCGACGCCGCACTGGTCCGCCGCGCCGAACGCCTGGACGCCGTTGGCCGCGCCCGCGGTGATGATGTTCTTGGCGGTGCCCGGCGAGCCGACCGTGTTGACGCCCGAGCCGCTGTTGCCCGCCGCGAAGACGATGATCATCTCCTGGTTGCCCGGGTTGGCGACGGCGGAGCCGGCCGGCTGCGCGTCGCGGACGAGGGCGTCGTACCGCTGCGAGTCCGCGTTGTACGCGCCGCCCACCGCAGCGCCCCAGGAGTTGCTGGAGACGCGCATCCCGTCCCGGTACGCCCTGGACTGCAGGTCTTCATAGTCGGGGAAGGTGAAGCTGCCCGGGTCGAAGACGACGGACGAGCCCACCCGGGCGAACGGCACGATGCCCAGGTTGTAGCGGTACCCCGCGGCGTCCTGGTGCGGCGCGCCGGTGAGGTTGTTGAACGCCATGATGATGTTCGAGTTCAGCGTGCCGTGCCCGTCGCACCCCTGGATGGTGCTGCCCCCGTTCGGCGTGCCCTCCAGGCGGTTGTACATGACGCGGCTGGTGCCGGTGATGTCGCCGCTCTTGTAGAGCGCGAAGGCGTTGGGGGACTGGGTGCCGTTGTCCAGGCCCGAGTCGGACACGTCCACGCCCACCAGGGAGGCGTCGAACTGCGCCTGGGTGAAGCCCTTGGACGCCAGCCAGGCCAGGTGGCCCGGGGCGGAGGGCGTGCTCCCGGTGGGGTCGAGCTGGCCGGCGGCGATGACGTCCGCGCGCTCGTCCAGCTTCCTCGGCAGGACGTACGGGTAGATGGAGACCACGTCCG
>DASRBA010000412.1:0-12451 GCA_035637895.1 Myxococcaceae bacterium
AGCGGGTCCCCACCGGCACGCAGTACCTGGAGAAGGGCACGCGCGTCGGCCGCTACATGATCCGCGACGTGATCGGCGTGGGCGGCATGGGCGCGGTCTACGCCGCCTACGACCCGGAGCTGAACCGCAAGGTGGCGCTCAAGGTGCTCCGCACGCGCAAGCGCTCGGGCGCCCAGCACAACTCCGAGGGCCGCTCCCGGCTGATGCGCGAGGCGCAGGCCATGGCCCGCCTCTCCCACCCCAACATCGTCACCGTGTTCGACGTGGGGAGCTTCGAGGGCGAGATCTACCTCGCCATGGAGCTGGTGGACGGCACCACGCTCACCCAGTGGCTGTCGGAGAAGAAGCGCACCTGGAAGGACGTGGCCAAGGTGTTCTCCTTCGCCGGCCGCGGCCTGGCCGCCGCGCACGCCGCCGGGCTGGTGCACCGCGACTTCAAGCCCGACAACGTGCTGGTGGGGAAGGACGGCCGGATCCGGGTGATGGACTTCGGCCTGGCGCGCCCGGCCGGCGACCCGGACGAGGAGGACGACGGCGAGATCAGCGACCCCGCCATCAAGGAGCGGAGCCTCCTCAACTCGCCGCTCACCCGGAAGGGCATCCTGGTGGGGACGCCGGTGTACATGGCGCCGGAGCAGTTCCTCAACGAGCCCATCGACGCGCGCACCGACCAGTTCGCCTTCTGCGTGGCGCTCTACGAGGCGCTCTACGGCGTGCTCCCCTTCCAGGGCGACACGGTGGAGGACCTGGCCCACGCCATCGTCGCGGCGCGCCTGCCCGCCCTGCCCCCCAAGCGCGCCATCCCGCTGGTGGTGCATAGGGTGCTGCGGCGGGGGATGCGGTCGGAGCCGAGGGACCGCTACCCCAGCACGGACCGGATGCTCCGCTCGCTGGAGTGGGGCATCCACTTCCGCCCGCGCGCCGCCGCCGCCGCCGCCGTCGCCGCGCTGGCCGCGTTCGTGGTGCTGGTCAAGCCGTTCCAGAACGCCTCCAAGCTGTGCCCGGACAACCTGCCGGAGCTGGCCGGCGTCTGGGACGGCGCCCGCCAGAAGGCGGTGGAGGCGGCCTTCGCGGCCACCAAGGCGCCCTTCGCCAAGGACACCTTCAACTCCGTGCAGCTGGCGCTGGGCGACTACGCCCGCGACTGGGCGGCGGCCAAGCGCGAGGCGTGCCTGGCCACCCGCGTGCGGCACGAGCAGAACGAGGACGCCTTCCAGCTCCGCGCCGGCTGCCTGGACCGCCGCAAGCGCGAGCTGGACGAGCTGGTGGGCCTGTTCGTCAACGTGGACGCGGACCTGCTCCAGCGGTCGGTGAACGCGGCGTCCTTGCTGTCGCCGGTGCGCAGCTGCGAGGACCTGGCCGCCCTGGCCGTGCCGTCCTCCGGCCCCGAGCAGGCCGAGCAGCGCGCCAAGGTGACCGAGCTGCGCGCCAAGATGGCCTCCGCGTCCGCGCGCCGCCACGCCGGCAAGTTCAAGGAGGCGCTGGCCATCGCCTCCGAGGTGAGCGCCGCCTCCACCAAGCTCAAGTTCCGGCCGCTGGAGGCGGAGGCGCTGCTGCTGCAGGGGCGGCTTCAGGACGAGTCCGGGGACTTCCAGGGGGCGGAGCAGACGCTGCTGGACGCCAGCGTGGCGGCGGAGGCGGCGCGGCTTCCGTCGCTGGTGGCGGAGGCGCTGATCGACGTGGCGCGGGTGCAGGGGAACAGGCTGGGCAAGACGGCGGAGGCCAAGCACGTGGGCTCGCTGGCGGCCGGCGCCATCGAGGGCCTGGGGAACCCGGACGAGCTCAACGCCAACCTGTTCGAGAACATGAACAAGGTGGCGTGGTCCGCGGGCGACTACGAGGAGTCCGCCGGCTACGCGCGGCGCTGCCTGGAGATCCGCGAGAAGCTCCACGGCAAGGACTCCTACGAGGTGGCCCGGGCGCTCTTGCAGCTGGGCACGTCGGACAACTCGCTCGGCCGCTACGAGGAGGCGCACGCCGTCTACCAGCGCAGCATCTCCATCTTCGAGCGCGTGCTGGGCAAGACGCACCCGGAGGTGGGCGCGGCGCTCTCCAACCGGGGGTCCACCTACTCGCTGCAGGGCAAGAACGCGGAGGCGGACGCGGTGCTGCTGCGCGCGCTGTCCATCTACGAGGGCGCCTTCGGCAAGGACAACCCGAACCTCAGCCCCACCCTCAACAACCTGGGGCTGTCGTACACCGCCGAGCACAAGTACGACCTGGCGCTGGTCCACCTCCGCCGGGCGCTGACCATCACCGAGAACATGAAGGGCGTGGACCCGGAGCGGAACCCACGCATGCCGCCCATCCTCTTCAACATCGGGACGGCGCTGCTGGCGCTGGGGAAGAACGACGAGGCGCTGGCGGCGTTCGAGCGGGCGCTCCGCGTCCGGGAGAAGGCGGTGGGCCCCAACCACGCCAACTCCGCCAACGAGCTGACCGGCATCGGCCAGACCTACCTGTCCATGGGCAAGCCGAACCTGGCGGTGGCGCCGCTGGAGCGCGCGCTCAAGCTGCGCGAGTCGACCAACGCCTACCCGGGCCGGCTGGCGGAGACGCGCTTCACGCTGGCGCGCGCGCTGTGGGCCACCGGCGAGGAGCGGCGGGCGTACCAGCTGGCGATGGCGGCGCGCGAGGGGGCGTCGGACCCGTCCTCCGGGGACCCGTCGCAGCTGGCGGAGATCACCGTCTGGCTGAAGAAGCACTCCAGCCCGTGAGGTTGCCCACGGGCGCGCCCGCCCGCGCCGCGATCTTCGACCTGGACGGCACGCTGCTGGACACGCTTCAGGACATCGCGTCGGCGATGGACCACGCGCTCCAGGCGCACGGGCTGGCCCCGCGCTCGCTGGACGAGTACCGCCAGTTCATCGGCGAAGGCGTGCGCAACCTGGTCCGCCGGGCGGTGGGCGCCGCCGGGGGCGTGGGCGAGCTGGAGGCGGAGGTGATGGCCGTCTACCGCCACCGCTACGAGGAGGTCATGGCGGTCTCCACCCGGCCCTACCCCGGCGTGGGCGCGCTCCTGGATGAGCTGCGCGCGCGCGGCGTGGCGGTGGGGGTGCTGAGCAACAAGCCGGACGACGCCACCCGCGCGCTGGTGGAGCGCTTCTTCCCCGGGCAGGTGGCGGTGGCGCGCGGCGAGCGCCCTTCCGCGCCGCGCAAGCCGGACCCCGCCAGCGCGCTGGAGCTGGCGCGGGCGCTGGGGGCGGAGCCTCCGTGCTGCCTCTTCGTCGGGGACACCCGCGTGGACATGGAGACCGCGACGCGGGCGGAGATGTTCGCCGTCGGGGTACTCTGGGGCCTCCGGGGTCGGGACGAGCTGGAGGCGAGCGGCGCGCGCGCGCTGGTGTCGTCGCCGGAGGAGATCCTGCAGCTGCTGGACGGGGGGACGTGATGCCGAACGAGCTGAAGCGCGGAGACCAGGGCGCCGAGGTGCTGGGCTGGCAGCGGTTCCTGATCGAGCAGAACCTGCTCCACGAGGCGACGGACTTCGTCTTCGGCCCCCACACCGAGGCGGCCACCGTGCTCTTCCAGCAGCAGCGGGGGCTGGCCCCCAGCGGGGTGGTGGAGCAGAACACCATCCAGGCCGCCGCCGCGCTCGGGTACCGACCGACCGACGCCAGCTTCTGGCCGGAGCGCCCGGACTTCCCGCCGCTGGTGACCAACGACGACCGGGCGGCGCTGTTCGGCCGGTTCGCGTTCGCCGCCGCCCCCACCGCGGACGAGCCGAGCGCCGTCCAGATCACCGACGGGTGGGACCAGGAGAACATCGTCTGGGTGGTGGTGCCGCAGCTGCGCCGGGTGCGCGGCACCAACAGGAAGAAGGGCATCCAGTTCCACAAGAAGGGCGTGCCGCAGCTGCTGGCCATGTTCCAGGCGTTCGGCGACGCCGGGCTCGCGAACCGGGTCCTCTACTTCGACGGCTCCTTCGTGCCCCGCTTCCAGCGGGGCTCGACCACCGCGCTCAGCACCCACTCCTGGGGCACCTCCCTGGACCTCAACGCGGATTGGAACGACTTCGGGAGCCCCCCGGCCCGGCTGGGGACGAAGGGGTGCGTGCTGGAGCTGGTGAAGATCGCCAACGACCACGGGTTCTACTGGGGCGGGCATTTCTCCAGTCGAATCGATGGGATGCATTTCGAGCTGACCCGGCTCCAGTAATCGGTGTCACAAGCTCTGCTGCTGGACTCTGAAGGACATGCGGATCGCATCGTCCGTCGTCGTGGTGCTGGTGACCGCCCTCGCGGGCTGCGGTGGGTTGACCAGGGAGCAGCGGGCGGCCAACACGGTCAAGGCGCGCAAGATGGCGCCGGGGACGGTGATGACCGACGGCCAGATCGCCGCCCTGGACCAGGACAACACCCTGGTGTGCGACACCGAGACCGGCACCGGGAGCCACATCCCGCACCGGGTGTGCCGGCCGCTGCGGAAGGCGAACGACCAGGCGAACAACGTGCAGACGTCGATGTCCCAGCTCCCCCAGAGCAACGCCTGGAACAGCAGCATCTCGGGGGTCAGCGCCGGGGGGAAATGACCCGAGGTTCCGAGGTACCATGTCGATCGCCATGCGCGCGCCACTCCTCGCCATCGCCCTCGTCGCCGCCCTCAGCGGGGCGTGCGCTTCGGTTCACTCCATGACCCGCGAGGATCGGGTCCAGGCATCGCTGGCGCTGCAGGAGAAGCCCGCCGGGACGGTCCTCACCGCGGGCGAGATCGACAAGCTGGACCTGGATCACACCTACGTCTGCGAGACGGAGACCCGGGTCGGCAGCCACATCCCGACCTACCAGTGCCGCACCCTCCGCCGCGTGGAGCGCGAGCGGGCCGCGGCGCGCGGCTTCGTCTGGGACAACGCGGGCGAGGGGGGCATCCACGGCTGCATCCCGCCGGAGGGGCCCACCAGCGATCCCGCCAAGGACCTGCTGGCCAACGGCCGCTCCAAGGCGGTGAAGACCCCGCCCAAGGCGCAGGAGGACAGCGCGGAGCAGGACCCGCGCTTCCCGCCGCTCTAGCGCTTCGCGATCGTCGGGCTGCCGCGCCACCAGGTCCATGCGGCGGAGATCATGACGGGCGCGGGCCGCGCCCGCCGTCGTCACCGGATCCCCACGGTTGTCGGCCGCCCGCCTGCCGCAGCCACGGGGGTGATGGGGTTTCCTAGCGCTGGGCCGCCGCGCGCCGCCGGCGCCGTACCTGCTCCACCCAGCGTTCGGGCAGGACGCCCTTGATCGCGTTCCGCGCCGCGCGGCCCCCCTCCTGCCGCAGGCGCCAGCGCGCGCCCGGGCCCCGCGTCCGGTGGATGCGCACCGCCACCGTGCGCCGGACCCGCGTGGTCCAGTCCGACTTGTACGTCTCGGTGCCGCGGAGGAAGTCGTAGCCGCGCAGCCCGCCCTCCAGCGCGTCCCGGAACGTCTCCCCCACCAGGACCAGGCCGACGCTCCGGTTCCGCCACTCGGGGTCGTAGCCGGACTGGAAGTAGATGAATTCGCCCCGGTGGAGCAGCCCGTAGACGGAGGCCACCGCCTTCCCGCCCACCCACATCGTGTACAGGCGCGCCTTGCCGCGCTCGGCGAGCCACTCGGTGGCGTCGCGGTGGAAGGCCTCGGTGGCCGGGCCGCGGATGCCCTGCGAGCCGCCGTCCGCCGCCCAGCGCGCGGCGTGGAGCCGGAGCAACTCCCCCATCGGCACCGCCAGCTCGCCGGGCCTCTCGCTGCGCTCCAGCCGGAAGCCGGGCTGCGCCGCCAGCCACTTCCGCCGGCGGAGGAAGTTGTCCCGGCGCCCGGTGCGGCGGAGGAAGGCGTCGAACGTCTCGCCGGGGTGGAACACCTCGAAGGGGCAGAGGTGCCGGTCCCACTGCTCCACCGCGTGGGTGGCCCCGAACGCGTCCCGCAGCGCGGTCACCAGGGGCGACCCCGCCTCCAGGTCCGTCAGCTCCAGCACGTCCCACGCCGCCTCGCGCGCCTTCAGCTCCGACGCGAACAGGCGGGACAGCTCCTCCTCCCGGCCACGCTCCACCAGCGCGTCCAGCCCATCCGAGCCGACGTGCGTCTCCCCCAGGAACGCCCAGCGCCGGATCCGCCCGCCGAACACCCGCGGCGTCTCCACGCTCAAGGGGAGCAGGCCGGAGAGGCGGCCGTCAGGCTCCCGCGCCAGGAGCAACCTGAGCTCCCGCTCCGGGGCGATCCGCCGCCACCACGGGTACAGCCACTCCCAGGCGAGGAACAGCGCGCCGTCGCTCCGCTCGTGGAGCGCGCCCCATTCCGCGCGCAACGCGGCGAAATTCGAGGGGGTCGCCGCCAGCTCCACCCGCGGCGGACCCGCGCACTCCGCGGGCGCGACGGCATTCGCTCCCGCCGATTCCGAGGCACACGGCAACCCATCACCCGGGCGGTGTCGCGCTCCGGCCACCGAGGCCAACGCGATCTGCGATTCCGGGGTGCACGGCGAGTCATCACCCGGACGGTGTTGCGATCCGGGTGTTGAGACCAGCGTCAGCTGCGATTCCTCGAGCATCGGCACCTGGCCTCCTATCCGGCCGTCCGGAGCCGGGGCCGCAGGCCGGCCGCCTTCCGCACCTCGTCCGCCACCACCGCCATCCGCTCCGGGGTGAGGTCCTGGTGGCAGGGGATCTCCAGCACGGTGCGCCGCAGCTCCGCCACCTCCGGGAAGGCGGACGCGTCGCAGGCCGGGTGGAAGCGGCGCCAGAAGTCGATGGTCTCCACGCCCCGGGCGCTCAGCCGGGCCATCACCTCCGCCTTGTCCTCCACCCGCAGCGGGTAGAAGAGCGGACACACGCCGGGCGGGAGCTGGTTGAACAGGGGCGGCGCCACGTCGCGCAGCCGCCCCAGCAGGAAGAAGTAGTTCCGCCGCCGCGCCTCCACCACCGAGGCCAGGTCCTGGGACAGGGCGATGCGCCTGGCCAGCGCGCTCATCCCCAGCTCCACGTGCGCGCGGTCGAAGTGCTGGGTGCCGGTGCCCACGCGCTCGATGCCGGTGGCGGACACCGCGCCGCGCCCCATCCTCCGCAGCGCCGCGCGGACCAGCTTCCCGGCCCGCCCGCCGCGCAGCTCGAGGTTCGCCAACAGCGAGGAGAGCGCGTGGCCCAGCGTGGACGCCAAAGGCGGCGCCGGGAGCTCCGGCACGCTGTACGGGCGCGGGCCGTTGATCACCATCGCCCCACCGTGCGGCACCGGGAGCGTCTTGTAGAGGCAGAACAGGGCGATGTCCCCGGTGGTGCCCAGGGGCTGGCCGCCGTCCGAGGAGAGCAGCGACAGCGCGCAGTCCTCCAGGAGCGGGATGCCGTGCCGGTCCGCCAGCGCGCGCAGCTCGGCGGCGGGGCCGGGGAAGCCGGCGTAGTGGATGAGGTAGAGGGCGCGGGTGCGCGGGCCGATCTTCCGCGCCACGTCCTGCACGTCGACGTCCCAGCGCGACCCCACCCGGTAGAACCGCGGCTGCGCGCCGGCGTCCGCCAGCGCCTCCACCTCCACGCCGTGGTGGTACGCCGGGACCAGCACCTCGCCGCCGTCCAGCCCCAGCACCTTCGCCGCCAGCCAGACCGCGTTGCGCGCGAAGTAGAAGTACCGCACGGTGGGCGAGACGAACGGCCACTGCAGCCGCTGCTCGCGCCTGGCGAACAGCATCTCCGGCCACAGCGTCGGGTTGGCGGGGATCTCCGTTCCCGCTCCCGCCGTCACCGCTTCCATCGCGACCTCCATTGCCCCAGGGCCTTCCTCGCCGCCGGGAGCCAGCGGAACTTGGCCGAGCACAGCGCCCGGCCCAGCCGTCCCTTCCGGTAGACGTAGAGCCAGTCGTGCGGGCGGACCTGGTCCGTCCAGTCCCGCTTCCACGTCATGTCCGGCCCCAGGAAGTCGAGCTCGCGCAGCCCGGCGCCGGTGCACTCCTTGAAGACGTCCTCCATCAGGAGCTGGCCGGGGCTGCACTCGCCCAGCGACTCGTCGTAGCCGGGCTTGAGCAGGAAGTAGCGGTCCTTCGTGACGAGCGCGTAGTGGAAGGCCACCGGCCGGCCGCCCGCGTGGAGGAAGCGCAGCGCCAGCAACCCCTCGCGCGAGGCCCAGCGCGCCAGCTCCGTGTAGAAGCCGCGCGTGGCGGGCGACTGGGCGATGGCGGTGCCCCGCTGCCCCTTCCAGCCGGACGCCTCCAGCGCGAAGCCCGCCTCCAGCCGGGCCTCCAGGTCCTCACCGGCCGAGTACCGCTCGAAGGCGACCGGCTCCCGCAGCTTCTTCCGCCGCCTCCGGAGGTTGGCCTTGAACTTCGACGTGAGCCGCCCCGCGAATTCGTCCCAGGTCGAAGGGAGCGGCACGTACGGCGACTGGAGCGACGGCCACGTGCCGGCCGGCCAGCCGTCCTTCGCGAACGCCTGGTGGAGCGCCCGCAGCACCCCGCCTTCGGGCACGTCGCCCACGCGGATCACGTCCCACGAATCATCCGCGGCGAGGTACGGGTAGAACGCCTCCGCGGCCCTGCCCGCGTCGCGCGCGACGGCGTCGAAGCGGCAGGAGTGCGGGTTCGACGCGGAGAGCAGAGCGCGCACCGGGACGCCGTAGAAGCGCATCGGCTGCTCCACCAGCGGGAGCGCGGCCTGCAGGGTGCCGGCGCGGTCGCGCGCCACCAGCACCCGCAGCTTCTTCCGCGGCGCGAAGTTGTCGATCCAGATCCGCAGGAAGGCGTGGCGGAGGAAGACCGTCCCCCGCGCGGGCGACGCGTCCAGCAGCGCGTCCCACTCCCGCTCCATCCGCCCGAGCCCTGCCCGGTCCGTCACCTCGCTCACGCGCCACGGCGCGAGCGCCTCCAGGTCCACCTCGGCGAGCATCAGCGCGCCCCCCTTCCCATCAGGACGTGGCGCACGGTGTGGAAGATGATCGCCAGGTCCAGGAACAGCGAGCCGTTCTTCACGTAGTACAGGTCCAGCTCCAGCTTGTTGCGGGCGTCCTCCACCGAGGCGCCGTACGGGTAGCGGATCTGCGCCCACCCGGTGACGCCCGGCTTGACCAGCTCGCGCAGCCCGTAGAACGGGACCTGCTGCTTGAGCTGGGCGACGAAGACGGGGCGCTCGGGCCGCGGGCCCACCAGGCTCATGTCGCCCCGGAGGACGTTGTACACCTGCGGCAGCTCGTCGATGCGGCACTTGCGGATGAAGCGGCCGACGCGCGTCACCCGGTCGTCGTTCTTCCGGGCCCACACCGCGCCGCCCTTCTCCGCGTCCTGCCGCATGCTGCGGAACTTCCACAGCCGGTACGGCGTGCCGCCCAGGCCCACCCGCTCCTGCGCGTAGAAGATGGGGCCCTTGGAGTCCAGCTTCACCGCCAAGGCCACCAGCAGCCCCAGCGGCGCCGCCAGCAGCAGCAACGCGGACGCCGCCAGGACGTCCACCACCCGCTTGCAGACCTTCCGCGCCAGGCCGATGGTGAGCCGCTCCTCGAAGGCCAGCTGGGCGGGGCGCAGGTGCGTCACCGGCAGCCGGCGGAGCACGCGCTCGCTGAAGCCGGCGGCGTCGTAGACCTGCATCCCCGACAGCCGGCACCGGAACAGCGCGTCCATCCAGCGGCCGCCGCGCGGCTCGTCCAGCGCCACCACCACGTACCGCGCGCGCTGCTCGAGGGCCTGCGCGTCCACGGCCGGTTCGCCCTCGCCGGCCCCCTCGCGCGGCGGCTCCACCATGCCGCACAGCTCGAAGGCGCCCTCTCCGCCCTCGCGGATCATCCGCGCCAGCGCGCGCGCCTTGATGCCGTCCCCCAGGACGAACACCCGCGCGCCCTGCCCCAGGTGCGCCCGCATCGCCGCCCGCACCGCCATCATCCCGGCCACCGCGCCCAGCGCGCCGCCCAGCAGCACGCCGGTGGGCGCCCGGACGCGGAGCGCGAACGCCCCCAGCCCGAGCAGGAAGACCGCCACGCCCGCCGCCCTCACCAGCCGGGCGCCTCCGCCGCCGCCCAGGTCCTCGGCGGCGACGCGCAGGTCGTAGAGGTCCACCGCGTAGAGCGCGAGCTGGAAGACGGCCGCCAGCGCCAGCGCGTACAGCGCCAGCTGGAGCAGCGTCCGGTCCAGCGGCACCGAGGTGCCCGGCGGCGAGATGACCAGCGCCAGCGCCCCCGCCCCCAGCACCCCCGCCAGCGCGATGGACAGCGTCTCCGCGGCGAAGAAGAGCAGCTTCCGCGCGGAGACGTAGTGATGGAACACCCGCAGCATGTGAAACGCCGCCCCCCCTCAGGTACTGCGCCTCCGGTCCGCGGGCAGCGAACCGGAGGTCCCCTCTCCCCCTCAGAGCTGCAACACCCTCGCGGCAGACAGTGGCTTCCCGGTGCTCGCGAGAGGCCGGAGGTCTCCGACCCCCCGAAGATGCGCCTGTCTTCGCTCCGTCACTTCGCCGCCAGGTACCCGGCGTGCGCTTCCTCGGAGCCGTTGAGCACGCAGCCCACCACCGGCGCCCCGGCCAGCGTCTCCACCGCCAGCCGGACGTGCCGGGCGGCGGTCTGGTTGGCGCGGATGACCATCAGCACGCCGTCGGAGAGCGCGCCCAGGATGGCCGCGTCCGCGAACGGCAGCGTGGGCGGCAGGTCCAGGTACACCTCGTCGAAGTGCTCCCGCACCCGCTCCAGCAGCTGCCGCATCCGCCCCGACGCCAGCGCGTGGGTCGGCTCCGCCGAGGCCCCGCCGCACGGGATGACCGCCAGCCGTTCGCCCTGGAAGCGGCGCACCACGTCCTTCACCTCCGCCTCGCCGTCCAGCAGCTCGCGCAGGCCGGGCGTGGACTTGATGCCCAGCAGCCCCGCCACCGAGCCGCGCCGCAGGTCCGCGTCGATGAGCAGGATGCGGCGGTCCATGCTGGCCCGGGCGGCGGTGAGCGCCAGGTTCAGCGCGGTGAGCGTCTTCCCCTCCCCGGGCACGGCGGAGGTGATCGACACCACCTTGAGCGGCCGCAGCTGCTTCAGCCGCTCCAGCCGGAAGTACAGCGTCCGGAACTGCTCCGCCGCCACCGACGCGGGCGCGGTGAGGGTGACCACGTTGTGGTCCACCCCGGCGCTCGAGAACGGGTCCTTGTCCAGGCGCGGCAGGAAGTTCCCGGCGCGCTCCATGGTCTCTTCCATCGCCTCTCCCTCCCCTGGGCGGTTCAATTGATGGTCTCCGAGGTGGTGGTCGTCACCGCGTTGCGCCCGCCGTAGGCAGGCGCCAAGACCCGCCGGCCGGAGGCCTTGCCGTTCAGCTGCGGCACCACCGCCAGCACCGGCAGCGGCAGCCGGTCGCGCACCTCGGCCGGGTCGCGCAGGCTGTCGTCGCGCATGTCCTTCACCACCCCCACCAGCACGCCCAGGCCCAGCGCCAGCAGCGCGCACATCAACAGGCCGCTCAGCCGGTCAGGCTTGGCGGGGGCCGACGGGGCCGCGGCGGCGGAGACGACGTTGAACGCGGTGTCCGCGCTCCGCTCCTCCAGCTCCTGGGCGATCTCCGCCTCCACCTTGCGCGAGACCACGCTCTGGTACTTGGTCTTGGCGATCTCGTAGTCGCGCTGGAGCACGCCCAGCTCGTGGGCCCACTTCGGCGTGTTGTCGAGGCGCTTCTGGTAGGCCTCCGCCTGCTCGTGGAGCCCGTCGATCTCCTTCTGGACCTGGGCCACCAACCCGACGGCGCGGGCGCGCTCCTGCCGCTCCGCCACCATCCGGCCGGCCGCCTCCTTCAGCTTGTCCTGCAAGCCCGCGGCCTCGCGCGACATCCGCTGGACCTCCGGGTAGTCCTCGGTCCACTGGGTGCGGGCGGCCACCAGCTCGCGGTTGGTCTGGTCGAACGCGGCCTGCAGGCGCCCCGCCTCGGTGTCCATGGCGTAGTGGCTGCGGGCCAGGTCGCTCCGCCGGGTCTCGGCCACGCGCAGCTCCTCGGACTTGGTCTGGAGCAATCCGCCGATCCGCTCCAGGGCGCGCATGTTGGTCTCCAGTTGCTCCGGCAGCTCGCCCATGTGGTCGACCTTGAACTGGGCGATCGACCTCTCCCAGTCCGCCAGGTTCTTCTTCAGCGCCGCCATCTCGGCCTCGAACAGCCCGGTGGCGCGCGCCGCCTGGTCGTGGCGGATCTTCTTCGCCTCGGCCGCGACCAGCTCCGGCAGCCGGTTGGCGACCTTGGCCGCCAGCTCCGGGTCATCGGCGGAGTAGGTCAGCTCGTAGGCCGCGTCCGCCTCCACCTTCACCTCCAGGTCGCGCCGCATCCGCTCCACCGCGGCCTGGAGCCCCTTCTTGGAGACGGTGTCCGGGTAGAGGTTCATCTCCTGGATCGCCTTCTCCAGCACCGGCCGCGACAGCAGCTCCTGGCGGACGGTGAGCAGCCGCTGCTCGATGGGCTCGGAGACCGTGCGCTGGACCAGCTCCTCGGCCGGGCGCTGCGGCTCCACTCGCACCACCACGCTTGCGGTGTAGACACTGGGGAGGCCCACCACCACCGCCGCTCCCAC
>DASRBA010000413.1:0-21973 GCA_035637895.1 Myxococcaceae bacterium
CGCTGGGGGCCGAGCTCGGAGGAGCTCCACACGCACCACACCAGCGCGTCGGCGGCCTCGGCGGGCGATTTCGGCCACAGTTCTTTCTCCACGCCGTACCGCTGTCCGAGGTGGATGAGGACGGCGGCCGATTCGAAGATCTTCGCGTCGCCGTCGACCAGCGCGGGGATGTTCCCCTGCGGGCTGATCGCCAGGTACTCGGGGGTGCGGTTGTCGTTGCGCTCCCGGTCGAGGCGCGCCTTCTCGTACGGAACGCCCAGCTCCTCCAGCGCCCACTGCACGCGGGTCGCGGAGCTGCGAGGCCAGTAATAGAGCTTGAGGGTCATGGGGCCGCGGACCCTACCACCATCCCAACAACCCATTCTTCGAGCCGGGCTGCAACGTGAGCTGCGACTGCCACGACGGCGGCAGCAGCAACGACTTCACCTGGAATGACCCGCCCGAGATCCAGGGCGCCTTCTGAACAGGCCTGAAAAATCTGTTCTTGGCGTAAAAGTCAAATCCAGGCATAATCGGGGTCGCCGTCCCACCTTGCCGCGGCGATCGGTCTCCGATCGCGGAGGACGCCCCCCATGGCCCACAGCCGCCTGTTCGATCAGCTCCGCCGCATCGTGCGGATCGCCGACCTCTGCGAACGCGAAGGGCTCAGCACCCGCGACGGCCTGGCGCGGGTCGAGGAGTTGGAGGAGCGGCGGAGGCTGACGCGGCGCTCGGTGATCAAGGGGGCCGCGGCGGTGGCGGTGGCGGCGGCGGCCACCAGCCGGCGCGCGAGCGCGCAGTCCAGCGCGCCGCGGATCGCGATCATCGGCGCCGGGATGGCGGGGCTGGCGGCGGCGGACCGGCTGCGCGCCAAGGGCTACTCGGCGGTGCTCTACGAGGCCAGCACCCGCGCCGGGGGACGCCAGAAGTCGATCCGCGGGGTCTTCCCGGGCCAGGTGGCGGAGGCGGGCGGCGAGCTGATCGACAACCTCCACAAGACGATGCTCGCCTACGCCAACGAGTTCGGCCTGGCGAAGGAGGACCTGGAGAAGGAGCCCGGCGAGAACGCCTTCTTCTTCGGCGGCCAGCGGTACTCGGAGGCCGCGGTGATCGACGAGTACCGCCAGATCGTCCCGCGCATGCGCGACGACCTGCAGGCCGGCACCGGGGCGCCGACGTTCTTCTCCCACTCCGCAGGCGACGTCGCGCTGGACCAACTGGACCTGGCGTCGTGGCTGGGGACGCGCGGCACGGGCCTGCCGCTGATCCAGAACGTGCTGGAGCAGGCGTACGTCGCCGAGTACGGCCTGGAGTGCTCCCAGCAGAGCTGCCTCAACATGCTGCTGTTCATCCACGCGGACCGGAAGTCGAAGCTCCGCGAGTTCGGCGTGTTCAGCGACGAGCGCTTCCACATCGTGGGCGGCAACGACTCCATCGCGTCCAGCATCCGGGCGCGGCTGCCCGGCCCGGTGAACTTCGGCGCGGAGCTGGTCCGGCTGGGTAAGAACGCCTCCGGGCAGTTCGAGCTCTTCTTCCGCGGCTCCACGACGCCGGAGCGGGCGGACGCGGTCATCGTGACCGTCCCGTTCTCGGTGCTGCGGACCGTGACCCTGGAGGCCAGCCTCGGGCTCTCCGCCGACAAGCGCCGCGCCATCGACACGCTGGGGTACGGCAACAACTGCAAGGCGATGATCGGCTTCAACGGGCGCCCGTGGGTGGAGCAGGGCTTCAACGGGCTCGCCTACACCAACCTCTCCAACGTGCAGAACACCTGGGAGACCAGCTACACCAGCGCCGCCACCACCGCCGTCCTCACCGACTACGCGGGCGGCAACCGCGGCCGCGCGCTCCAGCTCCCGGTGCCCTCGGCGAGCCAGGTCCAGTCGCAGGTCGACGCGTTCCTCGCCGACCTGGACCGCGTGTGGCCCGGCGTGCGCGCGCGCGCCACCCGCTCCGGCGGCAAGTACGTCGTCGCGCAGGGGCACTGGCTGTCGTCGCCGTTCGCGCGCGGTTCGTATACCTGCTACCTGCCCGGGCAGTTCACCGGCCTCGCCGGCCTGGAGGCGCAGTCCGCCGGCGCGCTCAAGTTCGCCGGCGAGCACGCCGACTCCTTCTACGACTGGCAGGGGTTCATGGAGGGTGGGTGCCTCTCCGGGATCGCCGCCGCGGACGAGGTGCTGGACGACATCAAGTCCGGGCGGATCTAGCGGCGACGATCAGGCCGCGGACGTGGTCCCGCAGCTTGGCCGGGTCGCGGTCGAAGTCGGCCGGCTTGACGGGGTCGAGGACGCGGAGCTCGCAGTTGGCGACCTCCTGGAAGATGAGGCCGTTCTTCGGGAGGGTGCGGGCGGTGCCGGTGAGGACGATGGGGTAGATGGGGGCGTCCTTGCGCGCGGCGAGGACGAACGCGCCGTCCTTGAACGCCTTCACCTCTCCGTCGGGCGACCGCGTGCCTTCGGGGAAGATCAGCACCGGCACGCCGCGGTCCAGCCAGCGCTCGCAGGTGGCGAGCATCCTCGCCACGCTCGCGGCGTTCCCGCGCTTCAGGCCGACGTAGCCGTTGAGGTACATGTTCCAGCCCACGAACGGGTAGCGGAACACGCTCTCCTTGGAGACCCACTTGTAGGGGCGAAACAGCCCGTACAGCACCGGGATGTCGACGAGCGACTCGTGGTTGGACACCAGCACCGCCGGGCCGCGCCAGGGCAGCTTCTCCCGCCCCAGCACCCTCATCCGCCACATCGGGTTCATCCAGAACGAGGCCTGCGCCCACGCGCACGAGTACAGGTGCAACACCATGCGGTTCCGGTCGAAGGGGAAGGTGACCAGGAACACCACCAGCGCGCCCAGGAAGAGCACGGGCTGGCTGAGGGCGAACAGCAACCAGTAGAAGACCGAGAAGACGCGTCGCACGGGGCGGGCACTCTGCCACACGCGTTGGCAGGAAGGCGGCGACAATCCCTTCACGCCCAATCGACCCTGATGTCGTCTCATGAGCACAGGGAGAATCGCCAAACACCCTGTGTGAAGCCCGAAGAGGGGTACAGTTCGCGCCGTGGGTGGGTCTTCCGAAACACTGCGGGCCGCCGAGAGGCGCCTTGCGGCGGATCCGTCCGAGCCCGAGACGCTCGCGTCCCTGGAGCACCTGCTGGAGACGCCCGAGCGGCTGGACGCGGCCCGCCTCCTGGCGTCCGCCCACGAGCGCGCGGGGAACGACCCGGCCCTGATCCGCGCGCTGGAGGTGGTGGGCGCGGCGGCGGGGGACGCGGCGGAGAAGGTGACGTCGCTGAAGCGGATCGCCCGCATCCAGCGGCTGAAGCTGCGCCAGCCGGACCTCGCGCTGGCCACGCTGATGAAGGCGGTCGACCTCCGGCCCGAGGATGCCGAGCTCCACCGGTTCGCCAGGGAGGCGGCCGTCGAGGCCGACGCGGTGGAGGTGCTGGAGGAGCTGCTGGACGACCTCCTCGACCGGGTCGAAGGGCCGGGCCGGGACGTCGTCCTCGAGGCGATCCGGCGACTGAACCAGCCCGATGAGCCCAGGGGCGCGACGCCGAACGATCTCCTCTCCGCGCTCCAGGCGTTCGTCACCCCGGGCGCGGATCGGGTGAAGGCGTTGCCCGGACTCCGCCAGCTCGCCCAGCAGGTCGACGCGCTGGGCTCGCTCGCCGAGGTCGTGGAGAGCGAATCGGAGAAGATCGAGGAGCCCGCGGAGCTGGCCGCGCTGCTCCGTTTCGTCGCCCTCCTGCGCGAGGATCTGAAGCAGTCGCGCCAGGCCGCCGTCGTCTGGAACGACCTCCTCGCGGTGCAGCCCGACGACCTCGAGGCGCTGGAGCACCTGCGCACCCTGCTGGCCGCCGCGGGCGACTCGAAGGGCGCTGCCGAGGTGCTCCTGCGCCGCGCGCGCCTGCCGGGTGCCGACCGGCTCGCGCTGCTCCTCGAGGCGGCGGACCTCTTCATCGCGGCCCAGAGCCCCGCGGACGCTCTGGGCGCCCTCGACGAAGCGCTGGTCGCCGGCCCGGACCCGCGCATCCGGCTTCGCCAGGGCAAGCTCCTCGAGCACGAGCGCCCCGAACAGGCCGTCGAGGCCTACGTCCAGGCCCTCGCCGCGCACGACCTCCAGGCCGACGCCGCCGGCGGGCTGGAGCGGTTGCTCGGCGTCCCCGCCACCCGCGCCGCCGCCGGGACCGCGCTGGAGCCGTACCTCCGGCAGATCGGCGATCCGCGAAGGCTGGTGGAGGCGCTGGAGGCCCAGACCGGGACGGCCGACCTCCCCGCGCGCCGCATGCGCTTCGTCGAGATCGCCCGGCTGTGGGAGCAGGTCAAGGAGCCGCGCGCCGCGCTCGGGGCCCAGCTCCGGGCGTTCCACGTCGCGCCCAACCACGAGCGGACCCGGGTCGACCTGGAGCTGCTGGCGAAGGCGCTGGACGCCAAGGACGAGCTGCTGGCCGCCTACGAGGAGGCCCTGGACCGCGATCCGGACGTGGGTTCCGCCGCGCTCTGGAGCCGCGTCGCCGAGCTTCGCCAGGAGCTGGGCGAGCGCGACCGGGCGCTGGAGGCCTGGGCGCGCGCGGCCGAGGCGGCCCCTCGGGAGGAGGCCCTGCTCGCGACGTACGCGGCGGCGTGCCGCGCGCAGGGCGATCGACCGCGGCTCGCCCGGGTCCTGCGTTCCCTGGTCGACGCGCTCCCCGCATCCCCCGCGCGCACCGAGCTGCTCTACGAGCTGGCGGACCTGTGCGACGACGCGCTGGGCGACCCCGCCGGCGCGGTGCGCGCCTACCAGGAGCTGCGGTCGCAGGCGCCCGGCGACCGCGCCGTCCTCAAGTCGCTCCAGCGCCTCCACGAGAAGACCGGTGACGCCGCCGGCCTGGAGGAGGCGCTGGCCCGCGACCTGGAGCTGGCGCGCCAGGCCGGGTCGGAGGAGGTCGGCGCGCTCGCGCTCCGCCTCGGCTTGCTCCGGCTCGGCCGCCCTGGACAGGAAGCCGGCGGGCTCCAGCTCCTGGGCGAGGTGCTTCACCTGGAACCCGGCAACGCGGAGGCGCTGGCGGCGGTGGGCAAGCTGGCGTCGGCGCCCGGGCCGCTGCGCGAGCAAGCCGCCCAGCTGGTGACCCCGGCGCTGGACAAGCTGGAGGACCCCCAGGTCGGCGCGCGGATCCTCGAGGCGCAGCTGGCCACCCAGGCGAACCCCGCCGAGCGCGCCGCCACCCTCCGCCGCCTGGCGGACCTGCACGAGGGCCAGCTCGACGATCCGGACCTCGCGTTTCTCGCCATCACCCGCGCCCTCCGGGAGCAGCCGCAGGACGAGGGCCTCCTCCGGCGGTGCGTCGCGCTGGCCGAGGTCACCGGCGCGCAGGAGGAGCTGGAGGCGCTGCTGGAGGAGCTGGCGCGGGCCCAGCCGCCGGGCGCCGCCAAGGCCGAGCTGTGGCGCGCGCTGGCGCGCAGCCTCCAGGAGCGCTCGCAGGCGGAGGAGGCGATCCGCGCCTGGACGGAGGTGCGGGCGCAGAGCCCCGCCGACCCCGAGGCCACCGAGCGGCTGGGGGCGCACCTGGAGAAGGGCGGGCGCCTGGAGGAGCTGGCCGACCTGATCCAGCACCAGGCCGACGCGGCCGCCCCGGCGCAGCGCCCGCCCGCGCTCGCGCGCCTGGCCGCCGCGCGCGAGCGGGCCGGCCAGATGGACGAGGCGGTGGCCGTCCTGCACGGCCTGTACGCCCTCGCCCAGGGGCAGGACGCGCTCCGCTCGCTGGAGCGACTCCTGGGCAAGCTGGGCCGCCACCAGGAGCGCGCCGAGGTGCTCAAGCGCCTGGCGACCGCGACCGGCGGCGAGGCGGAGCGGACGGATCTCCTGCTCCAGCAAGCCAAGGCCCAGCTCCAGGCGGGCGAACCGGCGCGCGCGGCCGACGCACTCGCGGAGCTGCTGGCGAGGGTGCCGGACGAACCCCGCGCGATCGCCGAGCTGGTGGCGCTGGCCAACGACCCCAACGCCCGCGCCACCGCGCTCGGGCTGCTGGAGTCGGCGTTCAAGGACCCGAAGCAGGGGTTCCAGCGGGTCTCCGTGCTGGAGCTGCTGGTGGAGGCGCGCACCCCGGAGGAGGGCCGCGCGCTGCGGGCCGAGCTGGCCGCGCTGCACGAGACCCTGGGCGACGCGCGGCAGGCCTTCGCCTGGCGGCTGCGCCTCCTCGCCGAAAATCCCGCGGACCCGTGGGCGCGCGCGCAGGCGGAGCGCCTGGCCGGGGTCGCCCGGATGGAGGAGGAGCTGGCCGGCGCGTACGAGGACCTGCTCGAGCGGCAGCCGCCGGTGGACCTGCGCCTGGGCGCCACCGACCGCGAGCAGCCGATCCTCGAGGACGTGCTGGAGCGCACCGGCCGGTTCGAGCCGCTGGGCGAGCTCCTCTCCGGCCGCATCCGCGCCGCGCATGAGGCGGGAGACGAGGCGCTGGAGCTGGACCTCACCGTGCGCCTGGCGCGGCTCAAGCATCGCGCGCTGAAGGACGGCGCGGCGGCGCTCTCGCTGCTCACCTCCGTCCTCCAGCGGCGCGAGGGGCATCCGGGAGCGGCGGAGGCGCTCCAGGAGGTGACGCGCCCGGGCGAGGCGGATTCCCCGGCCCTGGCCGACGCGCAGGGCGCATACGACGCGCTGCGGCCCTTGCTCCAGTTGCGCCCGGACGATCCCGGGGCCCTGGCGCAGATGGATCGGGTCTGCCAGCAACTCCAGAAGTGGCCCGAGCTGGCGGACGTGCTCGAGCGCCGGATCCGCCTGGAGGCCGCCGGGCGGATCGAGCTGCAACTGCGGCTTGCCCAGCTCCGGCGGGAGCGCCTGGGGGACCTGGCGGGCGCGGTGTCACTGCTGGCCGAGGTGCTGCAGGCGCAGCCCAACCACGCCGGCGCGCTCGCCGAGGTCGGGCGCGCGATCCAGGGCGCGGCGTCGCTCGATGCGGATCCGGCGTGGATCGAGGCGCTCTGCCGGCAGGTCCTCTCGGCCGCTCCGCTCCAGGTCGAGGCGTCCGACCTGCTGGCCGCGCTGCTGGAGAAGGCCGGCCGCTACCAGGAGCTGGAGCAGCTGCTGCAGGCCCGCCTCTCGGTGACGCTGGCGCCCCAGGCCGTCATCGAGCTCGAGTACCGGCTGGCGGAGGTGGAGTACCGGCGCCTGCAGAGGCCGCAGCCCGCCTCCGCGCGCTACCGCCTGGTCCTGGAGCGGATCCACGACCACGAGGGCGCGCTGGCCGCGCTGGCGGAGATCTACGAGTCCTCGTCGTCGTGGCGGGATCTGTCCCGCGTGCTGGGCGACCTGGCGCTGGCGCGCAAGGACCCGATCCGCCGGAGGATCGACCACCTCCGCCACGCCGAGGCGCTGGTGAGGCTGGGCGCGGGCCCGCCGGCGCTGGCGGCCGCGCGGCAGGCGGTGGAGCTGGCGCCGGACAACGAGGCGGAGCTCCGCCGGCTCCGCGACCTGTTCCAGGTCCAGGGCGCGCTCCCCGAGGTGGAGAAGGTGCTGGGCCTCACCGCGGCGCTCCACCTGGGCGCGGGCCGGACCGACGGCGCCGTCGCCGCCCTCTTCGAGCTGGCCGACCTGGAGGAGAAGCGCGGAGACGCCACCGCCCTGGAGACCATCCTCGGCCACCAGCCGTCGAACCGGCGCGCCTACGACCGGGCGCGCGCGCTCCACGAACGCGCGGGGAGCTGGTCCGCCCTGGCCGCGCTGACCGCCCGGTTCCTCCGGAACCTGGAGGGGGACGAGCGCCTGGCCGCGCTCGACGCGCTGGCCGATCTCCACGAGTCGAAGCTGGAGGACCCGAACGACGCCTTCAACTGGGCGAGGCAGGCGGTGCTGCTCGATCCGGGGTCGGCTCCACGCCGGGAGCGGCTGGAGCGCCTGGGGCGATCGCTCCACCGCGCGGAGGAGCTGGCGGAGACCTACCGGCAGCTCCTCGCCGGCCCAGGGCAGAAGGCCTCCGGCGCCGTGGCGATGGCGCTCGCGGCGGTGGAGGACGCCGACCTCGACCAGGTCGAGCGCGCGGAGAAGACGCTGCGCGATCTGCTCGCGCGCGACCCCGGCAACGCCGCCGTCTCCGCCCAGCTGGTCCAGATGTTCTCCCGCCGCGAGCTGGCGCAGAAGTCCGCCGAGGCGCTGGAGCTCCAGCTGGCGTCCACCGCGGATGCCGCCGCCCGCGTCCCCCTGCTGCTGCAGCTCTCGGAGCTCCACCGCCTGCAGCGGCAATGGCCGGAGTCCCTGAGCGCGCTGCGGCAGGTCGCGGACCTGGTGACCGCCCCGCAGGACAAGGCGCAGGCGCTGCTCGACATGGCGCGCGTGCAGGCGCAGGACCTGGCGGATCCCGAGTCCGCGGTCGCCACGCTCCTCGAAGCGCTGAAGCACGACCCCGCCGCGCCGGAGCCGTTCCACGCCCTGGAGCAGCTCTACCGCCAGCTCGAGCGCCCGGCGGAGCTGCTCCGCGCCTACGAGGCCCGCCTCGCCCGCGCCGGCGCGGACGAACAGGTCGAGCTCCTCTTCATGTCCGCCGAGCTGTGGGACCAACGCGGCGACCTCGCGCAGGCCGACCGCTGCCTGGAGGCGGTGCTGGAGCGGCGGCCCGGCGAGGTGCGGGCGATGGAGGAGCTGGCCCGCCTCCGCCGGACCAACGCGCGCTGGCAACCGCTGGTGGAGATCCTCACCCGGCACGCCGGCGTCGCCGAGCAGCCGGAGGTCCGCGCCGCGCTGTGCACCGAGCTGGGCGAGATCAGCCTGCTGCACCTGCAGGATCCCAGGGGTGCCGAGAAGTGGTGGCGCAAGGCCCTGGAGCAGCTCCCCACCCACCGTCCCGCGCTGAGGGCGCTGGGGGAGCTGGACCAGCGGGAGGAGCGCTGGGCGCACGCCGCCGAGATGTTGGACCGCGAGGCGAAGCTGGAGCAGGACGCCGCGGCCCGCGCCGACCTCTTCCACCGCGCCGGGGTGCTCCGCGAGGAGCGGCTGCGCGACCTGGTCAACGCGCGGAAGAGCTACGACCTGGCGCTGAGGTCGGACGAGCTCCACTGGCCGTCGATCCGGCGCCAGCGCGCGCTCGCGGCGCAGGCGAAGGCGTGGCCCGAGTACGAGGAGAAGCTGGCGCTCGAGGCCGGGCGCGGCCCGTCCGCGGCGGAGCGGGGCGCGGCGGCGGTCGAGCTCGCGGGGCACTTCGCCCAGCGCATGCAGGACGACGCCAGGGCGATCGAGTGGTACCGGCACGCGCTGGAGCAGCAGCCCGGTTCGGTCGAGGCGGCGCTGCCGCTGGCCGACCTGCTGGTGATCGTCGGGCAATGGCCGCGCGCGGTGGAGGTCCTGGAGGCCGCGATCCCGAACCTCGAACGGGACGAGGAGCGGGTCCGGCGCCTGTGCCAGCTGAGCCTCGCGCAGCAGCAGCTCCAGCGGACCGCGGCGGCGCTCGACAACTACGGGCGGGCGCTGGCCATCGCCCCCGACGACGCGACCGCGCTGCGCGGGCAGTTCCAGCTCCTCGACGCGGGTGGCCACCGCGCCGAGGCGGCGGACGCGCTCCAGCGGCTGCTCGCGGCCCACGGGACGTCGCTCCCGGAGGCGGACCAGGTCGCGCTCGGCGCGCGCCTGGGGGAGCTGTACCGGTCGCTGGGTCGCCCCGCCGAGGCGCAGGCCGCGGCGGAGCGCGCGCTGGCGCTCGGCCCCGGCCACCCGGAGGCGCTCCACACCCTGGTGGCGGTGTGCGATCAGCTCTCGGCCTTCGACAAGTCCATCCGGTACCGGCGGCAGCTGGCGGCGGTGGTGGGGCCGGACGAGCGGTACCAGCTCCTCGTCGAGCTCGCCGCCATCGCCCATCAGAAGCTCGCCGATCCGAGAGGGGCGATCGACGGCTACCTGCAGGCGCTCCAGGTCCGGCCCGGTTCGCTGGAGGTGCTCCAGCGGTTGCCCGCCGCCTACCGCGACGCCGGCCAGGAGCGGAAGGCGGTGGAGACGCTGCAGGCGCTGCTCGCGCACCCGGACTTGCCGCGGACCGAATGGCGGCGCGAGACGCTCTCGCTGGCGGACCTGCTGGGGCGGCAGCCGTCGGGGCTGGACGGCGCGGTCGACGTCCTGGAGAAGGCGTTCGACCGGGACCCGGCCTTCAGGGACGCGATCCAGGCGCTGGAGACGCTGCTGGGCCGGGCGCGGCAGTGGAAGCGGCTGGACACGTCGTACGAGCGGGCCGCGCGGAGCTTGAGCAAGGCGCAGGACACCGCGCCGGCCCAGGCGGCGATCTGGCTCGCCGCGGGAGGGCTCCGGCTCAAGGAGCTCAAGGACCGCCCCGCGGCGCTGGCGGCGTTCGCGGCCCGGGCGCGCCTGCTGCCGGAAGACGCGGAGGCGCTGGAGGCGTTCGGCGACCTGGGGATGGAGTTCCCCGCGCACCGGCAGGACGCGCTGGCCGCCTACGTGCGCGCGCTGCCGGCCACGTCGCACCCGGAGAAGCTCTGCGCGGCGGCGGCGCAGGTCGCCGAGCGCTCCGGTGACGCGGACACCGCCTACCTCGCCTCGCGCGCCGCCCAGCTGCTGGCGGCACCCACCGCCGCGCAGGAGGCGCTGCTGGCGAAGCTGGCGCCGCTGGTGCAATCGCCGCCCGAGCTGCGCGCCCCCGTCTCGGACGAGTCCTGGCGCCGTCACCTCCTGCATCCTGCCCTGCGCGGCCCGCTGGGAGAGCTGCTGGCGCTGCTCTTCCAGTGGGGAGGCGCGGAGTACGGCGCGGACCTGGACGACTTCAAGCTGCACCCGAAGAAGCACGCGGTGGACCTGGGGACCGCGACCCACCCGGCGCTGCGGCACCTGGTCGCGGTGGCGGGCGCGCTCGGGCACCCGGCGCCCAAGCTCTTCTCACCGTTCCTCGCGCCGCAGCCGTCGGGCCGCCGGACGCCGCACCCCGATGACGCCGCCGGCCTGCGCGCCGTCCCGACCGTCCCGGTCAGCCTCGTCGCGGGCGAGAAGCTCATCTCGGCCGACCCCGCCACCCAGGCGGCGTGGATCGGCCACGCCGTGGCGCACCTCCGGCCCGAGGTGGCGATGCCGCTGGTGCTCGGGCCGGAGCGGCTGGCGGTGGTGCTGGAGGCGGCGGTCAGCCTGGTCCACGAGGGCTTCGTCTCGCGGGCCGATCCCAAGGTGCTGAAGGGGGAGCGGAAGCGGCTGGAGAAGGCGATGTCGTCCGCGCCGCGCGACGCGCTGCCGAACGCCCTGCGAGCCGCCCGGGAGGAGGATCTCACCCGCTACCTGGAGGGCGCGCGCCTGACGCCGCTCCGGGTGGCCCTCCTGGCCGCCGGGGACTTCGCGCCGGTCCGGACCCTGTTCTCCCCGGGAGACGCCGCGCTCCGGGACCTGGTCGGCTTCGCGCTGGGTGGCGATCTCAATGCCCTGCGCCAGCAGACGCAGAGTCGGTTGATTGCCCGCCGGTGAAGGCGCGGCGGCACTGGTCGTTCAGCGCCGCGTCCTCGACCCCCGAGAAGCCGAAGCCGTTCCAGCGGTAGACGGCCGTCCGGGTCTCGGTCGTGGCGGGGTTCAGCTTGATGAAGGAGTCGCCGCGGTGGAGCGCGCAGAGGAGGTCCTCCGAGGTCGCGTGCAGGAGCTCCGCGTCGATCAAGGGCCACGCCAGCGCCGATCCCCTCCACTTCGCGACCGGTCCCCTGGGTCCCACCGCGTAGACGTACGGCCGCGGACCGATCTCCCGGTCGATGCTGGAGTGGTGGGCCTCCAGGCTGAGGAGGAGCTCCTCCGGGTTCCCCAGCCGCGCGGCGGCGATGGAGAGGAGGCCCGGGGCGGGCGCGGTCCAGCTCCCGGCGCCCTCCTTCGTCCCCTCGAGCACGATCGCTCCGCCCGCGAGCCGGCCCTCCGCCACCTTGGGCCGCACGGTGTATCCGCCGATCACCAGCGGGTGCGGCTTGGGGACCCGGCACTCGCCGACCGGCTTCCGCTCCGCCGCCTGCACCTCCGGGAACGACGTGCGGGGACCGGTCGTCGTCGCGACGCCGGCGCAGGTGAGCTGGTCCTCCTCCACCGTGCACTCGGCGATCAGCCCCTGCTTCGTCTCCGGGTACTTCTGGTCGAACACATGGTTGCCCAGCGAGAAGAAGACGGGCCTCCCGTCGACGCACTCCGGCGGCTCCACGACGTGGGGGTGGTGACCGATGATCAGGTCGGCGCCCTGCGCGATCAGCCACTTCGCCATCTCCCGCTGCTTCGGCTGAGGCCAGTCCGCCAGCTCCGCCCCCCAGTGGATGCTGACCACCACCCAGTCGGAGAGCGACCTCGCCAGGCGGAGCTTCTGCCGGAGGGCGTCCGAGGGGACCTCCGTCCTCCGGCCGTCCTTCCCCTTCACGTTGCTGACCGCGATCAGCGAGAGGACGTGCCCCTGGCTCTTGAAGAAGGTGGGGGAGCCCTGGAACGTGATCGGCGAGATCCGGGCCTGGACCAGGGCCTCGCGGGTGCGGCGCGGCCCGTCGGGTCCCAGGTCGGCGATGTGGTTGTTCTCCAGGCCGAGCGCCGTGAATCCGGCCGCCTTCGGAAAGCGAAGCGCGTCCACCTGGACCGCGAAGCACGGCTCCCCGAGACAGTCCTCCGGCTCGCCGACGCTCCCCTCCAGGTTCCCCATCACCAGGTCCGCCCCGGCGAAGAACTTCCGCATCTTCAACCAGGGAGATGCGCCGCCCCGGAGGGCGATCTCCCGGCCCACGCCGCGCGCCAGCATGACGTCGCCGGTGAAGACCCACCGCGGCGCGCCGCCGCTCGCCAGCAGCAGCGCGATCAGGGCGCCTTGGCCGGACACGAGAGCCTCGCCGGGCTGACGTAGGGATCGATCCACTTCGGGCGCGGCAGGCCGGGCAGCTTCTTGCGCCACTCCGCGTCGTCCATCACCTGCGGGGAGACGGTCTCGTAGTAGGCGTAGGCGGAGCCCTTCACGATCTCCCGGCGCCCGAAGAACGGGACGACCTGGTCCCACTCCAGCGGGTCCCCGACGCCGGCCAGCAGGAGCGACCCGGGCGAACCCGCCACGTCGGCGACCTTGGACATCGGATCGGGGACGGTGAGCCCGTTGTCCTCCTGCGCCAGGCTCCTGAAGACGAGGAAGTTGTGCTCGGCGGCGCGGCCCACGTAGAGGATCTCCTCGTACTCCTGGGCGGTGAGCGGCTGCCGCGCGAGCTCCTTCTTCGCGATGTCGCGGAACAGGAGGACCTTGTCGCGCGACTCGGTGAGGCGCTGGACCAGGCCGTCCTGCATGGCGTTGTCCGCGACCTGCTGCGACTTCACCATCCGGCTCATCGCGTCGAAGAGGCCCGCGATCGCCTCGAACGTCGCCGGGTCCGGCTCCACGTAGCCACGCGGTGTGCGGAGGACGATGGCCTCGAACCCGGCCTCGCCGCACTCCGCATCGCTGCGCGCGTTCACCAGGAGGGTGGTGTGGCGCAGCGTCGCCCACGAGGCGAGCCCGGTCTGCAGCCGCTTCCTCGACCAGAGCTTCCGATCGATCGCATCGGAGGTGCGCTCGGACCACTGCGTCGCCAACCCCGACAGCCACCGCTGGTACAGGCTCTCGCCTTTCGATACGTCGACCTTCTTCCTCAGCGACGCGATCATGGGGCGCAGGCGAGGGTACTTCTTGAATTCGCCCGACTCCTCGAGGAGGGATTCGGCGAGCGAGCTGCCGAGGACGGCCGCCAGGTCCAGCCCGGAGGGGAGGAGGCGCCCGGTGATCTGCTCTTCCGGGGGAACGTTGGGGTGAAACACCGTGCGATACAGGATCTCGTTGTCCACGCCCCACGAGAGCGGAAAGACCAGCCTCCCGGAGTCCCAGACGATGGGCTCCTTCGACGGCGCGATGAACGGGAGGTAGGCGCCGATCCAGGTCCTCGCGTCCTGGACGACCGCGGGCGGGAGCTTCCGGAGCGGCTCCAGGTCCTCGCCGCCCAGCTTCAGGTCGGTCAGGTACCGGAACGCCTGGAAGTAGCGCTGGAGGGCGGGGTCCCGGGCGTAGTGACTCCGCGGCTTCAGGTTCCCGAAGTCGAATGACGTGCCGGTGACGGAGGAGTCGGAGATGCCCTCGGCGCGGAGGATCCGGGCGGCTTCGGGGTTGTCACCCGCCTTGCCGTCTTTCACCGCCGCCAGCGCGGCGAACGCGGCGGCGGCGCGGGTCCGCGGCTGTGCTTTCAGGGCCTCGTTCGCCCCCTGGACGAACTTCCAGAACGCGGGGACGGCGACCTGCTTCTCGGAGAGGATGAACGTCCCGTCGAAGGCGGTGGCGAACAGCTCCCAGAAGATGTCGGTGGTCACCAGGTACGGACGGGAGGGCGTGGTCTCGTCGTAGCCGTGATCGTCGCAGTCGTAATTCTCCGAATCGTAGAGCTCATACATCTGGCGCTTCTCGATCGGGCGAAAGAGCCCAGCGTTCGCCGAGAAGAGCTCCTGGTCGCGCGGGTTCTCCAGGAACATCCACGCGTTCACCACGTCCGCGAGCGGCACGTCGATCGGCACGTAGCGGACGCCCTCCTTGGTCACCCCGACGATCCCTCGACCGTCCGCGACGGAGGAGGGCGTGGACTCGAAGCGGACGTCCTTCGCGACCACGCTCGACGTCTTCCCGAGCCGCAGCGTCACGCCGTTCGCCCCGCTCTGCCACTGCAGCAGGCCCGCGCCGTTCGGCGTGTACGTCAGGCTGCCCTTGCAGATGTTCAGCGGGGAGGAGGGGCGGTCGTCCCAGTCCAGGTGGTCGTATTCCGCTCTCCAGAAGCAGTGCGCGTCGTCCTCCCAGAGCAGGAGGTGCCCGGCGGGGTGGAAGGCGGCCGGGAGCGCCGCGTTCGGGACGGCGTGCTCGCTCTTCCCGTTCTCGGTGATGGAGTGGGTGGAGTACTTCCCGTCCTTCTTCACGCCGAAGAAGATCCGGTAGGCGAGGACCGTGTCCTTGTCCTTGTCCAACTCCTCGTTGTCGTACCAGATCGGGTTGAACGGCCTCGGCCCGACCACCAGCCGGCGCAGCGGCGACGTCGAGCGGTAGATCGTCCTGGGCGCCCATGAGGCGATCGGCGTCTTGACGATCTCTCGATTGGTCAGGAGGAACAGGGATTGGCCGAGGGGATGCCACGCGATCGCCGAGACGGTCGTGTCCTTCGGGAGCGCGATCGACCGGGTCGCCCCGCCGATCGTCCAGAACAGGATCTTCCCCTTGAGGAGGAGCGCGGCCTCCGGGCGGATGGGGGAGACGTCGAAGTCGATGACGGTCTCGCCCGGGTCGAGGGCCAACGCCTGGGCCTCTCTGGGCGAGGGCGCCACCTCGGGTTCGGGGGTGTCGAACGGACTCGCCACCAGCGACAGCAGGAGCAGGAGGTTCATTCTCGGGTTGCCGAAGGAGGTCTAGGAGACCTTCACCAGCTGCTTGCCCAGGTTCTCGCCCTTGAGCAGGCCGATGAACGCGCGCGGGGCGCTCTCCAGCCCCTGCGCCACCGATTCGCGGAACTTGACCTTCCCCGCCGCGACCAGGCCCCCCAGCTCCTTCATCGCCTGCGGCCAGACCTCCATGTGGTCGGTGACGATGAAGCCCTGCACCAGCACCCGGTTCGTCAGCATGGAGCGCACGTTCTTGATCGAGATGTCCTGCCCGCCGAAGGCGGCGACGATCCCGCACAGCGCCACCCGGCCGAACGGGTTCATCCGCGCCAGCGAGGCGTCGAACACCGGGCCGCCGACGTTCTCGAACACGCAGTCGATCCCGCCCGGCACCGCCGCCTTGAAGCGCTCCCGGAAGTCCTCCGCCTTGTAGTCCGCGCAGGCGTCGAACCCGAGGTCCTTCACCACGTGCTCGCACTTGGCCGGCCCGCCGGCGACGCCCACCGCCCGGCAGCCGCGCAGCTTCGCCAGCTGGCCGACGACGCTCCCCACCGCGCCGCTCGCCGCCGAGACGACCACCGTCTCGCCTTCCTTCGCCTTGCAGATCTGGTTGAGCCCGTACCACGCCGTCACGCCGGGCATCCCGACCGCGCCCAGGAACACCGACTCCGGCAGCCCGCGCGGGACCTTGGTGAGCCCCTTGCCGTCGGAGACGAAGTACTGCTGCCAGCCGCCCATCCCCACCGCGAGGTCGCCCTTCGACCAGGCCGGGTTGCGCGACTCCACCACCTCGCCCACCGTGCCGCCGATCATCACCTCGTCCAGCTTCTGGGGCGCCGCGTAGGACTTCGCGTCGTCCATGCGCCCGCGCATGTACGGGTCGAGCGAGAGGTAGCTCACCCGGAGCAGCACCTCGCCGTCCTTCGGCGCCGGGACCTCCTGCTCCACCAGGCGGAAGTTGGACTCCTCCACCGGGCCTTTCGGACGGCTGGCCAGCAGCCACTGCTTGTTCAAGGTCGCCATGGATGGCCTGATACCACCATGCGCCTGGAAGACCTCGCACTGATCGGCAACTGTCAGTTCTCCGCCCTGGTGGAGCGCACCGGCGCCGTGGTGTGGTGCTGCCTCCCGCGGTTCGACTCCGAACCCGTCTTCTCCACGCTCCTCGACCACGAGAATGGCGGGACCTTCTCCGTCTCCCCGGCCAGCGGCGCCGCCGGCACCCAGCGCTACCTGGAGAACACCAACGTCCTGGAGACCACCTTCCAGGACGACAGCGGGAAGTTCCGCGTCCTCGACTTCGCGCCCCGCTTCTTCCTCCACGACCGCTCCTTCCGGCCCACCCAGCTCCTCCGCGTCGTCGAGCCGCTCTCCGGCACGCCGCGCCTGCGCGTCCGCTGCGACCCCCGCCTCGGCTGGTCCAAGGCGGCGCCCCGGCCGCTCCAGGGGTCGAACCACGTCGCCTTCGAAGGGTTCCCAAGCCCCCTCCGCCTCACCACGGACATCGCGCACAGCTACCTCGGCGGCCAGCCCTTCGCGCTCACCGAGCGCCGCCACCTCGCGCTCACCTGGGGCGCCCCCATCGAGGAGCCGCTGGCGCCGCTGTGCGACCGCTTCCTGGGGGAGACCGTCCGCTACTGGCAGCGCTGGGTGAAGCACTGCAACATCCCGCCCATGTACCAGCGCGAGGTGATCCGCTCCGCGCTGGCGCTCAAGCTCCACTGTTTCGAGGACACCGGCGCCATCGTCGCCGCCACCACCACCTCCATCCCCGAGGCGCCCGGCAGCGGCCGCTGCTGGGACTACCGCTACTGCTGGCTGCGCGACGCGTACTACACGCTGGCCGCCTTCCGCCTGCTCGGGCAGTTCGAGGAGCGCGAGCACTTCACCCAGTTCCTCCTCAACATCGCCTCCTCCACGCCCAACCTCGACCTCGCGCCGCTCTACCGGATCGACGGCCGCTCCGACCTGGAGGAGCGCGTCCTGGACCACTGGCCCGGCTTCAACGGCGAGGGGCCGGTCCGCGTGGGCAACGGCGCCGCCACGCACCTCCAGCACGACATCTTCGGCGAGACGGTGCTGGCGCTGGCCCCGGTGTACCTCGACGACCGCTTCACCGCCGAGCGCTCTCCCCAGACGCTGGCGCTGCTGGAGCGCCTGGCGCGCAAGGCGATCACCGTGGCGGGCACCCCGGACGCGGGCATCTGGGAGCTGCGGACAGAGTGGACGCCGCAGACCTTCTCCAGCCTGATGTGCTGGGCGGCGGTGGACCGCGCGGCCTCGGTGATGGCGCGGCAGGACCCGGCGCGCGAGCCGGAGCTGCGCCAGGCGGCGGAGAAGATCCGCTCGGAGATCGTCTCCCGCGCCTGGAACGCGGACCTGGGGAGCTTCGTCGCTTCCTACGGCGGCAAGGACCTGGACGCCTCGCTGCTCCAGGTGGCCACCCTGCGCCTCTTCCCGCCGGACGACCCGCGGATCCGCGCCACCGTGGACGCGGTGTGGAAGGGCCTCACCAAGGACGGCTGGCTCTTCCGCTACAAGCTGGACGACGGCTTCGGCACGCCCAAGGTGGCGTTCATCATCTGCACCTTCTGGCTGATCGAGGCGCTCGCCGCCACCGGCCGACTGGAGGAGGCGCGCGGGGTGATGAAGCAGGTCCACGCCGCGCTGTCGCCGCTGGGGCTGATCTCCGAGGACTACGCCACCGCCGACCTGCGGATGTGGGGCAACTTCCCGCAGGCGTACTCGCACGTGGGGTTGATCCACGCCGCCTTCGCCGCCTCCCCGCGGTGGGCGGACATCCTCTAGCCCTTCACCGCCCCCGCGGTCAGCCCGGAGACGATCCGCCGCTGGAACGCCAGCACCAGCGCGATCAGCGGCACGGTGACGATCACCGACGCCGCCATGATGACCCCCCAGGGCAGCTCGAAGGCGCTCCCGCCGCCGATGAGGGAGATCGCCACCGGCACCGTCCGCTCCTCGCTGGTGAGGGTGAAGGTGAGGGCGAAGAGGAACTCGTTCCAGGCGGCGATGAACGCCAAAAGCCCGGTGGTCACCAGCGACGGGCCCATCAGCGGCAGGAAGACGCGGGTGACGATGGTCCACGGCGTGGCCCCGTCCATCACCGCCGCCTCCTCCAGCTCCTTGGGCAGCTCGCGCATGAAGGTGGTGAGCACCCAGACGGTGAAGGGGAGGGTGAAGATCAGGTACGAGACCGTCATCGACGGGAAGCGGTTGTACAAGCCCAGCCAGCGGATCAGCTCGAACATGCCGGAGAGCACGGCGATCTGCGGGAACATGGAGACGCCCAGGAACATCAACAGCAGGGGCGCGCGCCCGCGGAACCGCACCCGCGCCAGCGCGTAGGACGCGGTGACGGAGAGGAAGAGGGAGACCGCCACCGTGCTCGTCGCCACCAGCACCGAGTTGAGGATGCTGGTGAAGAAGGGCTGCTGCTCGAACACCTGCGGGTAGTTCCGCCAGGCCGGCGCGCGCGGCCACGGCTCCACCTCGAACAGCGCGCTGCCCGTCTTCAGCGAGGTGACGACGGCCCAGTAGAACGGGAACAGCGTGTACAGCGCGATGAGCGCCACCACCGCGCCGAACAGCGCCCGCTGGAGCACGCTCCGCCTCACGTCGCCTCCGGCTCCACGCGCACCCGCGCGGCGACGAGGTAGACCGCGGTGAACAGCGCGATGATCGCGAACAGCGTCGAGGCCGCCGCCGCCCCCGCGCCCAGCTCCTGCAGCTCGAACATCTTCCGCCGGGCGTACCCCGCCATCGGCAGCGTCTCGTTGCTGTTGCTGGTCAGCACGTAGAACACGTCGAACACGCGCAGCGCGTCCAGCATCCGGAAGATCACCGCCACCATCAGCGGCCCGCGGATCAAGGGCAGGGTGATCCGGAAGAAGACGCGCAGCGGGCGCGCGCCGTCGATCTGCGCCGCCTCGTAGACGTCGTCCGGCAGCGTCTGCAGCGCCGCCAGGATGAGCAGCGTCATGAACGGGGTGGTCTTCCACACGTCCACCGCGATCACCGCCGGCAGCGCCAGCCTCGGGTCCGCGGTCCAGGCCAGCGCGTCCTGGATGATCCCCAGCTTCAGCAGGATCTCGTTCACCACGCCGTAGACGTCGTTGAACATCCAACCCCACATCCGCGCGGAGACGACGGTGGGGATGGCCCAGGGGATCAGCACCGCCGCGCGCAGCACCCCGCGGCCGGCGAAGCGCGCGTGCAGCACCATGGCGATGCCCAGCCCCAGCGCCGTCTCCAGCAGCACCGAGATGATGGCGAAGCGGAAGGTGGTCCACACCGACAGCCACCACAGCCAGTCGGAGAACAGCTCCCGGTAGTTCTCCAGCCCGACGAAGCGCGTCTCCTCCATCCCGCCCAGGTCCGCGTCGGTGAGCGAGAACCAGAACGTGCGCAGCAGCGGCCAGCCGGCCACCAGCGCCAGCACCGCCAGCGACGGCGCGAGGAACAGCCACGCGGATCGGGCTCGGCGGCGGGCGTCCATCACCACTTCCCGGCGCGGCGCATCTTCTCCAGCTTCCCGGCCAGCGCGTGCAGCATGGGGCCGGCCTTCTCCGAACCGGCCAGCACCCCGTGCACCGCGGTCTGGAGCTCCGCGCTCACGCGGTTGTACATCCGCCCCGTCTTCTTCGACGGCCGCGCCACCCCGTTGAGGAACGTCTCCTCCAGCCTCCCCATGAAGGGGTTGGCCTTCAGCACGTCCGGGTCCTGGTACAGCGAGCGGATGGTGGGGTTGGCGGCGTAGGCGATGGCGCGCCGCTTCTGCTCCTCCGGGCCGGTGAGGTACTTCACCAGCGAGATCGCCGCCTCCTGCTTCGTCGAGTACCGCGACACGCCCAGGTTCCAGCCGCCCAGCGTGCCGGTGCTCTTGCCGCCCGGCCCGCCCGGCGGGAGCGACATCACGCCCACCTTGTCCTTGATCAGGCTGTCCGCGGCCTGCGCCTTCGCCCACGCGTAGGGCCAGTTGCGCATGAACACCGCGTTGCCGGACTGGAACGCGCCGCGGGACGCCTCCTCGTCGTAGTTGAGCACGCCCATGGGCGCGGCGTTGCCCACCAGCGACGCCGCGAAGTCGATCGCCGCCACCGCCCGCGGGTTGTCGACGGTGACCGTCCCGTCGTCCGCCACCACCGTGCCGCCGTTGAAGGCGTCGATCCACTCCAGCGCGTTGCAGGTCAGCCCCTCGTACGCCTTCCCCTGGAACACGAAGCCCACCATCCGGCGGTTGCCGGCGGCGCGCTCGCGGTCCTGGATCGCCTTCGCCGCCTCCGCCAGGTCCGGCCAGGAGAGCGGCCGGTTCAGGCCGTATTTCTCCAGCAGGTCCTTGCGGTAGTAGAGCAGCCCCGCGTCGGTGAACCAGGGGAGGGCGACCAGCTTCCCGTCCACCGTGAGGGCCTTCACGATGGGGGCGAAGTGCCGGCCCAGCTCCTCGTCGGTGACGTGGGGCCGCAGGTCCACCATGTGGCCGGCCACCATCCCCGGCCACACGATGTCCAGGCGGAACACGTCCACGTCGGACGACCGGGCGGCGAACAGCTGCTGGTACTGCGTGAGCTGCTGGCTGGAGTCGGTGGGCACCGCCACCAGCCGCACCGTGTTCCCGGTCGATTTCGCCCACGCCTCGGCGCCGGCCTGGCACGCGGACTGGTCGTCGCCCTGGCTACCGCAGGCGATGACCACCTCCACGCCGGCGGATGCGCCGCCGGCCGCCGCCAGGGCCGCGCCGGCGATGCACGCGAGCAGCGCGCGCTTCATCTCGCCGCTACAGGCTGGCTTCCAGCGAGAGGGTGACGCGCCGCGGGAGCACCGGGCGGGCGAGGAAGATGTCCTTGTTCCCGCCGGCGGTCTCGTCGACGCGGGGGTTGCCCTCGGTGAGCCCGAAGCTGTCCAGCAGGTTGGTGGCCTGCAAGCCCACCGTGAAGCGGCCCAGCTTGTACGAGGCCACCGCGTTGAACTGGTTGAAGCCGGGCAGGTCCACCGTGTTGTTGTTGTCGGAGAACCGGTGGCCCACGTAGGTCCAGTTCACGCCCACGCTGGCGTCCCCGTAGAGGAAGGTCGCCGTGATGTCGGAGAGGATCTGCGGGATGCGGCGGATCCGCATGCCGGCGAGGTCCTTCCCGCTCTCGGTGAAGTCCGTGTAGCGCGGGTCCTGCAGCGTGAACACGCCCTGCAGGCGGAGGAACTTGACCGGCTGCGCCGCCGCCTCCAGCTCCAGGCCGATGGTGCGCGCCTGGCCGGCGTAGACGGTGACGAAGCTCGTGTTGCCGGTGATCGGATCCACCTGCGCGTCCTGGCTGGGGAAGTTCTGGATCTGCAGGTAGTAGGCGACCGCCGCCAGCGCGTAGATGTTGGAGCTCATCTTGATGCCCGCCTCGCCCTGCAGCAGCGTCTCCGGCGTCCGCGGGAACGTCGGGTCGCTCGGGTCGGTGGCGAACAGGAACTGGTCGAGGATCGGCATCTTGTAGCCGCGGCTGCCGCGGGCGTAGACGGACATCGCGTCGGTGATGGCGTAGTTGCCGCCCAGCGACAGCGCCCAGTCGGTGAAGCCCACGTTCACGCGGTGGAAGCGGCCGGTGCCGGTGAGCTCGCTGTCGTCGGCGCGCGTGGTGGGGTCGCCCAGGTCGACGG